>CANNEP010000076.1 GCA_947503655.1 uncultured Microbacterium sp.
CCGCCGAGGGCGCCGCTCGAGTACGCGTTCAAAGACATCACCCTGCCCGACCCCCGATTCCGGGCACCCCAACCACCGCCGGGTCAACCACCGCACGCCGATGAACCGGGTCGAGCATCCAGCCCAGAGCCCGCGGGAGAAGCCGCTCGAGAACCCCGTCGTGAACCAGGTCGTGTACCCGCGCACGAACCCGCTCGAGCATCCGCTCGAGCATCCGCGTGCATGCCCGCACGAGAATCGGGCCGCGGGCGCGTTCGAGAACTCGCCTACCTCACGACGGCCTGACCTGCAGGCAGAACGCTGCCCACCCCAGCCATGTCGGGAACACAACGTGCCCAGCAAACTCGTGGAAGTGAACGCACTCAGCCGTCTCGGGAAGGCACTCCGCCTAAGAAGGAGCGGTGGATGGCGGAGGGAATATTGGTGGGTCTGGCAGGCCGACCCGCAGGGACGGCCCGGAGATATTCCCGTAGCTATCCGCCGTTTCGCCGCCGCAACCCAACCACCGTTCCGCCATCGCAACCCAACCACCGTTCCGCCATCGCAGCCTAGCCACCACTACCCGACTGATTCGATTCCAGTCGATCCGTTTCATCTCGGGCGCTACGCGTCCTCGCTCAACGCACGCAGCAGATCAATCGTCGTCGAGCGCCGTCCGGCTGGTGGCCGTTGCGGTCAGAGTGAACCCAGACGGCAGCAACGCCGACACCAGCGGCGGATGCCATTGGATGCTGACGTCGACGATCGCAGTCACGCCATCCTCGGTGCGCGCACTCACCAGCACCACATCATCGGTAGACGCACCGACAATTGCCGACGCCTGAGTCCAGACATCCTCATCGGACAACGTCGCGACAGCCGAATCACCGGTCACGGTGAGCGTGAATCCATCGGAACCCGCAAGCGCCGCAGCCGCCGCGACGCCATCGATCCGCTTCTGCGTGATGTAAAGGCTGGTCACAGCCGTCGTCACGATGATGAGGGCGATCGCGATCATCGCGTACCCCAGCACCAGCGGCAGGATCGAACCCGACTCATCGCGAGACAACCTGCGAGCGCGATCCGGGAGTGTCACGGCGACACCTCATAATCCGAAACCCGATGCGTACTCGACGCACTCACCGTGACCGACGCTCCCCCATCGACCGTAAGAAAGTCCGGCATCAGCGGAAGCGGAGAATGAGCAGTGACAGTCACCGTGACGAGCCCACCCGGCGCCGGACACGGACCAGGTTCAATACACGAAATAGCCACCTGCAGGGCCTCCGGCGACAACCCATACTGCTGTGCAATCACGGCAACGTTGCTGGCTACGAGATCGACCGCGTCCGGACTCTGCGCCAATACCCGCGTCGCATAGCGAGCCGCCGCATCGACCCCAAACGAATGACTCTGAATCTGCGCGAGAGCAATTATCAAGTAGACCAACGGAACCAGCAACAGCATGCCCGCACCGATGAACTCGAGCGAAGCAGAACCCCGTTCCTCACCGATCAAGCGTTTCAGCCGGCGCATGCGCACTGAACTCCATCCCATACGGCACACCCCACAACCCCAGCAACGGCAGCGTTGCCTGCACGGTCATCGTGACGGTTCCGTTGCTCTCACTCCCCCACACCGCCTGCACGAGATCCGCATTGAGCGACCGAGAAACGATCGTCAACACCCGGTCTTCGCCCTCGGCAACCGTCGTATCCGCCAGCGCCGCGTGAAACGCACCGTCAATCGCGGCATCATGCACGACATTCCGGATGTAAAGCCCGAGCGCCAACTGCACGATGGCGAGCGTTAGGAAGGTCAGGAGCATCCCGACCATCACAAACTCGGCGGGCGCAGAGCCGCGCTCAGACTTGAGCAGCATCAACCCACATTGGTCATATTGTCGATCGAGTCGTTGAAGAGCCCTTCGAAGGCGGGCCACGCCAGAAACCACAGCGCGACAACGAGCGCCGCCGTCATCAAAGTAACCAAAACCCATCCGGGAACGTCACCGGACTGATCAAAAAATTTGCGCTGCACGGCGCGAGTGAACTTCGACATGACGAAATTGTGCGACGACCAGCCAGAGACCGCCGAAGTTCTCCACAGGCACCTCATTGGAACCCATTGCCCAACAGCGCGATCCCCGGAAAAACGGCGATAGCGACGCTGAGTGGCAAGATGAGAAAAACGAGCGGAACCAGCATGAGTACTTCGTTTTGGCCCGCCTTCTCGAGCAGCGCGCGTTTGTGATCATCGCGGGCATCCGCCGCCTGATCCTTCAGCACAGCCGCGAGCGGCGCACCACGCTCCAGCGCCGCGACGAGATGATCCACCGCACGCTGCACACCGGGAACATCCGCACGAGCCGAAAACGCCGCGAGCGCATCCGCCAACGGTGCACCGGTGCCCACCGACAGCACGACACCGCGCAACTCAGCCGAGAGATCGCCGACGCCGACATTGGCGGTGCGGCGAATTGCGTCAAGCAGACCCTCACCGGCAGACAAGCACAGTGCCAAGAACTCGAGCACCGTCGGCAACTCATCATCGATACGGGCACGCCGACGCGTCACCGCACGCGACAGGGTGAACTCAACAGCCATCCCACCCGCCATTGCAGCGAGCACCGGCAAAATCAGCACGGCTGGCGAAGAATTGCCGGCAACCCGGGCAACAACAGCCAGCAGTGCACCAACGAGCGCCGCCCCCAGAGCCGCGCCCAACTGACGTTCGCGATACTGCGCGGCGGTCAGGCGCCACCCAGCGCGAGCAAGTCGGGCGGTCAACGCATCCGATACACCCCACACCCGCGAAACCACACCGACCACCGCGCCCCACAATCGACGCAGACCGCGCGCGATGAAGGCCGCCGGATCCGTCGGCGCAACCAGCGGCAACGAGGTGCCCTGCGGATCCGTGACGTCACGCACGTACGGCGCCACCCGCCGCACCAATGGTTCCGCACCCCACCGCGGAATCACCGACAGCAGGCTCCAGAGCCCGAGGCCGAGCATGCCGCCCATCAGCACGGCGATCGCGACGTTCAGCACCGGATTCATGAGCCGAACCACCGCCGCGGCTCCGGCAACTGGCCAATGCGACTCATCAGGCGATACGCCACCACCGAAATCACCGCCGTCGCGACCACCAGCACGAATCCGCCTGGCGTCGCATACGCGCGCGCGGCTTCGGGTCGCAGACTCAGCAGACCAAGAATCGCCCACGGCGCGATCACCGCGATAATCGCCGCGGCACGCACCCAGGACTGCTTCGCCGCCACCTCACCACGTGCCGCGACATCAGCACGCACCGCAGCCGAAAGCGACCGCAACACCTGGGGCAGCTCGGTTCCGCCCACCTGACGCGCCATGCGCAGGGTCTCGATGATGCGATCAGCCGTCGCATCCGCCAACTCGTCCTTCAACCGCGCAACACTGCTGTCAAAGTGCCCAGACGCCGCAAAGTCAGAGCGGAACCGTTGAAAACTGGGGCGCAGAAGTTCAGGACCCACATCGGCAAGACTCGCGACAGACTCGGGCAGACTCATGCCCGAACGGGTCGAGGCCACCAACAGGTCGCAGACATCCGGCCACAGCGCACGACGCGACTGCAGTCGCCGCTGGCGGGCACCACGGAGAATCATGACCGGGGCCACCAACCCAGCAACCGCCGCCACCAGCCCAACGACGACAAGCCGCGTCAACACGAACGACAGAGCACCCGCCACCAAGGCACCTGCCACGCTCAACAGCACGATCAGCCCGGTGTTCAACCGCGGCACGCCCGCCTCCACCGCGAGCGCATCCAACCACCCCGCACGTCGTTCCCGCACCCGTGGTTCCGCCGCCGCTGGCCACAGCCACGGCGACGCCGCCAGCACGAGACCGGCCCCGAGGACTAGACCCAAAATCCACGTCATGCCGCACCCCACACGCAGTGCCCCGAACCACTCGCGCGGCGCGTCGAACTGCACACGCCGCGAATCGAGCCATTCAACCCGCGCGTCGAGCGCCACAACCCGAGAACCAAGCCACTCAATCCGCGAACCGAACCACACACCCCGCGCATCACGCTGCGCTCCGGTACAGCGACTTCCCCACGATCGCGTCATCGACGACACCGGTCGGTGAAAGAATCTCGGCAACACGACGTGAACCGTCAGCACGCCGCACGCAGTGAATGACCAGGTCGACACTCGCGGCGAGCATCGGAAGCACAAAACTCCGCTCAACGTTGCGGCCCGCCAACATCGTGAGCGCCGCGAGCTTGTTCAACGCCTCGTCGGCCGAATTGGCGTGAACAGTGCACGCGCCCGGAACCCCCGTATTGAGCGCGAGAAGAAGATCGAGCGCCTCGGCGTCGCGCACTTCACCGACCACAATGCGGTCAGGCCGCATGCGCAGTGACTCCTTCACGAGGCGTCGCAGCGTCACCTCACCCGTGCCCTCAAGACTCGGCTGGCGACCCTGCATCGCGACGACATCAGGTGCGTCAATGGCGAGTTCGAACGTCTCCTCCACCGTGATGATGCGATGATCCGGCGGACAGGCAGCGATCAGGGCACCCAACATCGTCGTCTTACCCGCATGTGTCGCACCCGACACAATGACCGACGCGCCCTCGCGCATCGACCGTGCCAGACGACGCGCGACATCGGCAGGCAACGACCCCGTGTCAACCAGCCCGTCAAGCGAGCGATAGCGGCTCAAGAACTTACGGACATTCACCGACCAGTGTTTGCGCGTGATATCCGGAATCACGACGTGCACACGTGCATCGGGTAGCGACGCATCAACAAACGGCTGCGACAGATCGACGCGGCGCCCGGTCGCCTGCAACATGCGCTCCACGATGTCGCGCACCTCGGTATCTGTCAGCTCCAGATCCAGCCGTGTCGGGGTTCCATTCTTCGCCACAAAAATGTGCGCCGGAGAGTTGATCCAAATCTCTTCAATTTCAGGATCATCAAAATACGGCTGTAGCGGGCCAAACCCACTCACGACGGCGAGCACTTCACGAACCGCGCGCGCTTCATCGTCGAGCACCCGCCACCCACGCGCGAGCGCGACATCGTTGTGCCAGCGCACCTCATCGTGCGCGATGTCGGATGCCCGCTGCGGATCATCGGCCGGGTTCGACTGCTCACTGCGCAAGCGATCGCGTACCCGCTCTGCCACCGTTGCCATCACACTCGTCACGTGAGAATCTTGACGCGCTCACGAGCCACGCCGCACAAACTTTCCACAGCCGAACTGAGAATTCGCACAGCGTCCACGCCCGAAGCCAAACTCGTATATTTCACACCGGGACGACCCCATAGACTGTTGTTCACGCGGGAGTGGTGAAATTGGCAGACACGCAGGATTTAGGTTCCTGTGCCTCACGGCGTGTGGGTTCAAGTCCCACCTTCCGCACACATCGCAATACGGCCCTTGCCCCATAAAAACGACAGGAATCCGGTGCACGAACTTGCGCTCATCCCCTGGTTAGACCCGGCGGAGATCATTACGAACTCGCAGCCCTGGGCCTTGCTCGTGGTGTGCTTCATCGTTTTTGCTGAGACCGGCCTCCTCGTCGGATTCCTCCTCCCCGGCGACACCCTGCTCATCATGGCGGGGTTGCTGTCTCGCCCGAGTGAAGTCGCGCCCGACGGCGTTTTCGGCATCAGCGTGTGGTGGGTTGCCCTGCTTATCGGTCTCTCCGCGTTCATCGGCGGCGAAGTCGGCTACATCATCGGCCACAAGGGCGGCCCAGCGATCTTTGAGCGCAAAGAGACGGGCATCTTCAGTAAGAAGAACGTTGAACGCACGAACGCGTTCTTCGAACGCTACGGCGGACTCACGGTCATCATCGCCCGTTGGGTTCCGGTGGTGCGCACGTTCGCGCCCGTCGCTGCCGGTGTCGGGCACATGCCGTGGCACAAGTACTCGCTGTACAACTTTATCGGCGCGGTCATCTGGGGCTTTGGCCTCACGATGGTCGGCTACGGCATTAGCTTCATCCCCGGCCTCGGCGACTTCGTCACCGAATACATCGACATCATCCTGCTGGGTGCCGTCGCAGCGACGATCGTCGTCACGGCGTGGCACTACTTCCGCGAACGCAGCAAGCTTGTGAAAGAACGCGCCGAAGAGGCTGCGAAGAACGCAGAAGCAGGCGGAACCACGGGTACCGTCGCGTAGACGACCGGAACCTCGGAGCGGCTGAGCACAAAGCTCGCGCTAGCGCGCGCTCAACTCGCCTTCGACTTCTTCGCCTTCTTTGGTTCCGCCGCCTCTTCACGTGCCGCACGCGTACGTTCCACACTCGCGCGCAGCGCCTCCATCAGGTCGATAACCTCACCACCGGCGTGTTCCTGAACGCCGAAGGTCGCATCGGTGTCGACGGCATCGCCCGACTCGAGTTTCGCCTCGATGAGCGTGCGCAACTCCTGCTGGTATTCGTCAACGTGAGTTTCGGGTTCGAAATCAGCCGAGAATCCGTCGACCAGAGACGCAGACAGCTCCAGTTCTTTGTCTGAAATCTTGACCTCATCGCTCAGCGACGGAAACGACACCTCACGCACCTCATCAGCCCACAGCAGGGTCTGCAGCATGAGCACATCTCCCCGCACGCGAAGTGCCGCCAACCGCGTCTTCTGCCGCAGCGTGAATCGCACGATCGCGGTGCGGTCGGTGCGCTTGAGCGTCTCCCGCAACAGCACATACGCCTTGGGCGACGCCGAATCGGGTTCCAAATAGTACGGGCGGTCGAACGTCACCGGGTCAACCTGGTCGCTCGGCACAAACTCGAGCACGTCAATTTCGCGGGTCTTCTCCGCGGGCAACGACGCCAGGTCGTCTTTCGTCAGAATGACGGTCTGCTCGCCGTCGTCGTACGCACGGTCAATGTCGGCGAACGGCACGACCTCACCATCGAGCTCGCAAATGCGCTGGTACCGAATGCGGCCACCATCGGCGGCGTGCACTTGGTGCAGTGAGACGTCGTGATCCTCCGTCGCGGAATACACCTTGACGGGCACGTTGACCAAGCCAAACGTGATGGCGCCCTTCCAAATTGACCTCATGCGATAAGTACACACGGGAAAGCCGCCGAGGGCTACCCTCTTGGTGTGAGCCCCGCCGAGCAGAGCGTCAGAGTTGACGGTCGGCGTGTGCGCCTAACGAACCTCGACAAGGTGCTTTATCCAGAATCCGGAACCACGAAGGGCGAGGTCCTCAACTACTACTCGTTGGTTGCCGATCGCCTCGTGCCGCACGTCACCGGCCGGCCCGTTACGCGTAAACGCTGGGTCAACGGCGTCGGCACCATGGCGGAGCCCGAAGAGCCCTTTTTCACGAAGCAACTCGAGCCGGGCGCCCCATCGTGGATTCCCACGCGCGGCATCGACCATTCCAAGGGCGAGAAGGAATACCCCCTAGTTCAAGATCGGGCGACCCTCATCGCCCTTGCGCAAATGGCGAGCCTGGAGTTTCACGTACCGCAGTGGCGGTTCGCGCCCGACGGCACAAGAGGCAACCCGGAGCGCCTCGTGCTCGACCTTGACCCCGGGCCCGGCACCGGGCTCGCCGAATGCGCGATCGTCGCCGGCCTCGCCCGCGAAATCTTAGGCGGGATGGGACTCGAACTGTACCCGGTGACGAGCGGCAGCAAGGGGCTGCACCTCTACGCGCCCCTCACCGGCGCACAAACCAGCGACGAAATCTCCACCCTGGCGCACGCCCTCGCGCAGGCCATCGAAGCCGACAACCGCGACCTCGTGGTGAGCACGATGACAAAGGCCAGCCGCGACGGCAAAGTGTTCCTCGACTGGAGTCAGAACAGCGCCTCGAAGACGACGATCGCGCCGTATTCCCTCCGCGGCACGCTCCTCCCCTACGTTGCCGCACCGCGAACGTGGGACGAAATCACCGCGCCGAACCTCACTCAGCTCACCCTCGATGACGTTCTCGCACGCCTCGCCGAGCCCGATCCACTCGCCGCGCTCGACCCACCACCGCACCGCCTCGCCGCTTATCTCTCCATGCGCAACCGCGGCCAGACGCCGGAGCCGCTGCCCGATGGTTCCGTCGACGGCCCCGCCGAAGGCACCCGATTCGTCATCCACGAACATCACGCGACGCGTCTGCACTGGGATCTGCGGCTCGAACGCCACGGCGTGCTCACCAGCTGGGCGGTGCCCAAGGGGCTCCCGCACGACGCGCAAACCAATGTGCTCGCAATTCAGACCGAAGACCACCCCATCGAATATGCCGAGTTCGAGGGCACCATTCCGCGCGGACAATATGGTGCCGGCCGCATGTGGATTTGGGACTCCGGCACGTACGAAACCGAAAAGTGGCGCAATGACGAAGTGATCGTGACGTTGCATTCCGATCACGATGGGCCGGTCAAGACGTCGCGTATCGTGCTGGTGCGCACGAGCGGCGACGGTGAGAAGTCCACGTGGCTGTGTCACCGTGCGAAGACCATGGATGATGGCACGCCGCAACCGCCAACGACGCCGGTGTCGAAACGTCGCGTCGAGGTTGATCCGGAAACTCCGCCGACCGTGCCGCGTCCGATGCTCGCCGCTGCGGGCACCGAAGGGTTGGCTGCCGCGCTCGTGCGCCGGAGCAAAGCGGAACCCTGGGTTGAGTTCAAATGGGACGGCGTGCGTGCGCTGGGTGTCTGGCAAAACGACCGCTTGCGGCTGTATGCCCGCAGCGGCACTGACATCACCGACCGCTACCCCGAGCTCACCGCCCGCGGTGCGATCGTGTTCGCCTCCCCCAACGCTGTCGTCGATGGGGAGATTGTCGCGCTCGACGAAAACAATCGGCCGAGCTTTTCGCTGCTGCAAAACCGCATGCACCTGACATCGCCCACCGACATCGCCCGCGAGCAGCGGCGCACGCCGGTGCAGTACCTGTTGTTCGATGCCCTGAACGACGAGGGCGATCTCACCAGCGCTCCCCTGCGCGAGCGCCGCGAGCACCTCGAAGCGCTCGCCGTTGGTTCCGGCGACAGCGTGCAGGTTCCCCCGGTCTTCACCGACATCGCCGCGACACTGGCGACGGCTCGCGATATGGCGCTTGAGGGCGTGATGGTGAAGGATCCGCGCTCGGTGTACCGCCCCGGTCAACGCACCGAGGACTGGCTCAAACTAAAGCTCACCCTCACACAGGATGTCGTGGTGGGTGGCCTCCGGCCAGGCAAAGGATCCCGATCGGGAACCATCGGGTCGCTTCTGGTGGGTGTGCAGACACCCGAGGGGCTGCACTATGCGGGGCGCGTTGGCACCGGCCTCACCGAGCGTCAGCTGAAGCGCCTCATCGATACGCTCGCGCCGCTCGTCACCGACGAAAATCCGTTCCTCGATGTGCCCACCGCCGATATGAGCGATGCGATCTGGCTGCGCCCAGAACGCGTGGCCGAAGTGGAATTCGCGGAGTGGAGCCCCAACGCTCATTTGCGTCACGCCCGCTGGCGCGGACTCCGCGAGGACCGCAACCCCGCCGACGTCACCCGCGAAACGTAATCACTCCCGCACGAAGTGTTCGACGCCGTCCAGGGTGCTCTGGGTGAGGTCTGCGATGCGGTGCGTATCGAGTCCGCTGGCGCAGAGGTTGCGCATGAGCGCACCGAAAGGTTCCCACAGCGACTCCGGAAGTGGCCTACCCCGATAATCCGCCGACATCGCCAGTACTGCTTGAATGTCCCGCTCTTGCCCGGGCGTCAGCGGGGCGAAGAGTCCGCGCGGCTCGCCCGTATCGACGAACCCGATGATCCAGTCCGGCTGCTGATCAGTCATGCCGCGAGCCTAATGATGAATCGAGTCGGCGTCTTCGTCGTGGCCCGCCGGCTCCAGCTGGAAAGTGGAGTGCTCCACATCAAAGTGGTCAGCAAGACACGTCTGCAGCCGCACCAGCAGCTCGGCAGATTCGCCACGCTCGATGAGGTCCGCGTCAACGACAACGTGCGCGGTAAAGACGGGCGCGCCGCGAGTGAGCTGCCAAATATGTACGTCGTGCACCGCACGAACGCCGTCGTACGACAACAGGTGGTCGCGAATCTGCGACGCACTCATGCCCTTCGGTGCCCCCTCGAACAGCACCGCAACGACTTCCCGCAGCAGCACGAACGCACGTGGCACGATCATGACGGCAATGAACAGCGACGCAATGGCGTCAGCGGGCATGAAGCCGGTCGTCACGATGATGATGGCCGCGACGATCACGCCGACCGAACCAATCAGATCGCCCATCACCTCAAGGTAGGCACCGCGCACGTTGATCGAGCCGCGTTGCGCCCGTGACAGCAGCCACATCGACACCCCATTCGCGACAGCACCGACCGCCGCGACGATCAGCATGAGCGTGCCTGAGACTTCGGCCTCGCCCGGGTCCATGAGGCGACGAACGCCCTCGACACCCACCCAAATCGCAAGAGCAGACAACAGCACGCCATTGATGAGCGCCCCCATCACCTCGGCGCGCTGATACCCGAATGTGCGGCGATCGTCAGCGGGGCGCTGCGCGACGACACTCGCGATCAGCGCAATGACGAGAGCGCTCGTATCTGCAAACATGTGGGCGGCGTCGGCCAACAACGCGAGCGACCCGGACAGAATCGCACCAACGATCTGCACGACCATGATGGTCGCGGTGATCGACAGCGACAGTGCCAACAGTTTCTTGTTGCTGGCACCGCGGATTCCGGCAGGGGCGTGGTCGTGCATGCCTCCAGCGTGGCATGTTCTGCGAGCGCCGGCGCCAATTACGCCTAGTCGGGAATGATTGCGATTCTCAATAGCGTCACGACAGACGACGAAACCCGCGCACCGACCGAGCGGCACGCGGGTTTCGTAACGTCAAAGCGTCTAGATGCGTTCGAGAAGCGGAACCAGGTTGACGAACGCGCGGGCGCGGTGCGACTGCGCGTTCTTCTCCTCCGCAGAAATCTCGGCTGCCGACAACGTGCCGGGCTGACCGTCAACGTCCGGCACGAACACCGGGTCGTAGCCGAAGCCATTGTCGCCACGCTCTTCCGTCGCGAGAGCGCCGTGCCAGACGCCTTCAACGGTGAATTCCTCAGCCGTCGGCAACACCAGCGCGATCGTCGAGCGGAACTGCGCCCGGCGCTGCTCCGGCTTCACAACGTCAGAGAGCTGGTCCAGCAGCAGGCGACGGTTCGCGATGGCGTCTTTCGCGTGCCCAGCCCAGTACGCCGAGAAGATTCCCGGGGCACCACCGAGCACGTCAACGCTGATGCCAGAGTCATCCGCGAACGCGGCAAGCCCGGTGTGGGCGGCTGCGGCACGCGCTTTGATCAGTGCGTTCTCGGCAAACGTGACACCGTCTTCGACCGGCTCCGGTCCGTCGTACCCGACAACCTCGAGGTCAGGGCGGTGCATGTTCACGATCGCCGCGAACTCGACAACCTTGTGCGGGTTGTGGGTGGCCAGGACGACGCGGCTCATGCCAGCGTCTCGAGCTGCTTTTCACGCAGCGTCGCACAGCCGGCAACACCCAGATCAAGCAGCTGGTCGAGCTCACGCTTGTCGAACGGCGCACCTTCAGCGGTACCCTGAACCTCAACGAACAGGCCGCGGCCGGTCACGACAACGTTCATGTCGGTCTCAGCGCGCACGTCTTCGACATAAGCCAGGTCCAGCATCGGCTCACCGTCGATGATGCCGACAGAAACCGCCGCGACCGAGTCAAACAGCACGGTCGACTTCTTGCCGATGAAACCCTTTTCGCGGCCCCACTCAATCGCGTCAGCCAGCGCAACGTACGCTCCGGTGATCGCCGCAGTCCTGGTTCCGCCATCCGCCTGCAGCACGTCGCAGTCAATGACAATCGTGTTTTCACCGAGCGCCTTGGTGTCGATCACGGCACGAAGGGCACGACCGATGAGGCGCGAGATTTCGTGCGTGCGGCCGCCGATCTTTCCCTTGACCGCCTCGCGGTCGTTGCGGCTGTTCGTGGCGCGCGGCAGCATCGCGTATTCGGCGGTGACCCAGCCCTTGCCCTTGCCGACGAGCCAGCGCGGCACGCCGTTCGTGAACGATGCGGTGCAGAGTACCTTGGTGCCGCCGAAGCTAATCAGGGCGGAGCCTTCGGCGTGAGCGCTCCAACCACGTTCGATCGTGATTTCGCGCAGCTGGTCAGTGGCACGCCCATCGGCGCGGACGATGTCAGACATGAGAAGCTTTCGGGTCGGTGGTAACGGTAGAAATCGCGCCGGTCTGCACAAGCTTGACGTCATTGACGCCCGGGCCCATGAGTCGCCGTGCGAGGGCGAGAAAGTCTTCGGCTGAGGTTCCGGTCGCCTCGTACGAGCGAGACGGAACCACCTCAGTGCCGGCGAGCAGATCGCGCGACACGAGTTGGCGATATACGTCGTTCGCTGTCTCCACGTCGCTGGAAACAAGCGACACGTTCGGCCCCATCACGTAGCTAATCGCACCCTTGAGGAAGGGATAGTGCGTGCAGCCGAGCACGAGGGTATCAATGTCAGCGTGACGCATTGGGGCGAGGTATTCCTCAGCAACCGCGAGCAGTTCGGGCGAGTGGGTGATGCCCGCCTCGACGAACTCCACGAAGCGCGGGCAGGCT
>CANNEP010000077.1 GCA_947503655.1 uncultured Microbacterium sp.
TGGCCGCCTGAGCGCAGAAGAGGCAGAGAATCACCCGTACGGCAACGTCATTACTCGTGCCGTCGGGCCGAGTGAAAGCGTGTCACCCGACTACGTTCGCGTCGAAATTGTTGATGGCGACCGCTTCGTGATCTGCTCTGACGGACTCACGAAAGAACTCACCGATTACGGCATCGGCCACTTTTTGGCGCAGAACCCTGACCCGCGCGACGCTGTTGACGCGATGCTGAAGGCCGCACTCGAAAACGGTGGCCGCGACAATGTGACGCTCATCGTCGTTGACGTCACGCGTTCCTCCACAGCCGAGTAGTTCTCGCGGGTTCTCCCCGCGCCACCGGATTCGCCGCCCGCCGTTGTTGCCGCGTCGCACGATGGAGGCATGAGTTATGTCCTCACGTCACCACAGCCGACAGCAGACGCGCCGCTGACGCTTCCGGCGCCACCCGCACCGCGCAAGCGCTCTGCGATCCCGCTCGCTGCCGCCGTGGTTCCGATTCTCGGCGGCGTCGGTATGTACGCGCTCACGCAGTCCGTGATTGCCCTCATGTTTGCGGCGCTCGGGCCGATCATGCTGGTCGCGACGATGATGGACGCGGCTCGCGGCAAGCGCGCCGACGAGCGGCGCTATCGCAAGCAGATTCGTCGGGCGGTTGCTGAGGTGACAACGCAGATCGATGCGCAGCACGCCACCGAACGCGATATTCGTTGGCACACGCACCCCGACGTGGCGCGACTGGCGGAGCGCGAAGAAGAGTTCTGGCGGGTGCATCCGCAGCGCGAGGGCACGGTGGTGGTGGGCTCCGGAACCATGGGGCTGAGCCTTGATGTGGCGCGCGGTGTTGAGGGGGAGGAGGCGCAGAAGCTGCGTAGCTATGCGATGGCGTTGCAGGGCGCGCCGCTCGTGTTGCCGCTCGATGGCGGCATTTGTGTGCGGGGCGAGCCGCTCGTGGCGAAAGCCGTGCTACGGGCACTCGTGGTGCAAGCCTGCTGCACGCATGCCCCCGACGCATTGCGGCTCGTGCTGGGCGATCATGCCGAGGAGTGGATGACGGCGCTCCCGCACGTACGGTACTCGAACGCCGAGCGTGTGCTGGCGATTGCGGCCACCGATCCGGTTCCGTCAGCGTTGTCACTGAGCTGGTGTCGTCCGGCAGACGCCCTGCCCGCCGGGTGTCGCACCGTCATCGAAGTTGGCGCCGATCTGCGAGGCACGGTCGGCCGTGATTCGCTGCAGCACGACGTGTGTTCCGAAGCTCTCTCGCGCTCGCAAGCAGCGGCGTTCGCGCAGGCGCTGGCGGCGAAGGCTGATGAATCACGCACGATCGAATCCATCGTCCACTTCGCCGATTTGGCGCAGCATCCAGGCGTCGCGCATCGCGAACTTCCGGTCACGATCGGTCGCTCGGGCACCGCGCCCGTCACGCTCGACATCGTGACCGACGGGCCACACGCCGTGGTGGTCGGAACCACGGGGTCGGGCAAGAGCGAATTGCTGGTGAGCTGGGCGCTCGCCCTGTGTGAGGCGTACACACCTGACGAAGTGACGCTACTGCTGGCTGATTTCAAGGGCGGCACGGCGTTTGATCCGTTGCTCGTGCTGCCTCACGTCACCGGTATTCTCACCGACCTGAACGGAGCGCTGGCGCGGCGAGCAGTGCTGAGCCTGCAGGCTGAGATTCGGCGTCGCGAGAGCGCGATCGCGTCTGTCGGTGCCCGCGACATCACCGATGAGAGGGTGAGTCTGTCACGCCTCGTCATCATCGTCGATGAGTTCGCGGCGATGCTACGGCAATTGCCCGAACTCGACGCCGTCTTCACCGATATCGCGGCCCGTGGGCGTGCGCTGGGCATGCACCTCGTTCTGGGCGCACAGCGCGCCGCCGGAACCATTCGTGATGCCACGCTCGCAAACACCCCGTTGCGCATCGCGTTGCGGGTTACTGACGCGACCGATGCCCGCACCATTATCGGGACAGATGACGCTGCTCAAATCAGCGGTGGGGTTGAAGGCAAGGGTGTCGCGTTTGTGCGCCGCGCGGCCGATGCGGTGCCGCAGCGGTTCCGGAGTGCGCTGAGCTCGCCCGAGGACATCACGCGGTTGGTCGCGCGATACCCACGAGCGGTGCGGGAAGAATCGTGGTGGGAGCCGCTGCCGCCGCAAGTGACGGTGGCTGACCTGCCCACGCCCGCACGCGGTATTGCTGTGGGCGTCGCCGATGACACCGAAAATCTCCGGCGGGTGCCGGTCGTGATCGAGCCGGGTGTCGAACGCGGCTGGTGGGTGCTGGGTGGGCCGCGGAGCGGCAAGACGTCACTGGTCGACCTGCTGGTGCAGAGTCACCCTGACACCGTTCGTATTCCGGCTGACCTTGAGCTCGCGTGGGACCGCCTCGAGTCGCTGGCGATGTTGCCGGCGTCGCTCGTGGTGTGGGATGACGTCGATGCCGCACTCGCTGGTTGGCCCGAGCCCTTTACCCGCGAAGCGAGCGAACGGCTCGAACAGCTCGTGCGCGCAGCGGGCTCTCGGAGCCAAACCTGGGTACTCACCGCGCAGCGGGCGTCCGGTGTTTTGTCTCGGATCGCCGACCTTCTTCCCGGGCGGGTGCTCCTTGCGGTACCCAGCAAGCTTGATCACATTGCGGCGGGCGGAACCTCAACCGATCACGACCCGCGCAAACCTCCCGGCCGCGCGCTCATGGCCGGTGCCGACGTGCAGTTTGCGTTGCCCTCACCGCAGCCAGCAGTGCCGTTGTCTGATCCGGCACCGGAGTTTCGTCCGCGAACGGGCCCCGTGGGGCTCGTGGCGCGCGGGGCACAACAACACGTGGCGGCACTGCGCGACGAGTGGGGAGCGGGGTGGAAGTTTGTCCCCGTTAGTGAGGCGCAGACGAATGATCAAGAAACGATCGATCGCACCATCTTTGTGGGCGACCCGGAACAGTTCCAACGAGCATGGGCAACCCTCGAACTGCTCCGCAACTCCGGCACCCTCGTTATCGCCGCCGAATGCCTCGCAGACGTTCGCCTTCTGACCGGAGAGCGCGCCGCCCCGCCGTTTGCCCGCCCCGGCCGCTGGTGGGAGTTCCGCACAGGCACCCGCCCCCGCCGCGTCCGCCTTGCCACCCCCGACCGTTGAGCGGGGGGGAGGAAACCTCTGCTTAGGCTGCGGCGGCGGTGACGCGAATGCGTCCGACGGGCTGGCCAGCGCCGAGCACGTCAAGGTTGAGAGCCGCTTCCAGGTCCGCGATCTGCGCGTCGGTGAATGCGCCAGCACGGGCCAGCAGAGTGGCTGCCACGATCGAGTTCGCACGCGGGTTACCGTCGACCATCTTCAGGGCCACGGTCGTGCCGTTCGGGGCGACCATCACCTGAACGCCCTCAGCGCCAACCTTCGAGAAGACACCGAGCGTTTCAATCGCGATCGCGTCGTCACGGCCCGGGCCGGAAATTGCCCACGGGTTCTCGCGAACAGCGCGCACGAGCGCGCCGGCCGAACGGTACATTGCGAACGGCGACCGCTCGCTTGCCGTGCCGATGCGGTGCAGCGCGCGAGCAAGGCCGTGCAGACTCATGCCGTATACCGGAGCGCCACATCCGTCGACCGCGGTGATCGTCATCTTTTCGCCCGTGAGACGCTCAATCAGTTCACGCGTGTGAACCTGTAGCGGGTGCTGCGGGTCAAGGTAGCCCTTGGTGGGCCATTCGTTGGCAACGCACGTCATCAGCATCGCGGCGTGCTTGCCCGAGCAGTTCATGCGAACGCGAGCCTGCGGCAGCGCATCACGCAGCATGTGCGCGTAGGCGTCGGTGTCGCTGGGGTAAGCGACGGGGCACTCGAGGTCATCCTCGGTCAAGCCCACCGACTGCAGCATCGAGCGCACCACCTCAACGTGGCGGTCGGTGCCGGAGTGCGATGCCGTCGACAGCGCGAGTGCTTCGCCAGTGAGCTCCAGGCCCGCGGTGGCGCACGCAAGCGACTGCAGTGGCTTCATGCTCGAGCGCGGTAGCACGGGAGCGGTGATGTTGCCGTACGAAGCCAGAATCTCGCCATCGGGGGAGAGTACGACTGCGGAGCCCGCATGACGCGACTCGACGAATCCGCTCCGTTCCACAACGGCGAGTTCAACAGCTTCGGTTACGGCAAATGTTTCAGACACAACATCAAGCCTAACGCGCGCACCGTGCCAAACTAGGCGCATGGCTGAGCACCACTACACCGCCACGGCAACGTGGACAGGAAACAACGGAACCGGCACGAGCGGCTACCGCGACTACGCCCGCAGTGTCACGCTCGAAGTCGCCGGCAAGCCCGACCTTCTCGCCTCAGCCGATCGTCCGTTTCGCGGTGACCCCACGCGGTGGAACCCCGAGGATCTCCTCATGTCGGCGCTCGCCGAATGTCACCTACTGAGTTACCTCCACGCATGCGTGACGAGGGGCGTCGTTGTCACGAGTTACCGTGATGAAGCGACCGGAACCATGGTGCAGGAGGGCAATGGCGGTCACTTCAGCGAAGTGGTGCTGCACCCGCACGTGACGGTTGCCGATGAGTCAATGATCGACGACGCGCTTGCCGCGCATCACGATGCCCACGAATGGTGCTTCATCGCGTCAAGCGTCAACTTCCCGGTGCGGCACGAAGCCACGATCACCGTCGGCTAACCAAACGCCGCCTAGCGGCGTTCGTGGGGCAGAACCTGCTTGATGCGCTCAATCGGGGTAGCAGCCGGAACCTCGTTGAACTGGTTCGCAAGCTCCTGACCCGACAGAGCATGGATCGCGGCCATGATCTCATCGGTCGCGGTGCGACGGGCTTTGCCACTGGTGGCGGGGCCATGTGATGACAGGTCGAGCGGTTCACCGAACTTCACGGTGATGCGCTCCTTGAGCGACGGCATCTTTGCGCCCTTCGGCATGACCTTGTCGGTGCCTATCAAGCCGACGGGCACAACGAGGGCGCCGGTCTGCAGTGCCAAGAACGCAGCACCCGTACGGCCCTTGTAGAGGCGGCCATCGAGGGAGCGGGTGCCTTCGGGGTACAGCGCGACGGCGCGGCCCTCTTCGAGCAACTGACGCTGCTGCTCAAGCGCATCGAGTGCAGCCTGGCCGGCACCACGCTTAACACCGATCGCGCCGATGGAGGTGAAGAACGAGCGCTGCGCCCAGCCCTTGAGGCCGGTGCCTTCAAAGTAGGTGGACTTCGCGAGGAAATGCGCTGGGCGCGGAGCGACGACCGGAATCGCGATCGAGTCGATGAACGACAGGTGGTTGCTCGCGAAGATGACCGGGCCCGTCATAGGTACGTTGTCTTTGCCCTCGATGCGCGGGCGGTAGATAAAACGAGCCAGCGGTGTGAGAATGGCGCGACCGAACCAGTACATGAACGTCGGGCGGTTCTTCGACGGAGTGGGAGTCGATTCGGGTTCCTGCTCGTCAGAAGTCACCAAGCGAGTTTACTACGCAGCGCATGCCCCGACTGGCATGGGGTACGTGACCGTGTCAGCGTGACGCAACGCTCTCCCAGGCGGGGCATAGCCGCGTGCGACAGAATAGAGGTTCCGTCTGTCTTGCAAAGGAAACCCGTGCGCGCTCGACTCTCCCTTATTGCCCCCGCTCTGCTGATTTCAGCACTGGCTCTTGCTGGCTGCTCGACCGGCAGTGCAACGCCTACCCCGACACCCACCGCAACGTCGGCGACCGGCAACGAAGCACCCGCCGTTGACCCCACGACTGACCTGTGTGGTGCGGCGTACGAGAGTGGCCCGTCGATCGAGGCTGTCACGGTTGACCCCGACACCACGAAGGAGCCGACGCTGACGTTTACGGCACCCCTCGAGGTTGCTGGTATCGAGCGCACCGTCACCGTCGAGGGTGATGGCGAGGAGCTCAAGTACGGCCAGCTCGTTGACGTCGCACAGACGATCTTTGACGCGTCGACCGGTGAAAAGGTCGCTGATGCTGGCTGGACGAGCGACCCGGTACTGACGTCGATCGTCGCCGAGACCGGCATGGCGCAGGCCATTAGCTGCGCACCCGTCGGCTCCCGTGTCGCCGTGACCACGCCGGCAAGCACCGACCGTCCGGCCTACATCTGGATTTTTGATATCAAGGGCATCACGCCAAACGTCGCATGGGGCGAGCAGCAGCCTGCCGTTGAGGGCATGCCCACCGTCACGCTCGCCGAGGACGGCACCCCGACGGTCACGATCCCGAAGGGCGACGCGCCCACCGAGGTCAAGCTCGCAACGCTCAAGCAGGGCGACGGCCGCGTCGTCAAGTCAGGCGACACCGTGACCGTTCAGTACATGGGCATCAAGTGGTCTGACGGCACCGAGTTCGACAGCTCGTGGAGCCGCGACGCTGTGCCGTCGTCGTTCCCGACCACCGGTGTTGTTGAGGGCTTCAAGCAGGCGCTCGAAGGCTACGAAGTCGGTTCGCAGGTTCTCGTCGTCGTTCCGCCGGCAGCCGGTTACGGTGCACAGGCTGGGCACGAGCTCGAAAAGGAGACGCTCGTCTTCGTCGTCGACATTCTCGCAACGTCGACGCCGGCCGCGCAGTAATCCCGCCAGCCGCGTAGGGTGGGCGACATGCGTCGCGTCATCATTCTTGGTTCCACTGGCTCTATCGGCACCCAGGCCCTCGACGTCATCCGCTCCAATCCGGGGCGCTTTGAAGTCGTGGGTCTGGCTGCCGGAAGCGACGCCGCAGGGGTCCGTGCTCAAGCCGACGAGTTTGACGTTGAAGACACGGCTCTCGGCGCCGTAGACGCCGAGCAGCTCGTGCGTGACGTTGACGCTGACGTCGTCATTAACGGCATCACTGGCTCCGTCGGCCTCGGCCCAACGCTTGCCGCGCTCGAGACCGGCAAGACGCTGGCGCTCGCCAACAAAGAGTCACTCATCGTTGGTGGTGACCTTGTTACCGCGATCGCTGAGCCTGGTCAGATCGTTCCGGTTGACAGTGAGCACTCGGCGCTCGCGCAGGCGCTCAAGGGCAACCTACCCTCCGACGTTCGCCGCCTCGTAGTGACAGCCTCTGGCGGCCCGTTCCGTGGGTTCACTCGCGAACAGCTCGCGTCGGTAACGCCTCAGCAGGCGCTCGCGCACCCGACGTGGGACATGGGCAAAGTCGTCACGACCAACTCCGCCACCCTCGTCAATAAGGGTCTCGAAGTCATCGAGGCGCACCTGCTGTTCAGTGTTTCGTACAGCAAGATCGAGGTCGTCGTACACCCGCAGTCCATCGTGCACTCGATGGTCGAGTACGCCGATGGGTCCACGATGGCGCAGGCCTCGCCACCAGACATGCGGCTTCCGATTTCGCTCGGGCTCGATTGGCCGAGCCGCATCAGCGGTGTCGGTACGCCGCTGGATTGGACGAAGGCCACGCAGTGGACATTCGAACCGCTCGATAACGACACGTTCCCGGCTGTCGCGCTGGCAAAGGATGTCGGTCGGGCCGGCGGAACCTTCCCCGCGGTCTACAACGCCGCCAACGAACAGGCAGTGGACGCTTTTCACGCCGGAGCCATTGGCTTCCTCGACATCGTCGATACCATCGCGGCGGTGGTCGACGCACACGAGGCACCCGACGAACTCACGCGCGAAAGCTTGGCCGAGACAGAAGCCTGGGCGCGGCGCACCGCAGATCAGCGCATCGCTGCTCGCGCTTAACCGCACCGCCAAACAAAAACCTCGCTTCGCCCGATCTGGGCAAAGCGAGGTTTTTCGTTAGTCAGCGTAGGGAACCGGCCAGTTGGGTTCGCCCACCGGCCAGCCAGCGTCGCGCAGGGCGCGGCGAGCCAGTTCGCGTGCGGAGTACGGGGTGCGCACGCCGCGAATATCGCGGTAGTCCTGGTGGCCGGGGCCTGCCCACAAAATCGCGTCGCCGTCGCCGACCATGCCGACGGCGGCGATGATCGCAGACTCCGGCGGCGAGAACTCATGAATCTCCGCGTCGGGCTGAGCAAGACGGGCGCCCTCGATGAGGGTGGCACGAATGCTCGTAGGGTCCTCAAAGCGCGGGTGGTGGTCGGTGATCACCAGAATGTCGCTACCGAGCACGCCCGCGCGACCCATGTCGTTCCGCTTCGTGGCGTCACGGTCACCGTCGGCGCCGAACAGCATCAGCACGCGGCCAGGCGTCACCCGGCGCACTGCAGCGAGCGTCTTTTCAAACGCGTCGGGGGAGTGCCCGAAGTCGACGTAGACGGCGGGGCCGGTCGCGCCCGAAACCAGTTCGGTGCGTCCGGGGAGATACGCGGTGATGCGGCCGTCGCGCTCTAGCGCGCCCGCAATCCGATCCCAGTCGTAGCCTGCCTCCAACAGCATGACGATGGCGAGGCCAGCGTTGGCCGCCATGTGCGGGCCGATAACCGGAACCACGGTGGTGAGGGTGCGCCCGTCGCGGCCGGTGAGGGTGAAGGTTGTGCCCTGCTGGTGCTCGGCAACGATGTCGACCACCCAGTGCGCGGCGCGAGCAGCGTCGGGGTCAGCAGCGATGAGTGGGGTGCCGACGGTGACGACTGGAACCTCGGAGCGCGCAACAACTTCGGCTCCCGCTGCAGAGTCCAAACTCACGACGCCGCGCTGTGAGCGGTCGGCATGGAACAGCGCGTGCTTCGCCTCGAAGTACTCATCCATGTCGGCGTAGTCATCAAGGTGGTCGTGGCTGAGGTTCGTGAACCCGGCAACGTCAAACATCAGGCCGTCAACGCGGTGACGGCTCAGCGCCTGCGCCGAAACTTCGACGGCGACGGCTTCGACATGACGCTCACGCATGAGCGCGAGGAGCGCGTGCATTTCGCTGGCCTCAGGCGTCGTGAGACGCGACACGATGACCTGACCCGAGATGTGGCGTTCGGCTGTCGACGATAGGCCAGACACGACTCCCAGCTGACGCAGCATGCCCTCCAACAGGTGCGACACGCTCGTCTTGCCATTGGTTCCGGTCGTTCCCAGCAACAGCGGGAGGTCATCGTCTGCGCCCGTGCCGTACGCCCAGGCGCTCATGTCGCCGAGCAGCGCTCGCGGGTCATTAACGATGAGAATCGGCAGACCACTGGGTTCAGCGAGCACGGCACCAGCCTCGTCGGTGACGACGGCCACAGCACCGGTGTCAGCCGCGCGCTGCGCGAACGACGCGCCGTGCGTGTTCACGCCGTTGATCGCAACAAAAATCTCGCCGGGGCGCAGATCGGCGGTTGCCAACGTGAGGCCGGAGAACGTGATGTTGTCAAGGTCGCCGAGCGTGCGCGTAGCAAAGCGGTCAGCGAAGGCTCCGAGGGCCTGCTGCGGTGGGTTTTCCGGGCGCAGGACGGGAGGCAGGTTTGAGGCAGGAGTGTCTGTAGACATGTCGCCTCTATCATCCCACCTTGCGGCTGTCACAAAGGTGAGCGTTGTAGCCTCGGCGTGTGACTGTGCTCGCCTTCATCATCGGCATTCTTGTGATTGTCGTCGGACTCGCCGTATCTATCGCCCTGCATGAGATCGGCCACCTGGTGCCCGCGAAGCTCTTTAAGGTGCGCGTTGGCCAGTACATGATCGGTTTCGGGCCGACGCTGTGGTCGAAGAAGTTCGGTGAAACCGAGTACGGTTTCAAGGCGATTCCGCTCGGTGGCTACATTTCAATGGCGGGCATGTACCCGCCGACCGCGGGCGATGCGAAGACGGGGAAAGCCGGTGGCGGCTTCTTCCGCACTATGGTGCAAGACGCCCGCGACGCGAATGACGAAACGATCGGCGCCGACGAAGACCGCGTCTTCTACAAGCTGCCGACCTACAAGCGCATCATTATCATGCTCGGCGGCCCGCTCATGAACCTGCTGTTCTCCGGTGTGCTGTTCACGGTGATTTTGAGCGGCATCGGCATTCAGCAGTCGAGCAACACGATCGCCACGATTAATGAGTGTGTGATTCTGGCATCGTCGACGCAGACCGAGTGCACGCCCAACGACCCGGCGTCTCCTGCAGCCGCCGCCGGCCTCAAGCCGGGCGACACGATCACCGCGATTGACGGCAAGCCCGTCGAAAACTTCGTTGAGGTCTCCACGATCATCCGCGACAACCCAGGCACCGAGCTCAGCTTCAGCATTCTGCGCCCGTCGTCGAGCGGCGGTGAGGCCGAGCCCCTCACGCTCACCGTTACGCCGATGCTGGCGCAGCGCCCCGCGGTCGATGACAAGGGCAACATCGTTACGAACGCTGACGGAACCACGCAAATGGTTGACGTCGGATTCGTCGGCTTTGGTCCGACGCAGGTTCTCACGCCGCAGCCGCTTTCCGCAGGCATCGAGCAGACAGCGTCGAACGTGGGCGCGGTTGCCGGAATCATGGTCGAACTGCCCGTCAAGCTTTACAACACGGCTGCCACCCTTGTGACCGGCGGTGAGCGCGACCCCAACGGCCCGATCAGTGTTGTCGGTGTTGGTCGAATTGCCGGCGAGGTCGCGGCTATCGATGCACCCATCGCGACGCGCGTCGCTGGTGTGCTGAGCCTCGTGGCTTCCCTGAACATCGCGCTGTTCGTGTTTAACCTGATCCCGCTCCTTCCGCTCGACGGAGGTCACGTCGTCGTCGCACTGTGGGACGCGATCAAGCGTGGCTGGGCAAAACTGTTCCGTCGCCCCGCCCCCAAACCTGTGGACGCGACCAAGCTGGTTCCGCTGACCTTCGTGGTCGTGATAGCGCTCGTCGGCATGGGCGCGCTGCTGCTCATCGCCGACATCGTCAACCCGGTTCAGCTGTTCTAAACCGGGTGTGGGGCACCGTCACCGGCACCCCACACGACGATTAAGCGAGCGCAGCGCGTACGAGGCGCTCGAGCGTGTGGATGCCGTCTTTCGACAGGATCGACTCGACGTGCCCTTGCACCGACGCGACCTTTGGGCCGCGTAGCGCGTAGACATCACCCGTGGCGGCGTCGGCAGACACCGTCACATCGCCGACGAGTTCGGTGCCCGGCGTGACGCGCGCCGTGAACGTGTTGTAGAAACCGATCGTTGCGGGCTCGCCGAACACGTCAACGCTCTTCTGCACGCCCTGGTGCGGTGACGCCAGCGGCGCGAGCTCGATGCCCAACTGGTCAGACAGAATCTGGTGGCTCAAGCACACGGCAACGAGCGGCGCGCTCGTGGCACGGCGCAGCGCAACGACCTCGCGCATGCGGGTGATGCGGGGGCTGGAACCATCACGCGGGTCGCCGGGGCCCGGGCCAGAAACGACGAGGTCGGCGGCGCGCACCGCGTCGTCCGTGACTTCGCTCCACGGCGTGATCGTGACGTCCAGGCCGAGGTGGTGAAGCTGGTGACCGAGCATCGTCGTAAACCGGTCTTCAGCGTCGACAACCAGC
Source organism: uncultured Microbacterium sp. (assembly GCA_947503655.1). GTDB lineage: Bacteria > Actinomycetota > Actinomycetes > Actinomycetales > Microbacteriaceae > Microbacterium. The sequence continues at coordinate 11,350 of CANNEP010000077.1, forward strand.
ACCGAGGTTCCGGTGAACGCCCCACCAGCCGCGGACTGCGCGTTCAGCCAGAACGGGGCCAGGCGCTCGTTGCGTGAGACCAAAAGCTCGGCGATGTCGGGGTCGGCAGCGAGCGACTGGCGTTCGGCAGGCTGGTCGGGGTCGACGGGGGTGTCGCGCGTAATCGCTCCGATCGCGCCCAGCACGCCGGCGGCCTTGCCGTGCGTTTCGCTCACTTCGCCCTCGGGGGAGGAGTGGCGCACCAGCGTTGCGCCGACCGGAACGCGCAGACGGCCGTTCTCGATGTAGGCGGTGCGAATCAGAATGGGGGCGTCAAGGTCGTGGCCGCCCTCAGCGTTGGGCGTGAACAGCGCGGCAACACCCGAGTAGTAGCCGCGCGGCGCCGACTCGTGGCGACGAATGGCGGCACACGCGTTTTGCATGGGAGAGCCGGTCACGGTCGGCGCAAACATCGTTTCGCGCAGCACGTCACGCGGGTCGAGGCGGCTCGAGCCCCGCAGCATGTACTCGGTGTGCGTCAGGCGCGACATTTCTTTGAGGTGCGGGCCGGTGATGCGCCCGCCGTCGCTACAAATGGCGCTCATCATCTTGAGCTCTTCGTCAACGACCATGAAGAGCTCCTCCGTCTCCTTTGTAGAGTGGAGGAATTCGGAGAGCGTCTCTTTCGTCGCGCCACCCGCCGGGTGTCGGAACGTGCCGGAGATCGGGTTCATCGTCACGACACCGCCCTGCGATGACACGTGCGCTTCGGGGCTTGCGCCGACCGCGATGTACTCTTCGGTGACGACCGCAAACGTCCAGTAGGCGCCACGCTCATGCTCGAGAAGGGCATGGAACCATGTGAGGGCCGCCGTGCGCGGGTCGGCTTCGACACCCGCGACGTAATCACGGCGGATGACGAAGTTGGCGCCTTCCCCCCGGCCGATCTCATCGCGGATGACGCGGCGCACGATCTCGGCGTAGTCCTCGTCCGTGATGTCGAAGCCAGCATCGGCGAGCGCGATGGGCGCCGAAGGCAACGTGTCGAGCGCTTCGGTGCGGGGAAAGAAAGCGTGGTCAGTAACGATCAGGCACCGCAGCGGCGCATCGTCATCGTGCGCTTCGAATCCGCGCTCGCGCACCTGGCGGTACGGGACCATCGCGAACACTTCGCGGGCGGTTCCGTCAGCGGCGTGAAGCGGAATGTCGGCAAGCAACTCGACATCG
>CANNEP010000078.1 GCA_947503655.1 uncultured Microbacterium sp.
CTACGCTGACCAAGAATCAGCCCAACCGGCCCTTGCCGGACAAGGCTCCCGATAGGAACGAAAGTCAGGCCGATTCACCTACCGCCTTCTGATAGCGACCAAAGAACATGTCCATGCCGCATACGCGGCTCTCATGGGTGGATTCCACGACGACCTCGATGAGGAGAACTGCAAGTTCATCAAGATCGTGCTGGCGGACGAATCCCGCCGCCGCACCTCCCAGCCCCTTTCCCGCACGTAGGAATGCCATCGGCCGGGAGGAGGAGGGAAAGTGTCACGACATCCTCACCTCACACCCCCGACTATTCCTCGACTTCAGGTGACATCTAGTGTCATCCGACCGCGTTCCCGACATTTCGAATTAATCGCCCCGACGGTGGGGGTCGTCAGGGGAAGATGGCTGGTGGGGGATAACCCCCACACGGTGTGAGGACAACGCCACTGTGCTCTGATCGGCAGAAATTTAGCGTAGAAGCATGAAATCAACCGTCAAACCCATCGCTGGTGCTGTTGCGCATTTGTGGGCGCTGTTCTTCGTCGGCGTCGCGGCGACCGCTATCATGGCTGCGCTCACGGCCGCCGGCGCGGGACTCCTCGTTGTTCTCGGCATCGGGCTGATCCCGCTCGCCCTCGCACTGCTGTTTCTCGCCGGAATCGCGCGGATGGAAGAGGCGCGTGTCGCTGGCCTCTTCGGCTTCGACGTACCGCCTCACCCGTACGCACGCTCGCCGCGAACCGACTGGCTTCGCGTCCCGCACACCGTGTGGCTTCAGGCCAAAGACTCCCGCAACTGGATCGGTGCCCTGCACTTCACGATCATGTTCGTGCTTGCGTCCGTCGCTATCGGCCTTCTCGGCACGATCTTTTCCGCGCTCACCGTGCTCATTGGTTCCGCTCGCTTTCCGCAACGCGAGTTCTGGATTCTGATTTTTGGCCCGATGAGCGGTGCGGGCGCCACCATTGCCGCGGTCATCGCGATTCTGGTCGCCCTCGCCTTGCTTGCTGCGCTTGGCGTCGCGCACCGCGAGATCTCCCGGTCGATGCTGGTGCCGTCACGTGAAGCGCAACTTGTCGCTCAGGCGAATGTCGCGTCACATCGGCGCAACGAGGCCATCAACGCCGCCGAGATTGAACGCACGCGTATTGAGCGTGACCTTCACGACGGCGTGCAGCCACGACTTGTATCGGTCGGGATGACGCTCGGTATGGCCAAGAACAAGATGGCGACCGACCCCGAAGCCGCTGCGGCGTTAATTGAAGAAGCACACCTGTCGACGAAGGCCGCGATCACCGAGCTTCGTCAGCTCGCCCGCGGTATTCGCCCCGCGGTGCTTGACGACCGTGGTCTTGATGCCGCGCTCTCTGCACTCGCTGCTCGCTCACACGTGCCCGTGTTGCTCGACGTGCAGGTCTCCGGACGCTGCTCCAAGCCCACCGAGGCGGCGCTCTACTTCGTCATCGCCGAGGCACTGACGAACGCCGCTAAGCACTCGCACGCGCGACAGGTGCGCGTGACGGTACGTGAGCGCGACGGCGGCCGCGTCTGGGCGCGCGTGGAAGACGACGGAACCGGTGGTGCGGTACGCACGCCGGGCGGCGGTATCGACGGCATCGCTGGGCGGATCGCCGCCGTGGGCGGAAGTTTCTCGCTGACGAGCCCCGTGGGCGGGCCGACGACCGTGGAAGTGAGCGTGCCATGCGCATCGTAATCGTCGAAGACGCCGTGCTGTTGCGTGAAGGTCTCGTGCGCCTGCTGGAAGACGCTGGGCACACCGTGGTGGCGGCTCTGCCTGACGCTGGCGCCCTCATGGCAACCCTGGTGACGGCAGATGCCGACCTACTGATCCTCGATGTGCGACTGCCTCCGAGCTTCACCGATGAGGGTATTCGTGCCGCCCTTGCCGTGCGCGCGGCCAACCCGCAGATGGCGATCCTCGTGCTCAGCCAGTATGTCGAAGAGCGCTACGCCACTGACCTCATCACGGCGAACTCGGCCGGACTCGGGTATCTGCTGAAAGATCGCGTCGCCGACGTGAACGACTTTCTCGAAAGCGCTACGGCCGTCGCTGACGGAGCCACGGTGCTCGACCCGGAGGTATTGGCGCAGTTGCTGAGTCGTCGCCGCCGGGACTCTCGTCTCGAAAGCCTCACCGATCGCGAGCGTGATGTGCTCGCACTCATGGCGCAGGGCAAATCGAACAGCGCCATCGCAAGCGCACTCTTTATCTCCGAGGGCTCAGTCGAGAAGCACATCTCCGCCCTCTTCACCAAACTTGACCTCGAGACCAGCGCATCTGATAACCGCCGCGTTCTCGCTGTCCTGACGCACCTCGGTGCGGATTCTGGAGCATGATCATGACGAACAACAACGCAACCACAAGTATGTCGTCGACGACTGGCCCGCGCCGCGGGCGCGGGATTGCCATCGCCTTTACCGTGGTGGGGCTCGTGATCGCTGGCAGCGGCATCGCGGTCGCCGCGGCCAGCGCCGCGCGCATCGGTGACAAGCAAAGCGACGTGCTGACGGCCGACGCTGAAGGTGTGCAACGCATCGACGTCAACAACTCGGATTCTTCGTTCACCGTTGTGTTTGACGACGTTGATGAGGCAACACTCACCGTGCAGACCAACCGCGCCAAAGGCATCAGCTCGTGGAACCTGACAACGCAGGACGACACACTCGTCGTTCATAACGACAGCGGGTGGTTTAGCGGCGGGCCCTGGTTCGGATTCTTCGGCGAGGAAACCGTGACGCTGACGCTGCCAGAAGAGCTCAACGGAAAGCTCGAACTCGACCTGCAGAACAGCGCCGGCGCGGCCATCGTGACCGGAGACTTCGTCACCGCCGACATTGAGATCAGCGCTGGCGATGTGCAAGTGAGCGGTGTGATTGACGATCTTGCGGTCACTGTCAGCGCGGGCTCAGCGCGACTCGCCGCCCGCGATGTCGAAACTCTCGACGTGGAGGTGAGTGCTGGTTCCGTCCGCGGCACCATCGCTGGCACCGCGCCGACCACGTCGACGTTCTCGGTATCTGCCGGCGACGTCAACCTGGCTATGCCGGACGAGGAGTACCGCGTATCGAGCGACGTGTCATTTGGTGATGCGGATATTGATCTCGACACCAACTCATCGGCTTCGCGCAGCATCACGGTGAACGTATCGGCTGGCGACCTGACGCTGCGCCGCGACTAACCAGCAACGACGAGGGGCCCCGGTAAAAACCGGGGCCCCTCGTCGTTAACGGAACTTAGATGCCGAGGTCGGCAGCGAAGTTTGCGTCTTCCAGGCGTGCCTTGATGGCGCCGAGGAAGCGAGCCGCGTCAGCACCGTCAATGATGCGGTGGTCGTACGACAGCGCGAGGTAGACGTAGGAACGAACGGCGAATGCTTCGTTGCCGTCAACCTTCACGACGCCGGGACGCTTCACAACGATTCCGGTGCCGAGGATTGCCGACTGCGGCAAGAACACGACAGGCGTGTCGAACAGTGCGCCACGCGAACCGGTGTTGGTCAGCGTGAACGTGCCGCCAGCGAGCTCGTCCGGCTTCAGCTTGTTGTTGCGCGTGCGGTCAGCCAGGTCAGCGATCTCGCGAGCGATCTGCGCGATGTTCTTCGAGGCAGCATCACGCAGAACCGGCGTCAGCAGACCACGCTCGGTGTCGACAGCAATCGACAGGTTCTCGGTCGCGGGGTAGACGATGTTGTCACCGTCAACCGTCGAGTTGACAACCGGGAACGCGCGGAGTGCCTCAGCAGCAGCCAGTGCGAAGAACGGCAGGAACGACAGCTTGTCGCCGGTCTTTGCGAGGAAATCAGCCTTCTTCTCGTCGCGGAAGTTCGCAACCTTGGTTACGTCAACCTCAACGACAGTCGTCAGCTGAGCGGTCTGCTGCATCGACTCAACAGCGCGCTGAGCAAGAACCTTGCGCAGACGCGACATCGGAACCGTGGTGCCGCGCAGCGGCGACGTCTCGAGCTTGACAGCGGGTGCTGCTGCCGGAGCCGCGGCTGCAGCCGGGTTCTGAGCGGCCTTGAGGACGTCTTCCTTGCGGATGCGTCCGCCAACACCGGTACCCTCAACGGTCGTCAGGTCAACGCCCTGCTGAGCGGCGAGGCGACGCACGAGCGGCGTGACGTAGAGACGGTCGTCGCCCTCGGCTGGCAGAACCAGCTTCGGTGCGGCGGGAGCGGTCGGTGCCGGCGCGGCGGCGGGTGCCGGTGCGGCGGCGGGTGCCGGTGCAGCGGCGGGTGCCGGTGCGGGCGCCGGCGCGGAAGGTGCGGCAGGAGCCGGAGCAGCAGGTGCTTCAGCAGCGGGTGCAGGTGCGGCGGCGGGAGCAACAGGTGCTGCGCCCGAACCGATGCGGGCAAGGACCGAACCGACGGCAATCGTCTCGTCTTCGGCGACCAGGATCTCCTGGAGCTTGCCTGCAACGGGCGACGGAATTTCGGTGTCGACCTTGTCGGTCGAGATCTCAAGTAGCGGCTCGTCGACGGCAACATCGTCACCGATCTGCTTCAGCCAACGCGTGACGGTACCCTCGGTGACGCTCTCGCCCAGTTCGGGGAGCTTCACGTCGGTCGCGTCGCCAGCCGCGGCCGGAGCCTCAGCGGCCGGTGCGGCTTCTGCAGCGGGTGCTTCTGCGGCGGGTGCCTCTGCGGCGGGTGCCTCTGCGGCGGGTGCCTCTGCGGCGGGTGCCTCTGCGGCGGGTGCCTCTGCCGGAGCAGCCTCGGCTGCCGGTGCTTCGGCGGCAGGAGCGGCGTCAGCCGGGGCAGCGCCCGAGCCATCACCGATCTTCGCCAGAATGGCGCCGACCTCAACGGTCTCGTCTTCCTGAACGAGGATCTCTTCAATCACGCCGGAAACAGGCGACGGAATTTCGGTGTCAACCTTGTCCGTCGAAATCTCGAGCAGGCCCTCGTCAGCCTGAACCGTATCGCCGACTTGCTTGAGCCAGCGGGTGACCGTTCCCTCGGTAACGCTCTCGCCGAGAGCGGGGAGGACCACGGATGTGCTCATGTCGATGTCTCCTTCATGATGCTGCTTGTGACGTATCTAGCTTAGTGACGTAACGGGTCTCGTCACGACAATGCGTGAAGCGGTTTTCCGGCGAGAGCCAAGAAGGCTTCACCCATTGCTTCGCTTTGTGTGGGGTGTGCGTGGATCAGCGGTGCGAGATCTTCGGGGAAAGCTTCCCATACGACGGCCAGCTGGCCCTCGGTGATCATCTCGCCAACACGGTCTCCGAGCATGTGAACGCCGATGACGGGGCCGTCAATTTCACGAATGACCTTGATGAAGCCACCGGTACCGATGATCTCGCTCTTTGCATTACCCGCGAGGTTGAATTCGTAGGCCTTGATCTTGTCTGCGCCGTACTTCTCCGCAGCCTGAGCCTCGTTGAGACCGACGGATGCGATTTCTGGGGAGCAGTACGTAATCTTCGGAACCTCGTTGTCTGGAACCGAAGCGACCGTCTGGCCGTCAATGCGCTCAGCAACGGCAATGCCGTGCTGGAATCCGCGGTGCGCAAGCTGAAGGCCGGGAACAATGTCGCCGACTGCCCAGACACCGGGAAGGTTGGTGCGCAGTTCATCATCAACGATGACGAAACCGCGGTCCATCGTGAGCCCGGCTTCTTCAAAGCCGAGACCTGCCGTTGCAGGGCCACGCCCGACAGCGACAAGAAGGTAGTCGCCTTCAAGAGTGGAACCATCTTCCATCGTGACGGTGACACCCTCGTCCGTTTGCGCGGCGGACTGGAACCGTACGCCGAGCTTGGACGTGATGCCACGACGACGGAACGCGCGCTCTAATCCCTTGCTGACAGCGGCGTCTTCATTCGGAACCAGACGGTCCAGGGCCTCGATGATCGTGACCTCGGCACCGAAAGCGTGCCAAACGCTCGCGAACTCAACGCCGATGACGCCGCCGCCGAGAATCAGAACCTTCTTCGGAATCTCCGGAAGAGTGAGCGCCTGTTCGCTTGCGATCACACGACCCGAGATCTCGAGCCCTGGAAGCGAGCGCGAGTACGATCCCGTCGCCAGAATGACGTTCTCGCCCTGGTACACGTCGTCACCGACAAGGACGGTGCGGTCTGCACCGAGTTTGCCCTCGCCGGAGACGATCGTGATACCGCGAGCCTTGACCAGACCTTCGAGACCCTTGAACTTCTTCGCCACGATGTTGTCGCGGTACTTGTGTACGCCCGCGATATCAACGGTGTCGAAGCTTGCCGTCACGCCATAGGTGGCAGCCGTCTTGACGGTGTGCGCCACTTCTGCCGAGTGCAAGAGTGCCTTAGTAGGGATGCATCCGCGGTGCAAGCAGGTTCCGCCGACCTTGTCTTTCTCAATGAGAGCGACCGTCTTGCCGAGTTCTGCAGCGCGGAGGGCGGCTGCGTAGCCGCCACTACCGGCACCAAGGACGACGATGTCGAAGGTGTGGGTGGTCATTCATTCCTCCTGGAAGTCGTCAGCGTGCCGGGTTAGGCGTTACGCGTGACGAAGTTGATGAGCGAACGTACGCTCGCTCCGGTGGCGCCCTTGTCGGTGTAGCCGTACGGGGAGCCCTTGTGCCACGACGATCCGGCGATGTCGAGGTGTGCCCACGGAATACGCGGTGCGTCTTCGGCGTCGTTCGTCTTACCAACAAAGCGACGCAAGAACAGGCCAGCAAACAGCGCGCCACCGGCCGAGTCGCCGATCTTCGCGTTCTGCATGTCAGCGATGGGGGAGTCAAGCTCCGACTCCATGTGCTCGGGTAGCGGCATGTGCCACGCGAGCTCATCCTCCATGGCGGAGGCCTCAAGAAGGTCGGCGACGATCTCTTCGTCACCGAAGACGCCGGTGTGGCGCATACCGAGAGCGACAATGATCGCGCCGGTCAGCGTTGCCACGTCGATGATGACATCCGGGCGCTCTTCGCTGGCGGCAGCGATGCCATCACCCAGCACCAGACGACCCTCAGCATCAGTGTTGAGAACCTCCACCGTGGTTCCGCCAAAGTGCGTCAGCACGTCACCCGGGCGAATCGCGCGACCCGACGGCATGTTGTCGGTGATGCACATCCAGGCGGTGACGCGGTTGCTGCCGCCCAGGCGAGCAGCTGCCTGCACAACAGACAGTACGGTCGCCGCGCCCGCCATGTCTTCCTTCATGCCAACCATGGCAGCGGCAGGCTTCAGCGAGAGACCGCCGGTGTCGAACGTGATGCCCTTACCGACGAGGGCGATGTGGCGTTCGGCGTTCACGGGGTTGTAGTCGAGGTGCACGAGGCGCGGTGCTCGGTCTGAGCCCTGGCCAACGCCGAGGATTCCACCGAAGCCCTTTTCTTCGAGCATCTTCTCGTCAAGAACGGTGACGGTGATGGGTAGGCCATCGACAGCGACCACAGCTGCGTCAGCGAGCTCCGAGGGGCCCATGTCTTGTGCCGGCATGTTGACGAGGTCCTTGACAAGGGCGACAGCGTCACCGATGACAGCGGCGCGGCCCGTGTTGGCCTCGGCGAACAGGACAACGCTCGTTGCGCGCTCGGCGGGAGTGCTCGTCTTGTACGAGTCGAAAGAGTACGAACCGAGGGCTGCACCTTCGGCAGCTTCCTGCGGGTAGTTTGCGGTGTCACCGGTCAGCACGATGCCGAGCTTCGCGAATCCCGTCGTCGCGCGGACAACCTGGCCGACGATCGAGCGCACAGCCTCGGCGTCAATATCGCTACCCGCGCCAGCGACGAGGATCGGCTTGTTGGTGACAGCCGGGAGAGAAACGCGCATGGTGGAACCAGCGGCACCCTTGAAGCCGGTTGCGACGAGGTTGTCCTCGAGGCCAGGCCACGCGCTGAGAGCCTCAGCTGCCGGGAAGGTTCCGACGACCACAACAAGAAGGTCGGCGTCGGAGGAGAGGGGAGATTCGGACGAGGCCACGAGATCAGCGACAGACATAGTTCCTATCCTAGGTTTGTCTGGCACGTCACGGCATTGTTTGGCGCGGGCGCGGCGCAATGATCAGCACGAAATAGGGTCTTGCGGCGGACTGTTCGCTGTCAGCGTCAGTTCGCCGCCGATGTCGGCGTGACTCGTAGCATGGGGGTGTGCCCCTGTCTGATGATGTTTACGAGCGCGTAACCCACGGCCCCGAAGTTCCGCGCGGTCTTCCGCTTGTCGTTTTGATGACCGGCTTTACCGATGCCGGCGCCGCCGTGTCCGGAACCGTCGACTATATGCGGACTCACGCCGATCTCCAGCCCATCGCGATCTTCGATAACGATGTCTTGCTGGACTACCGTGCCCGTCGGCCGATTGTCACTTTCGACGCCGATCACCTCACGAACTACGTGCCGCCGCGGCTCGAACTGTGCCTCGCACGCGACGCCCTCGGCCAGCAGTTCCTCCTCCTCGCCGGGTATGAGCCCGACTGCGCATGGGAGGCTTTCGCCGACGCGGTTCTCGACCTCGCCGATGACTACGCCGTCGACTCGATGACGTGGGTGCACTCCATTGGCATGCCCGTGCCGCACACCCGACCGCTTGCGGTGACCGTGAGTGGCAACCGACGCGACCTCATTGATCAGTACTCCGGGTGGAAGCCGCACACCCAGGTTCCGGCGACCGCTGGACACTTGCTTGAATACCGTTTCTCTGAAGAAGACCACCGTGTTGCTGGTTTCGTCCTCCTGGTTCCGCATTATCTCGCAGACACCGACAATCCCGGTGCCACGATCGCGACGATCGAGTGGATCGCCCGCGCGAACGAGTTGGCGTTCCTCTTTGACGATCTGACTCGCGATCTCGATGAGTACATCGGCAAGGTTTCGGAGCAAGTGGCGGCGAACGACGAGCTGCAGCGGTTGATTGGGCGTTTGGAGAAGCAGTACGACGCCTACCGCGCCGGAACCACGGCAACGGGGGAGTCCTCGCCACTGTTGGGTGGCGTACCCATGCCGTCGGCTGATGAGTTGGCGGCGGAGCTGGAGCGATACCTGGCAAATCGTCCGAAAGACGACGGTAAGGGAACCACTACGTAGGTTCTGAGGGATTTCCGCTTGCGTGGTGGCGCGGCGGGAATAAATGTAGCCCTGACGCGTTATTTTCTTTACGTGTTGTCCTATCGGAGTGAATCCGTGTGAGACAATGAAGATTCGACCCGTTGCCAGGGCTGTATCCGCGTTTGTTTCGCGACACAGGACTTGACAAGGGTCTTACTAGTGTCCGAAACCTCCGGATCATCCGGTGAAAGGTGAAACGTGACCCCTGCTAGCAAGAACGCGCAGGCCGCTCAGGAAGAGACTGAGAAGAAGGCCCCTGCGCGCAAGACGAAGGCGGCCACTGCAGCCTCGACCGCGGCGAAGCCCGCCGCGAAGAAGACGGCGGCTAAGACCGCTACCGCTTCTGCAACCCCCAAGGCGAAGGCCGCGCCCAAGGGTCGTAAGAAGAAGGGCGAAGACGACGAGCCCGGCGAAGACGAAGAGCTTGATGGCGAAGAGGTCGAACTCGACGAGGCTGACGCAGCCAAAGAGGGCGACGCCGCAAAGTCCGGTAAGGACGACGACGAAGACGACGAAGAGGCGAGCGACACCCGCAAGCCCGCGATGACCGAACCGCTGCCGACCGGCGCGATCGTTCTCACGGCTTCGGATGAAGATGACGCCCCGGTTTTCGCCACGCAGATCACCGGCGCGACCGCCGACCCTGTTAAGGACTACCTGAAGCAGATCGGAAAGGTTCCGCTGCTGAACGCAGTGGAAGAGGTCGAGCTCGCACAGCGCATCGAGGCGGGTCTGTTCGCCGAAGAGAAGCTGTCGACGATGACCGCCGCTGAGAAGCAGGCCCAGCTGGGCCTCGACCTGCAGTGGGTTGCGCGTGACGGCCAGCGTGCCAAGAGTCACCTGCTTGGTGCCAACCTCCGCCTCGTGGTGTCGCTCGCAAAGCGCTACACCGGCCGCGGAATGCAGTTCCTTGACCTGATCCAGGAAGGAAACCTGGGTCTGATCCGTGCGGTCGAGAAGTTCGACTACACCAAGGGCTTCAAGTTCTCGACCTACGCCACCTGGTGGATCCGTCAGGCCATCACCCGCGCCATGGCTGACCAGGCCCGCACGATCCGTATCCCGGTTCACATGGTTGAGGTCATCAACAAGCTGGCTCGCGTTCAGCGCCAGATGCTGCAAGACCTCGGTCGCGAACCCACCCCCGAAGAACTGTCGCGCGAACTCGACATGACCCCCGAAAAGGTCATCGAGGTGCAGAAGTACGGCCGTGAGCCGATTTCGCTGCACACGCCGCTCGGTGAAGACGGTGACAGTGAGTTCGGTGACCTTATTGAAGACACCGAGGCAGTGGTTCCGGCCGACGCCGTGGGCTTCACGATGCTGCAGCGTCAGCTCGAGTCGTTGCTTGACTCGCTCTCGGAGCGCGAAGCAGGCGTTATTCGCATGCGCTTCGGTCTCGGCGACGGCCAGCCCAAGACCCTGGATCAGATCGGTGACACGTTTGGTGTGACGCGTGAACGCATCCGCCAGATCGAGTCGAAGACGATGGCGAAGCTTCGCCACCCGAGCCGTTCGCAGTCACTGCGGGACTACCTCGAATGAGCGGTGCAGCCAACGAGGGCAAGAATCTCGAAATCGTTGTCGACGGTGAGTCGTTCCAGCGCATCCCGATCAAGACCCGCGTGGTCATGCCCGGCGATAGCCTCGACGAATTCATCACAGAGTTCGCTGGCGGCAAGGCTGGTGAGGGCGACGTCCTCTTCGTTACGGAGAAGATCGTTGCCATCACGCAGGGTCGTTCGTACCTGGTGACTGACATTCAGGTGCGCCCGCTGGCGCGCTTCCTGTCGAAGTACGTCACCCGCACGCCGTACGGCATCGGACTCGGCATGCCCGAGACGATGGAGATGGCGCTGCGCGAGTGCGGCACGCCGAAGATCCTGTTCGCGGCTGCTGTCGCGGCGGTGACCAAGGCGTTCGGCCGCAAGGGTGACTTCTACCGCATCGCCGGCGACAAGGCTCGCGCGATCGACGGCCCGACGAGCGGAACCATTCCGCCGTACAACAAGGCTGTCGTGCTGGGCCCTGAGAAGCCGAAGGAAGTGGCGTACCACCTCAAGGAGCTCCTCGGCACGAAGGCTGGCGTCGCGGTTGTTGACATCAACGACCTCGGTGGCAACATCCTCGGCTCGACGCTCCCGAAGGACGGCGAGGCCCGCCTCGTCAAGATCCTCAAGGACAACCCGCTCGGCCAGGGCCACCAGTCAACGCCGCTCGGCATCATCCGCCGCGCTTAACTTCGGCCCCGCGCCACGTTTCGGTCCCCCTCACGTTCTCGTGAGGGGGACCTGTCGTTTACCCTGTCTGGTGTGGTGAGCCAACGGGCCGCAGAACCTAGGCAGTAGCGCGTGGCTCTGTGGCCCCCGTTTCTCTATCTCGCACCCCGTGGTTCCGCCGTCTTGCGTCCCGTGGTTCCGCACCCCGTGGTTCCGCTCTCTTGCGTCCCGTGGTTCCGCCCACCGTACCCACGAATCCTGTTGTGCACGATGAAATGAGTGAAGAGCCCCGACTCGCCGAGCAAACGGACGGAGGCGGCGCCCTGATCGTGCACAACAGGGGCGACGGGTGATGGGCGACGGGCCAGCGGTCAGGATTCCTCCCCAACGGCCCACTCGTGCCGCCCAATGCACACATTGCGGATGGATGACCGGAGGTGGGCGGCTGAGGTTCACAGTCTTGGTATGAACATACGCGGCGCAATACATGACTGTGGAGGTGCTGCGCGCACCTGGCAACTACGCCAACGGGGTGCGTCGAATGATGAGGTGGTGGCAGCAGCGATGGGCGGAACCATCGTGCGGCTCCGCAAAGGCGTATACGCGAACGACGGTGGTAGCGAAGTGGCGATTGCCGCGGCCCACGGTGGGATGGTGTCGTGCGTGAGTTCTCTGCGGGCACATGGGGTCTGGTTGCTTGACGAGGTCGCGAACGTTCACGTTGATGTGGGAACGAACGGTCGCGTCCACCCTCACTTTCGGTGTGATTGTGTTGACCATCACGAACGGAGGCAGACTGTTTTCGGACTAGCATCGCCCACTGAGGCGCTGCAGGTCGCGTGGCGGTGTTTGAGCGTTGAGGCGTATTTTGTCGCCTTCGAATCGGCGTGGCGGCTCGGCCTGCTCTCGAAAAGTCAGCGTCACCGCGTCATTGCGGCGACACCAGAACGTATTGCGCGATGGCTTCGCCGAGCCCGAGGCGACGCTGATTCTGGGCTCGAATCGTTCTTTCGGTTCCGACTGATGATGATGGGTCTCGAACTTGAGTCGCAAGTCTTGATCCCGACAGTTGGACGAGTCGACTTTCGATACGGTCGTGTGCTTTTCGAAATCGATGGCCGCTCGAACCACGAAGGGGCGACCGAACGGGCACGCGATCTCATTCGAGATGCAAACGCCGTCACACTCGGGTACCTGACGATTCGCCTCACCTACGCGATGATCGTCTTTCGCTGGCCAACCGTCGAAGCCACAGTCCTCGCCGCGATCGACGATATGGC
>CANNEP010000079.1 GCA_947503655.1 uncultured Microbacterium sp.
TGCGCAGAATGCGCTCGCCGAGCATCTTGCGCAACCGCTTGTGTTGCCCGGGCATCACGGTCGTTGCCAACGCCGTCAAGGTTCCGATGCCGATGTCGCAATTGACGCAAATGTCGCGCCAAATCGATGACATCGACGGGTGCGACAGGCTCGACTGCTCACTAAACAGGTCAAGCAGCGAGTTCTTCACCGCCTCTTTCATCGACGCGTTGATCGAGCTGTCGGCGATGCGGTTGGCGATCATGTCGGGCTCAAGGTCGAGAAACTGCTTGAGCTTGTCGTGCCCGATGAGCGAGGTCAGCGAGCGCCACTCGGCCGAATCGTCCTTCAAGAAGTACCCGACCGAGCAGCAGTGCGGGTGCGAGCACGGCAACGCGGTGAGGTCGCGCCACGTGATCTCACCGTTGGTTTGCGGCTCAAGGCGCGTGAGCACACCGGTGTGGGTGAGGCGATCGTTGGGGTCGATGCCGGAGTTGCGACCGGAACCAAAAACCGGCTGGATCGTGACGCCACCCACATAGGGGGTCGCCTGCGCGACGCGAATGACCTCGCCGATTTCGCCGTCGTTAGCACCCTTGGCCGCGGTCATCGTGAGCGTCATGAAAACCCCGGCAGCGCTCAGTCGTTCGATCGCTCGCTCTTTAAACCGGCGAATGTCGGCACCGCGGTGAAACTTCGAAGCCTCAGCCGAGGTTCCGTCGTACTGCAGGTAAATCTCTACCCGCTCGCGGTGCTTCTTCAAGAAGGCGACGAACTCGTCGTCATTCGCGATGCGCAGGCCGTTCGAGTTGATGAGGATGCGCACGACGGGGCGGGCAACAAGCTGCTCAACGAGTTGCTCAAGCCAGGGGTACAGCGTGGGCTCACCGCCGGAGAGCATGAGCACGTCGATGCGGTTGTTTTCGCGAGCGAGCCGCGCGTCGACAGAGGCGAGAACTTCGGCGAGCGGCGCGACGGCTGACGCCGCCGGGCCCGACTCGGCAAAGCACGTCGGGCAGCGCAGGTTGCAGTGGTCGGTGAGGTCTTCGAGCAGGATGCACGTGTGCTGGGTCTGCATTTCGGGCAGGCCATCAAGGTAGGCGCTTGGCGCCGGTTTGAAATTGCCGCGCACGTCAGGAACGTGCACCTTGGTGGGGGCGGTCCACTCCTCGAGGTAGCTCAAAATCTCGGCGGATTCGTCGTACATCGTACGAATCAGGCCATGCTTCTCACACCCGCGTTCGAGGTAGACGGTGTCGCCCTCAACAGCCAGCCATCCCGACAGTCGCGCAACGTCGCTGAGCGACCGATCGGGCTCTTCTTCGTGGCAGACCGGACAAAACGCGTTCACGTAACGGTGAATGCGATAGTCACGAAGTGGCTGCCCCGGCGAAGTATTCGTCATACGCGCACGGTACCAGCGCGGCCGCGGCGGCGCGCGTCATGGCCGCCGGTTTGTGGATAGCTGTCAGCTCTTCTGCTTCGCGAGACGGCGCGTGCGCCACGTCAACAGTGCGGCCACACCACCGAGAATCACAACGGCCACGATGATCGCGACAATGTCAGAAACCCCGGCGGTCGCGTTCATCGCGCTCTCTTCGATCGCGGCCTGGTCGTCGGCGCCGAGAATGCTTGGCAGACCCGCGGTACCCTGCGTCAGAATCAGCAGGATTCCCATGCCAATCATGAGCAGGCCGCCAATGATGTTGGTCCACGCGTTGCGCCACCTACCGATGACGAGTTCGCGCGGCTTCAGAATGTTGCGGATCGCGGGCACGCTCGTCCAAATCAGCGCGATCACGAGCAGCGGCAGGGTCATGCCCGCCGCGAAGATTGCCATGATGAGTCCGCCGTACAGCGTGCTCGAGCTGAGCGCGGCGACCGTGAGAGTCGCGCCGAGCAGCGGCCCGGCGCATACGCCCGCGATGCCATACACGGTGCCAAGCAGGTAGACCGACAGCGTCGTGGTTCCCTCCCCCGTAGCCGACCGGCTCAAAAACGGCAGCGGAATGCCGATCAGCTGAATCAGACCAAAAATGATCACCAGAATCGACGCCCAAAACACGAACGTATTGCGGTGGGTATTGATGAAAACGCCGAGGGTGCCGGCGAGCACGCCGAGCGGAACCAGGGTGGTGATGAGTCCGAGATAGAAGACGCCGGTGCGCCCCGCGATGCGCGTCGGCGAACCGAACGCGTACGAGAAGAAGGCTGGCAGCAGGAGCACCGAGCACGGGCTCAGCAGCGTCAGCACGCCGCCGATAAATGCTCCCGCGAAGCCGAGTTCCATGCTTACTTGACGAGCTCGAGCTGCTCGGTGAACACCTTGTGGAACGTCTCAATGGGCTGTGCACCCGAGAAGTACGTGCCGCCGACGACGAAGAACGGAACCGCGGTGACGCCGAGCTGCTGAGCCTCGGTTGTCGAGTTCGCAACGGCCTGCGCGAGTGCGGGGTCGTCGAGATCCTTCGTGAACTGGGCGATGTCAGGCACACCGGCCTCTTCGGCGAACGCGATGAGCTTTTCGCGCGGCATATCGGGGTGGCCCGACTGCGGTGCAGCGGCGTACAGCGCTTCGAAGTACTCGGCGAACTTGCCCTGGTTGCCAGCAGCGCGAGCGGCGACGGCAGCGGCGGTCGACTCGTCACCGAAGAACGAAACGTCGCGCACTTCGTAGCGCACGAGGCCCTTGTCGACGTATTCCTCGAGCAGCACCGGCATGGTGTCGTTGGTGAACTTGGCGCAGAACGGGCAGCGGTAGTCGGTCCACTCGATCACGGTGAGCGGCGCGTCAACGTCACCGTAGGCCATCGGGTCGTTGGGGTCAGCCTTGGCGAGCTGGTCAGCGAGCACCGGGCGGTTCGGGTCAACTGTCTCTTCGGGCTGTGCGCCGTCGGTGGTTTCGGTCGGAGCCGGGTTCTTGCCAGCGTCGGGGTTCATGGCCGGGTTCTGCTGCGACAACGGCTGCGCGATCGCGACGACGAGGAGGAAGGCTGCGGCCGCACCCAGGATGATGTTGAGCGTGCGCGAACGACGCAACTTGCGCGTCAGCGTCTCGGTTTCGGTCGCCGTCTCCGTCGCGGTTTCTACGTCTGCGAGCGGCTCGGCACCCTCGGTCGGGGAGGGGTCGGTGGCACCGGCTGCGGCGGCAGCGTTCTCGTTCGTCACCTCTCAAGGCTATGCCCCCGCACCTGAGCAGATGCTCACATGGATTTTCGGGTGCTCACTTTTCGTGCCACCGATGCCAAATTGTGCTGTTCTGCGGCGGGCTCTAGCCACTACGGTCTAACAAAGGCGCCTCCCCGCATGGAGTATGTCGGGGCTCCGAAGGGGGAACGAGCATGACAACGCCAGACACGGGTGCGCCACCGCCCGAGCCTTCGCGCCCCGCTATTACCGGATCGACCGGGCCGGTGCTTCCGCCACCGCCCCTACCACCCGCGTCATCGCCAGCGTTTCCCACCGCGCCCGGTGGTTCCGGCTACCCGCACGCGTCCAACCCGTACCCGCAACAGCCGTACGCCCAGCAATCCCCATACCCGCTGCAACAGCCGTACCCGCAGCAGTACCCCGGCCCGCAGCACCAGCCCCAGGTTCCGTTCGCACAGCCCGGCATGCCGCCAGCGCCCATTCCTCCCGGCTATGCGCGCCCGATTGCGCCGAGCCCGGTGGCGCTGGAGCTCCAGAAGATCGGAACCTCGTGGCAGGTTCCGGCATTGGCTGTCGGCATCGTGCTTGTCGTCGGGTTCGTGATGGGCGGCGCGCTGCTCGCGATGGCGAGTGACATCACCGCGTTCATTGCGCGCGGTGTTTCAGTTGTGCAGCAACTGTTGCTGGCGTTTGGCATTGTGCTCGGCGGCGGCTCCGTTTCGGAGGGTTCGGCATCGTTCAGCGGCAACGTCAGCATCGCGAGCCTCGGAACCATCGCGGCGATCGGTGCCGCCGTTTATGCCGTGGCGCGGCGCACGATGCGGCGTGAAGCGGGCCCCGCTGGCCCGATCGGTGCGCTCGTGGTGCGCTCGGTGATCGAGGGCGTGCCGGCCGCGCTCGTCGCGCTGTTCCTCGCAATTTTCGGACGTCTCGGCAACACCGTCCTGCTCATTGCGCCGCCGCTCGTCGGCGTGCTCGTGACTGTTTGGCTGACGGTGGCCACGGCAACCTTTATCGCGCGCATGCGGCTCCGCGGTGCGTCGCGGTGGGGGCGCGCAGCCGCGATCGTGCGCGAACCCCTCTGGTACTCGGCAATTCTGGTCGGCGTTCTGGCGGTCATTGCCCTGATCGTGCTGATCATCGGCAGCATTGCCGAGGGTGAACCGGCCGCGTTCTTGTGGCTGCCATACGGCATCAACCTGGCCGCGTATGCCGCAGCGCTCGGACAGTTCGGTCAGGTTGCGAGCCCGTTCTCCCCCTCCGGCCCGATGATGGCGTGGGATCTCATCGGCGGCTACTCCGCGCTCCTCATTGTCATCACGATGCTGATTCTGCTGTACCTCACTGTCTTCATCGGCGCCCGCCGCGGCCGCGCGGCTACGTTCACGGCAGGCCGCGTGTGGCAACTCCCGGTCGGAATGTTCGCGCTGAGCCTTGCCTTCACGTACACGCTCGGCGCGGTGACGCTGGGCGGCGCCATGAGCTCAATACTCGATGTGAACGGCTCGACGAGCTCGTCCGGATTCAGCGTCACCGCATGGTTCGGCCTCACCTTCCCGACAACGCTCCTCATCACTGCCTTCGCCCTCGTGGTTTCGCTGCTCGCCGAAGTCATGCCGCGCGTCATCTACACCCTGAACCCCGGCTTCTTCAGCTTTCTGGTCGGCACGCGCACCGCGCACAACTGGGTAAACGGCTACGCACCTGCGGGTGGCGGCTTCGCGGGCCGTGGCGGAACCATGGGTGGTGGCTTCGCTAGCGGAACCATGGGTGCCGGAGTCGCGGCTTTCGGCGGACCCGGACCGGCATACGCTGCTCCAGCGCAGCCCGCCCGCACCCAGATGTCCGCGCAGCCCGCACCCGTGGTTCCGGCACCCCCGCTTCCGCCGCGAGCGCCGATGTCTCGTCGCGCGAAGCGTGCACTCATCGGCACGGGGGTTTCTGTCGGCATTGTCGGCGTTCTCATCGCGGGCGCCGCGGTCGCTCTCGCGGTGGTCAATGCGAGTCGCGGGCCGGAGGGCGTGGTCAAGGAGTATCTCGCGTTGCTCGCTAACGGTGATGCGGAGGCGGCGACGGCGATGGTTCCGATTCCTCCCGGAAACCACCCGCTGGCCACCAACGACGTGTTCAATGCGGAGGGTGTCGAGCACATCGTCGTGGGCGAGGTGACGAGTGAAGTGCACGACGATTCGGGTATCGTCACCGCCGAGATCATGCTCGGTGACGCGACCTACACCACGAACATTCAGGTGTCGACGGGTGAAGCGGAGTTTGGGCTCTTGAAGACGTGGGTCATTGACTCTCCGCTCGTGTCGCCGGTGGAGGTGTGGGCAGTGGGCTCGCCGAACGTCACGATCGCGGGTGAGGAGCACACTCTCACCGCCCAGTTTGATGGGTTCACCGGGCGGTACGGGATGTACCCGGCGATCTACCCCGTCTCCCTCACAACCGACAGTGTCTATCTGGCTGGCGACGAAGACATGCTTGTCGTTCCGCCGGGGCTCGATGGCTACGTGAGCCTCAAGGCGTCGCTGGCAGACACCGTGCAGGACGAGATTCTCGCCCAAGTGCAGGACTTTGTGACGGCGTGCACCGAGGTTCCGACGAACATGCACTACGACTGCCCCACCAAAGTGAAGAACACGAACCTCGCGTCGCTCGAGCTAACCGTGCAGGTGTCTGAACTCGCGTGGTTTGACGACGACGATTTCGGTTTCTCAACTGACGACGCGACGATCACGATCGTGCGTAATCCCACGACGGCGGTGCCGAATCCGCAGCCCGAGGAGATCGTGTTCGCGGTCAACGGCACGTTCACTATTAACGGCGATGACCTGGAGATCGACGTCAGTCACGCGTGGTGACTATCCTGGCGGCATACCGACATCGGAGGAATCATGGAACGCGCAGACTACTTCGCCGCCAAGCTCGAGTTCGAGACCGATGCCAGCGACGTGCACGCAGCGCGCGGCGCGGGTGAGAACGTCATCGTGATTGACGTACGTTCAGCCGAAGGGTTCGCACAGGGTCGCGTCGCCGGTGCGGTGCACATGCACTATTCGGAGATTGCCGAGCGGGCACCGAAGGAGATTCCGGCCGACGCCGATGTCGTCGTGTACTGCTGGAGCCCCGGTTGCAACGCCGGGGCCAAGGGCGCCCTCGAGTTCGCCCGCCTCGGGTATCGGGTGCGCGAAATGATCGGCGGATTCGAATACTGGGTGCGCGAGGGCTACCCGGTCGAGAACGCCGACGGCGTGCACCGCCGCCCCATCGACCCCCTTACCGGCATTCCCCGCATCCGCACCCACGCGTAGTTTTTCTCGGTGCCAGCCCCGTGGTTCCGGAACTCCGGCGCCCAGCCCCGTGGTTCCGGCCCCAGCACCACCGCAACAACCGTTATGCACGCACGGGTGTGACTCCTGAGGCTGGAGTGACTGATGAGGCACATTCTGCGTGCATACCAATTTGAGTCGTGCAAAACGGTCGTTGTGCGCGCGGCGCGGAACCACGGGTACGGAACAATGGGCTGGCTGTGAGCGCGGAACCACGGGGTGGCTGTGAGCGCGGAACAGGAACCACGGGGGCGCGCGCAAAAGCGGAACCACGGGGTGGCTGTGAGCGCGGAACCGGAACCACGGGGGCGCGCGCAAAAGCGCCCGCCCGCTGATTGCGGGGCGGGCGCTTGAGCTACAGCTAGGCCGCGACCGGTGCCGTGGCTGCCGACAGGGTCTCCACCTCGGCGTCGCTGAGTTCCAGCTCGAACGACGCGACGAGCGCGCTCAGCTGCTCGACGGTGCGAGCTGACGCAAGCGGAGCGGCAACGGCCGGCTGGGCGCGCAGCCATGCGAGGCTCACAGCGGCGACCGGCACGGCGTGTGCGGCGGCAATGTCATCCAGCAGGTCGAGCACGGCGACCGAGCGCGGGTTCTCGAGGTGCGGGTTGACGCGGTTGAGGCGTGCCGACTCGACCGCGTGACCCGGGCGGTACTTGCCGGTCAAGAAGCCAGCGGCGAGCGAGAAGAACGGCACCTCGACGATGCCGGCGTCGGCAATCACCGGGAGCGACCCGTGCTCGATCGCCCGCGACACCAGGTTGTATTCGTCTTGCGAGTACGTGATCGGCGTCAGGTTTTCGGCCTCGGTAATGCTTACGGCCGACGCGATGCGCTCGGCGCTGAACTGCGAAATGCCGATCGCCCGCACCTTGCCTTCGCGCACGAGCCCGTCGAATGCGGCGAGGTAGTCGGCCTGCTCGACATCGGGGTCATCGCGGTGCGCGTAGTAGATGTCGACGTAGTCGGTCTGCAGGCGACGCAGGGAGTCGTCGATCGCCGCGCGAATGTTCGCCGGCGCAAGCCCCGGACGAGCCGAGTGCATGAACACCTTCGTACCGATGTTGAGCTTTTCGCGCACACCCGGACGAGCGGCCAGCCACTCGCCAATGATCGTCTCGCTCTCGCCACCGGTGTGCCCGGGCACCCAGTCGCTGTAGACGTCGGCGGTGTCAATCGCACGGCCACCGGCCGCGACAAACGCGTCGAGCACGGCAAAACTGTCGTTGCGATCAGCCGTCCAGCCGAACACGTTTCCGCCAAGAATCAGGGGGCCAACATCTACCGTCGTCATGCAGGGTCCTTTCCGTTTCTTCGAGCATAGGGGCGGAACCATGGGCTGCGGCTGGGCACGTAGGCTGGCGTCATGGAACGCAACGCTGAGACGCCCTCGCCCGCCGCATCTCCCGCTGAGATCGGTTTTCTGCTTGACGTGGACGGCCCCATCGCGAGCCCCATCACCCGCTCCATCGCGATCCCGAGCATCATCGACGACCTCGTCGCACTCACCGCAGCCGGAGTTCCGGTCGCTTTCATCACGGGCCGCTCCGACGCGTTCATCGCCGAGCAGGTCATCACCCCACTGTGGGCTGCCGGTCTCGGCGATGCCCTCAGCGCTCCGGGTGCCCGCATGTTTGGCGTCTTCGAAAAGGGCGGCGCGTGGGCACGCGTCGACGCCGACGGCATGAGCGAAACCGTCGTCGACGAGTCCGTCGCGTTCTCGGCCGAAGCTATTGCCGGGGTGCGCGAGCTCGTCGCCGCGCGCTTCAGCGACACGATGTTCTTTGATGAGACCAAGCGCGCCATGATTTCGGTTGAGCAGCGCACCGATGTCGCGAGCGACAAATACCACGCTCAGCAGGCCGCGTTTCAGCAGGCCGCGTTCGAACTGCTCACCGGCCTCGGCGTCGGTCTCACCTATGGCGACCAGGCGATGGCTGATGCCGCAGGCGCGACGCCGTTTCGCATCGACCCGACGATCATTTCGACCGACATTGAGTCAGTACTGCTCGACAAAGATCGCGGTGCCGAGCGCGCAATCGAATACTTCGCCAGCCTCGGCGACCTGCCGCGCGAGTGGCGCAGCGTCGGCGACTCGCGCAGCGACTACAAGATGGCCGACTATGTGCACGCGGCCGGCATGAGTGTCGCGCACGTCGATGTGCGTCCGGCTGACGGAATGCTCGAGCGGCAGTATCAGGTGCTCACGATCGACGACTTCATTCATGACGAAGCCGGCGCGCTACTCCTCGGCTATTGGCGCCGCGCCATCGGAGCGTAACCGCCCCTTGATTCCGCCTCAGTCCACGGGCAACTCGTACGGCCATCGATCGACCAGCCCCGGCGAAATGGCGTCGATCGCGGCGGTGAGGCGGTCGGGGTCGAACGCAGCCGCGTTTTCGGTGCGCCCAAGCAAGTGCGCCATCATGAGCCACTCCGTGACTGAGATCTCAAGCGGCTCAAACAGGTGGGCCGCGCGCTCACCGTAGTTGTGGTCAAAGAACCACACCTCACCATCAGGGCCCAGCAGCCAGTGATCACCGGCCCCGTTGTCACCGATAACGAGCCACCGTTTGTCGACCTCAAGATCGACCCAGTAGCCATGATCGAGGTACTCGGTCGACACCCGCGCGGCCAGCGCCGCATCGAACGCTCGCACGTCGGCTGACAGTTCACGCACGGCATCGGGAAGGGGCCGGAACCTCGGGTCCGCTGCTGAAATCTGCACAGTTCACCGTAGAACGTTCGCGGAGTATTCGCCGAGAGAGGCCCGAGAAATATGGTGATGTCGGGTGTGGGTCATAGAATAAGTGCAAGTCGTGAGGCGGGACGATCGCGACTTGGGGGGACGAACTTGTGCGCGCGTGCGCACACCCCTGGATACAGGTTCCACCTACACCAGGAGAAAATTATGAAGCGCAAACTGATGGCACTCGGCGCAGTCGCAGCTCTCTCGCTTAGCCTCGCGGCTTGCTCGGGCGGCGGCGGCGTTGGCGGCGGTGAAGAAGGCAAGGTTGCCGACCGCTTTGAGCAGTTCTTCGACGGTCTGATCGCTGGCGACGGCGAAGCAGCATGCGACGTCATGCTCGTCGACGCGGAGACCCCGATGAAGGATGACGCAACCACGTACGACCTGTGCACCACGACGTACGACGGCATGGGCGACATGTTCAAGGATGCCATGGAGGAGGCCGGAGTCGAGAAGATCGAGGTCACCAAGGTCGTCATCGATGGTGACTCCGCTACGGTCACGGCAAAGGGCGCGGGCGCGCTGGGCGGCGAAGAGTCGCTGACCATGACGAAGGTCGACGGTGACTGGTACCTCGGCGAAGACTCGTTCGCTGGCTAAGACACTCTGAAAGGGGCGGTTTCCGAACGGAAGCCGCCCCTTTTTCGTCTCCGCACTTTCGCACCGCGGCCCCTGGTTCCGCGCCACCCCCCAGCGCGCTGCCACCGCGACGTGTTATCAAGGAAACATGATGAAGAAGCTACTGACCACGAGCACGATCGCCGCTCTGGCACTGAGCCTGGCTGCGTGCAGCGGAACCAGTGAAGAAGACGCCGTCATTGCGGCTGCGGAGAGCTTCATGAACGGCATGATCGCCGGCGACGGCGAAACGGTGTGTGGCTTGAGCCTCCGGGCGGGTGAAATCGTCACGTCTGACGACCCCGACTGGTCGGCGTGCGTCGACAGCATCGCAATCTTGAGTGACACGCTGGCCCCGCAGCTAGAGGCTGAGGGCATTACCGAGGTGACTATCGACAAAGCGACCGTCACCGGCGACACCGCCACGATTGCGGTCGAAGACATCAATGGCGACATCTTTCACGGGCAAACCAGCGTCTTCGCCCTGCGTAAGATTGAGGGAAAGTGGTACCTGGACTCGCCCAGCTGAGTCCACGAGAAAGTGACGTGACATGCCTGCGGCATCCGACCTTCCCCCCTATCAGCGCAACGCCCTCGCCCCGAGCCTGATCGTCGCGGCGTACCTGTTCGTGTCGCCGTTGCTCGTCGCGGGCGAATGGCCGCTCGTCACTCGTTTCGTTGTCGAGATCTTCGCGGTCATCGTCGGCTGGTATGCGTTTCAGGGCAAGCAGTGGTGGTGGCTGCCGATCATGGCGGTGATTGCCGTGCTGTGGAACCCGTTCTGGCCGCTCGAACTCGGCACCGAATTCTTCACAGCGGCGGCTCCGATCGCAGCCGTGACGTTCCTCGTCGCGGGCGTACTGATTAAGACGCCCCGCGTAGTAACACCGTCATAGACCCAGCAGGGGAAGCACCTCATCGACGTGAGGGGGATCGTGATCAAGTGCGGGTTCCCCTGCCGGGCCTCGTGCTCCGGGCTCGGGTGCCAGCAATGACCGTCGTCGGTATACGACAGCGAACCTGCTCCCCCTTACCCTTCATGGCAACGAAAGCTGCGATGAAGGAGCGTCACATCCTGTTGAGTTCAGTCGTCAGCCTTCACTTCGCCAGGTTGTGTACCTTCAAATTACGGAACCACGCCCGCACTGTCAACACGAAGCCGTCGCCGCAAGGCATTCTCGCGGCAAGTGCATAGGTACTAAGAACGGCGCGCAAACCGTACGATCACGGCCAGGAGCGCCACCAGGATCACGCCGCCGATCACGAGTGCCCAGATCACGATCGGTGAGACACCCGGAAGTTCATCGGCGCCGGTCGTGGCTTCAGGCGACGGCGTCGCGTCAGGCGTTGCCGTCGCCGCGAGAGCCGTGGTTGCCTCCGGTGTGGGCTCAGCCGTGGGCACCGGGTCAACGGCCGGCACGCCCTGCGTGACGGTAAAGCTGATGATCTCAGCGCTCGACGTCGAGATGGCGTGGCCGTCGCTGGAGACGACGCGCCAGTTGACCGAGTAGGTGCCGACTGGCAGGCCCTCCTGCAGCGGGATGATGAGACTCATGCCGTCGACGATTGCGTCACCGGCCGCCCAGTCTTGTTCGCCCGCTTGCGACGCGGCAACCGGGTCAGTGCTCGCGAACACCTGCGCTTCGGCACCATCGGGCATGAGGTCTGCCGTGAAGGTCAGCGTGATCTGCGCTGGGGCCACTTCGACACTGGTGCCGGTGGCAGGGTCGGAACCACTCAGCGCGTCGTGCGCGGCGGCAGGCGACGCAAAGCCCAGGGTTGCGAACAGCACGACAGCAGCACCCACGAAAACGGAACGGAACCGCGACGAAGCAGACATGGTTCCATTATCCCGTGGAGCCCCTGGGAGAACCCGAGACCCCCACTCCTGCCGTAGCGTTGAGGGGTACCCGATTCATTGGAGCAAACATGGCTGACATCAGCGACTTTCACCTCGACGAAGACCAAGACCCGGTGGCGCTGATTCTGCTGCCGACCGGCCAGAGCGTCCCGCTGCGGTGGATGGATGAAGACGACAACCTCACGACCGATGAGGCTGAGCTGCGCACCATCGCCGACAAGGCGCTCGACGGCCTGAGCGCCGAGAAGCTCGAGGCGATCGAGGAGGAGGTCGTGCGTGAGCTAACCGACTCCGCGTTCGAGGAGGAGGAGCGCGAGATCGCGGAGGAGGACTACCGCAAGCTGGCCGGCGACATGGAGCTCATCGGCATTGCGGTGTTCACCGATGGCGTCGTGACGCTCGAGTTCATTGCGGAGAACAACTATCCAGACCTCGTGATCTACGTGCAGCTTGACGACGACTACGGCGTCGACGACCTCATGGTCGAATAGCTACCCCCTGAAACGACGAAAGGCCACCCGCTTGGGTGGCCTTTGTTGTGTGAGCAGCCAGCTCGTGGCCATGAATGCAAAAAGGGCCACCCAGCGTTGGGTGGCCCTTTTTGTTAAAAGGAGTCCGGCGGTGTCCTACTCTCCCACAGGGTCCCCCCTGCAGTACCATCGGCGC
>CANNEP010000080.1 GCA_947503655.1 uncultured Microbacterium sp.
GCGCGTTACGGCTTCGTCACCGTGGGGTCGAGGTGTGCCGTCTCGACCGTCGGTTTCTCCTTGGCCTGAGCGCGGGCCCACACGAAGAAGCCGATCGCGGTGAAGACGCCGTAGAACAGGTACATGAACGCGGTCGCGTAGTACCCGGCGCTGAACAGCAGCGGCACTCCGACGATGTCGACGGCGACCCACACGAGCCAGAACTCCGTCCAGCCCTTCGCCATTGCGAAGGTGGCGAGCAGCGAGCCGACAAAGGTCCAGGCGTCAGCCCATACCGGCTCGTACGAACCGAGTGCGCTGAACAACGGGGTCAGAGCCACGGTTCCGATCACCATGAAGGCGATCATGCCGATGCGCACCGGCCAACCCGCCCAGCGCGGAACGATCGCGGTGTCACCTGATCCGCCCTCGCCCTCGCGCTTGGATTGGCGCCAGCGCACCCAGCCGTAAATGGAGACGGTAATGAACATGATCTGGCGGCCAGCCTGACCCAAAAGATTTGGCGTCGAGGCCGACGGATCAATGATGCTCGCGATAAACACCGTGAACAGGAGGACGTTGCCGATAATGCCGACCGGCCACGCCCACATCTTGCGGCGCATGGCGCCCAGGGCGGAGAGGAGGCCGAAGATGTTGCCGACGACTTCTCGAGTGTTAAGCGATTGCCCACCGGGCAACGCAATCTGTGAGTTGAATAGGTCAATGAACCATTGCAGGACAGTCACTGTCTTTCCCTTTCGGATAGCCAGGCGTCCGGGGGAAATACGAGTGCTGTCGCGGTTCTAGAAAGGACCGTACGGCAAACGCATTCGTGCTTCTCTCATCCAGACTTTAACTGTCGGTCTCGGAATTTCACCGAGTCAACCTCAGCCTCGAAAGGCCTCGGGTCGCGGACTATCACCGCCGGTTCGGAATTACACCGACCCCGGAGCACGTTTGTTTGTACGCGACTATTGTCGCACCAAATTCTGCACCCTCAGCCCGCGATGCCATTCTTCGGAACATTCCGTCTGCGGCCGCAGCGGTGGTTCCGTCGCCGCTTGATGGTTCCGGAACCACGGTGAAACGAAACGTCCCCCGCTGGCGGAACCAGCGGGGGACGTCGTGAAAGAGGTTTAGATCTCTGAGACGAGCTTCTGCGCGAGACCCGTGTAGGTCGCGGGGGTCAGCTCGATGAGGCGTGCCTTGGCCTCGTCGCCGATCTCGAGGCCCTGTACGAATGCGCGGAGTTCGGAGCCGCCGACCTTGTGGCCGCGGGTGAGCTCCTTGAGCAGTGCGTACGGGTCGCTGATCGTCGAACGGCCGGCGACAACCTCGGCGCGAACCACCGTCTGGATGGCTTCGCCGAGCACCTCCCAGTTGACGTCGAGGTCGGCCAGCAGCACGTCGCGAGCCAGCAGAATCTCGCCCAGGCCGCGGCGCAGGTTGTCGATCGCGAGCAGCGAGTGACCGTAGGCGACGCCGATGTTGCGCTGCGTCGACGAGTCGGTCAGGTCGCGCTGCAGGCGGCTCGTGACGAGCGTCTGCGACAGCGAGTTCAGCAGGGCACCCGAGATTTCGAGGTTCGCCTCAGCGTTCTCGAAACGGATCGGGTTGATCTTGTGCGGCATCGTCGACGAACCGGTCGCACCAGCAACGGGGATCTGCGCGAAGTAGCCGAGCGAGATGTAGGTCCAGATGTCGGTCGCGAGGTTGTGCAGGATGCCGCCGACATGACGAATCTGGTCGTACAGCTCAACCTGCCAGTCGTGCGACTCGATCTGCGTGGTCAGGGTGTTGAAGTCCAGACCCAGCGACTCGACGAATTCGCGGGCGACGGTCGGCCAGTCAAGCTCCGGGTCGGCTGCGAGGTGCGCCGACCAGGTGCCGGTCGCGCCGGAGAACTTGCCGAGGAACTCGTTCTTCTCGATCTTGTTCGCGACGCGCTCGAGGCGCCACACGAAGACGGCGAGCTCCTTGCCCATGGTGGTCGGCGTTGCCGGCTGACCGTGGGTGCGCGACAGCATCGGGGCGTCGGCCTGCTCGCGAGCGAGGTCGGAGAGCTTGGACATGACCTGACGCAGTGCCGGCAGCCACACGTCGAGCGTTGCGCGCTTGACGGTGAGGGCGTACGACAGCGAGTTGATGTCTTCACTCGTGCATGCGAAGTGTGTGAGCTCGGCGATCGCGTCGAGTCCGAGCTGTGCGAGGCGGTCGCGTACGAGGTACTCGACAGCCTTTACGTCGTGACGGGTGACGGCTTCTTTCGCGCCGAGCCAGTCGATCTCGGCCTGGCCGAATTCGAGGTAGAGGGCGCGCAACTGCGCCTTGTGGTCGTCGCTCAGCGGCGACGTACCGAACACGGAGCGGTCGGTGAGGGCGATGAGCCACTCAACTTCGACCTCAACGCGTGCACGGTTGAGACCTGCCTCAGAGAGGAAGTCAGACAGGGGTGCGACGGCTGCGCGGTAGCGTCCGTCGAGTGGGCTAAGCGGCTGTGCCGGCAGGGAAGTCAGGGCAATTCTCCCGTTCAAGACCTAGGGTCGGATGGCTGGTTCAAGCTGTTGAAACAACGCTTTCACCGCACGTTCAATCATACCCAGCACGTCGTCAAACATTTCTTGCCCGGCGTAGTACGGGTCTGGCACGTCGGTGGCGCCGTCGGCGCGAGGGTCGAATCCGAGCAGGAGTGCGACTTTATCTTTGTCGCTTTCGTCGGTTGCCCAGTTGCGGAGCACGCGTTCATGGGTGCGATCCATCGCGACGATGAGGTCGCTGTCTTGCAGTTGCGCGGTGGTGAATTGGCGGGCACGGTGGGCGGCGCCGTCGAATCCGCGGGCTTCGAGCGCTACGAGGGTGCGCTTATCTGCACGTTCTCCGACGTGCCAATCACCGGTTCCGGCGCTCGTCGACACAATGCGATGCGCCAGGCCCGCCCGCTGCGCGTAATGTCGAAAAACGACCTCGGCCATGGGGGAGCGGCAAATATTGCCGGTACACACGAAGACAACGCGAAAGCGAGTGTCGTGCGGGGCCATTCCCCCATTCTGTCGGTGCCGCGCCGGGATGCAAGTCCCAATTTCGGTTGTGCGTTGCGGGGCGGAACCACGGGGCTGGGTGTCGGGGTTTGCGCGGCGGGGTTTGAGGTTCCTCCCCGATTGCGTTTGTTGACGGGTTTTCCCCAGTCGAGTGCATTTTTCTGTTGGCGTGGCGGTGGGCGCGCACGATGGCGGCATGACTTTCAATCTTGATCTTTACAACGCCAACAGTGGCTATGTCGCGGCCGCTGCCGATCACCTTGATGTTGCGGCCGGTGAGGTGGGGCTCGCGGCCCAGGGCCTCAACACGCTTTTCGATGACACCCGGTGGGATGCGCCGTCGTTTGTGGCGGCGGCCGCGCTGATTGCCGAGTTTCGTTCGCAGGTGGTGCGTCTGAACGCGCTGGTCGGCGACATTCGCGCGTCGCTGTGGGTGGAGTTTGACCGGGCCGCGATGGCGTGGGGTGTGTCATGAGTATTTCGATTTCGGAGGGCGGGTACACGGCGGTCTCGTCGGATTCATTGCGCGATGCCGCGAACCGTGCGGTGGCGGTCGCGAGCCTGTTGCGCGAGTCGGTCACGTCGGCGACGCGTGCCGGCGACAATTTGGACTGCATGTCTGTGCGTCTAGGTGTGGCCGAAGGGGTGGCGCAGGTTGGCGCGACATCGGCCACACTCGCTCAGTTGATTGAGGTGTTCGCCGCGCAGTTGGTGCGTGCCGCTGATGTTTATGAGGCGGCTGAGCTGCTCATCACGACCGATCTGCATGGCACGTCGCCCACTGTCGAGCAGCGGCTCGCGGAGCTGGAGGCCGCGCATCCGGGCGTGGTCGACGCGGCGCGGATATTTGCATTGGCGGCCGGAGCGCATGGTTTTGCTTCGATGAGTGCGATTCCTCGCTCGGGGATCGATGTCACGATCGTTGATCGTCGGGTTTCGCACACCTCGAATGTCGCCGGTGTCGCGCCGAAGGGCGCCGCTGATCTCGTGAAGACCATTCCGACGGGGCCCGCGCAGATTCGTGTGGATCGCTACAACATGCCGGATGGTTCGCAGCGGTTTGTGGTTTCGGTTTCTGGCACGCGCGCCGTTTCGTCACCGTCTGAGCCGTTCGATATGAATTCGAATGTCGCGCTCTACACCGGAAAAGATGCGGCGTCGGCCGAGGCGGTGCGTGCTGCGCTCGACGATGCGGGTGTTGAGCCGGGCGACTGGCTGCTGATGAACACGCACTCTCAGGCGTCGATGATTGCCGACGGACTCGCGCCCGATCCGACCGTTGATCCCGACATGGTGGTCACGTGGGGTAACCCGGGCGAGCAGCCGATGCCGGCTGATGTCGTCAATATCGATATCAAGCACACGAATGATCCGGTGGGGTGGCTGGGTGGCGCCGAGTATCCGATCCCGACCGGCGATGAGGCGAGCTTCGAGGTGAGCCGCGATACGAATGCCGGCCGTGTGGGCAGTGCGGTTTCGGATGCCGCGGGGGCGCACTTTTTGGACGCCTATGTGGAGACCGGAACCATGATGGATGCCTCCGATGATCCGCGCATGGACGCGCTGCGTGATCCGCTGGCTGAACTCGCGGAGGCGGAGAGCGTGACGACGACCGAGTACATGATTGTCGAGTCGCCGCCGTCGATGTCGTTGAACCCGGACGTTCGCCACAACCCGATGCCGGGAGGAATCCTCGGTGACGGCGTCGCGCACGTGGGGTCTAGTGAGTCGCGGGTGGGTTCGGGCTTTCCGTCGTTTGATTTTGCTGACCCGCAGTTTGAGTTTGCTGATCCTTCACGACCTGACTGGATCGGTATCGCGCCTCCTCCCGAGCCTGGTCAACCGATCTTTGAGTTCGGTGAGGTGCCGTTTCCGGTTTCTCCGGAGTCTCCTGTGTCTCCCGCGCCGCTCATCGGTGCCGATGCTCCGCCGTCAAAGGAAGACAACCACGTCGGCCCCTGGCGCGTATAGGCAGGCAGAGTTCTGCGTCCTTCGAACAAATCGGTTTCTCCGCCCGTTCAGCGAGGACGCGACAGAGCGGGGTTTAGCGCTTCTTCAGCTGGGGGCGCAGGATGATGCCCATCACGAAGTTGATGAGCGAGATCACAACGGCGGCGGCGACGCCCCACCAGAAGTCTTCGACGCGCAGGCCCCAACCCCACGGGGTGGTGAGCCAGGCCGTGATCCACAGCAGCAGGCCGTTCACCAAGAACGAGACCAAGCCGAGCGTCAACAGGTAGATCGGAAACGCGACGATCTTGATGATCGTGCCGATGACGGTGTTGACGACAGCGAACACCGCGCCAACAGCCAGGAGAGTCAGCACGAGCTGCAGGTTTTCTGCCGGAGCGAACGGCACGATGGAAACCTTCAGCCAGGGCAACAGCGTGACAACCCACAGGGCAAAGGCATTAATGACAACACGAGTGATGAATCGCATAGTGCCCACGAGTCTGCCACGCACACCCGGGTAACGGCCACAGGATTCCCCGACTTAACTCGGGTTTCTGTGCGCGGTTGGGTCGCGAATGCTCCCCAGAGCGCTACGAAACCTCCACAGCCTCCACAGCATAAGCCTCACGCCGCAGAATGCGCGTCGTGCGTTCGGTCAGCATTTCGTCGGCACGCGACGGGTCGGTGAATATCCACAGATCACCCGCAGTCGCACCAGCCAGGATGATGCGTGCAGCCTCTGCCGGCTGCAGACCCTCAGCGACTAACTCTTGCATCCGGTCACGAGGCGCGTCACCCGACGGCGCAGCACTGGCCTCCGGTCAGCGGTAGCCAGCTGGCGGGCCAGTGCCTCGCCAATCCCCGACGCCGCGCCCGTAATAACGGCGACATCGCCCGTTTCGATCATGATTCCTCCTCATTGAGAACGCCTCGAGCGTATGGCGATCCGCAACGAAGCCGAACGCACTGTTTCGGTCACCGGGCCACACCCCTCAACCACGACCGAATATGACGCCACAACGCCGCCGAGCGCGTAGACATGCTGACGCGGGAATAGACCGCGCAATAGACTCGCCCTCGTGACCAACGAAGCCTCAACCCCCGCTCCGGTACGTGTCCGCCCCGAAATCGCCTCGCTTCCCCCGTATAAGCAGGGCAAGCAGGCCGGCGCCGACGCGTTTAAGCTGTCGAGCAACGAGAACCCGTTTGAACCACTGCCCGCCGTCATCGACGCGATCCGTGGCGAAATCACCATCAACCGCTACCCCGACGCCTCCGCGGCGCGACTGCGTGCCCGCCTCGCCGAGAAGTACGGTGTATCGAGCGACGAGGTGCACGTCGGCTCCGGCAGCGTCGCCCTCATCGCGCAGCTCCTGCTCGCGGTCGCCGGCCCCGGCGACGATGTGATCTTCGCGTGGCGGTCTTTCGAGGCCTACCCGGGCCTCACGCTCGTTCCCGGCGCAACGAGCGTCAAGGTTCCGCTCACCGCCGACTTCGCGCACGACCTCGACGCGATGGCCGCGGCCATCACCGACAACACCCGCGCGATCATCCTCTGCACGCCGAACAACCCGACGGGCGGAACCATTTCCACCGCCGCGGTGCGGGCATGCCTTGCGAAAGTGCCGGGTGACGTGCTCGTCATGCTCGACGAGGCGTACGCCGAATTCGTCACGGCAGACGACGCCGTCGACGGTATTCGCGACGGCATCCTCACCGAATTCCCCAACGTCGTCGTGCTGCGCACGTTCTCGAAGGCTTACGGCCTCGCCGGACTCCGCGTCGGCTACGTCATCGGCAACGCACGCATCCTCGACGCCGCGCGCTCGACCGCGATCCCGCTGTCGGTCACGGCGCAGGCGGAAACCGCGGCCCTCGTGAGCCTCGACAACGAGGCCCAGTTGAAGCAGCGCGTCGCCGTTCTCGTCGAACGTCGCACCCAGCTCATTTCCGCTCTCCGCGGTGCCGGCATCATGGTTCCGGATTCCGAAGCCAACTTCGTTTGGCTTGCTTTCGGCGACGACACGATGGCTGCAGCAGCCGCGTTCGAAGCGGGTGGCGTGATCGTTCGCCCATTCGCGGGTGAGGGCATTCGCGTCTCGATTGGTGAGGCGGAATCTATTGACGTTGTCGTGCATATTGCGCGATCCGTTGTAGATACCCTCCCAGAAAGCCACCCGGTGCGGGGGCTAGCGTAGAACTGTGACCCGAACGAATACACCCGGTCTCGTCCGCGTCCTCGCCGCCGATGGCACGTTTGCGCCGACCGAAGCTGCCGAGCAGTTCCGTCCGATTATCGATGCGCTGAGCGACGCCCAGCTTGAGCAGTTCTACCGTGAAATGGTCATCGTGCGCGGCTTCGACCGCGAAGCGACGAACCTGCAGCGTCAGGGCCAGCTTGCTCTGTGGCCGCCGAGCTTCGGCCAGGAGGCGGCGCAGGTTGGTTCGGCGTTCGCCGCCCGTAGCCAAGACACGCTTTTCCCGTCGTACCGCGAGCACGTCGTCGCGAAGATTCGTGGCGTCGATGTCGTTGACATCATTCGCCTGATGCGCGGACTCTCGCACGGCGGGTGGGATCCCACCGACCCGAAGAACGGCAACACCCGCATCTACACGCTCGTGCTCGGCTCGCAAACCCTGCACGCCGCGGGCTTCGGCATGGGGCTCGTTTTCGACGGCAAGTGCGGCACCGGCAACGTTAACACCGATCAGGCCGTCATCGCGTACTACGGCGACGGCTCGTCCAGCCAGGGCGACGTTCACGAAGCCATGGTTTTTGCCGCGAGCTACCAGGCCCCGACCGTGTTCTTCATGCAGAACAACCAGTGGGCGATTTCGGTTCCGGTGAGCCGCCAGTCGCGTACGCCGCTGCACGAGCGTGCCGCCGGATACATGCCCTCGTTCGAGGTTGACGGCAACGACGTGCTCGCGAGCTACGCCGTCGCCCGCTTCGCTCTCGATGAGGCGCGCGCCGGCCGCGGACCGCAGGCGATCGAGGCGGTCACCTACCGCCGTGGCGCCCACACGACGAGCGACGACCCCACGAAGTACCGCACGAAGGCCGAAGAAGAGGCCTGGGCTGAGCGCGACCCGATCGCCCGCATGCACGCCTTCCTCGAAAAGCGTGGCGCCACCACGGCGTTCTTCGAGAGTGTCGATGAAGAGTCGCGCGACTTCAGTGCCGACATTCGTCGCCGCACACTCGAGCTGCCGAACCCGGGCCCAGAGGCCATGTTTGACCACGTTTACACCGACGCGCACCCGCTCATGGTCGAGCAACAGCAGTGGCTCGCCGAGTATGAGCAGTCGTTCGAAGGGGGTGCAGCATGAGCGGAACCACGATGACCTTTTCTAAGGCATTGAACGCTGGCATGCGCGCCGCGTTGGCAAACGACCCCCGCGTTTTGTTGATGGGTGAAGACATTGGCCCGCTGGGTGGCGTTTTCCGCGTAACCGAGGGCCTGCAGGCTGAGTTTGGTGAGCAGCGCGTGCTCGATACGCCGCTCGCCGAGTCTGGCATCGTGGGTTCGGCGATTGGTCTCGCGATGGCTGGGTTCCGCCCGGTTGTTGAGATTCAGTTCGACGGCTTCGTCTTCCCGGCGTTCGACCAGATCACCTCGCAGCTGGCCAAACTCACGAACCGTCACGAAGGTTCCGTCACCTTCCCCGTGGTCATCCGTATTCCGTACGGCGGCCACATTGGCGCGGTCGAGCACCATCAGGAGAGCCCCGAGACGTACTTCGCGCACACTCCTGGTCTGCGCGTGATCAGCCCGTCGACGCCGAACGATGCGTACTGGATGATTCAGGAGGCCATCGCGTCGAACGACCCGGTGATCTTCATGGAACCCAAGAGCCGCTACTGGCAAAAGGGCGAGGTTGACCTCGAATCGTCGGCGCTCGCGACGCACTCCAGCCGCCTCGTTCGCCGCGGCACTGACGTCACCCTCGTCGGTCACGGCGCGATGGTGTCGGTGCTGTTGCAGGCCGCCGTGCTCGCCGACTCGGAGGGCATCAGCTGCGAAGTCATCGACCTGCGTTCGCTGTCGCCGATCGACTACGCCCCGATTCTCGACTCGGTGCGCCAGACCGGCCGCATGGTCTACGCGCAGGAGGCACCGGGCAACGTCTCGGTTGGTAGCGAGGTTGCCGCGACCGTCATGGAGCGCGCGTTCTACTCACTCGAAGCCCCCGTGATTCGCGTTTCGGGCTTTGACACCCCGTTCCCACCCGCCAAACTCGAGGGCACCTACCTGCCTGATCCCGACCGCGTGCTCGAAGCCGTCGACCGCGTTCTCGCGTACTGATCGGAGAAATCATGACGACTCAGACGTTCAACCTGCCCGACGTTGGTGAAGGTCTCACCGAGGCTGAAATCGTGTCGTGGCGCGTCAAGCCCGGCGACACCGTCGCCGTCAACGACGTGCTCGTTGAGATTGAGACGGCGAAGTCGCTCGTTGAGCTGCCGTCGCCGTTCGCCGGAACCATTGGCGAACTGCTGGTTGCGGAGGGCGTCACGATCGAAGTGGGTGCGCCGATCATCACCGTGACCGATGGTTCTGCAGCCCCGGCCCCAGCCGCCAAGACTCCTGCCCCCGCCGCCGAGGGAGGTGGCTCCGTTCTGGTGGGCTACGGAACCGCGGGTGAAGTGAAGTCGCGTCGCCGCAAGGTCGTGCAAGACCCGGTTATTTCGACGGCTGGTGTTATCGCGAAGCCGCCGATCCGTAAGCTGGCGCGCGATCTCGGCGTCGACCTCACGCAGGTTGCGGGCACGGGGGCCGCCGGTGAAGTGACCCGCGACGATGTCATGGGCCATGCGTCGCAAGCGAGTGTTTTCCGCAACATTGAAACGCCGGAGTGGGGCGTCGTGCGCGAGGAGACGATTCCGGTCGCTCCCTCGGCGCCGGAAGCTCATGGTTCCGCTGCTCCGGGTTCTACGGGCGACCGCCAAGAGACGATTCCGGTGCGCGGTGTGCGCAAGGTGACGAGCGCCGCGATGGTGCGATCGGCCTACTCGGCGCCGCACGTCACCGTGTGGAAAGACGTTGACGCGTCGCGCACGATGGAGCTCGTGAAGCGCCTCAAGGCCTCGCCCGATTTCGCTGACATTCGCGTTTCGCCGCTGCTGATCATGGCTCGCGCCGTTATTTGGGCCGCTCAGCGCACGCCCATGGTGAACGCCGCGTGGGTCGACGGTGAAGATGGTGCGTCGATCGTGGTGCGTAACTACGTCAACCTCGGTATCGCTGCCGCGACGCCGCGTGGCCTCGTCGTGCCGAACATTAAGGACGCTCAGAATATGTCGCTGCGCGACCTGGCGCGCGCCCTGGAGAAGCTCACGCTCACCGCACGCGAAGGCAAGACGACGCCCGCCGAGCAGATGCAGGGCACCATCACGATCACCAACATTGGCGTGTTTGGGATGGATGCCGGAACCCCGATCATCAACCCGGGTGAGGCTGGCATTGTGGCGCTCGGCTCGATCACGCAAAAGCCGTGGGTTGTTGACGGTGAAGTGCGCCCGCGCTGGGTGACGACGGTGTCGGGTTCGTTCGACCACCGCGTTATCGATGGCGACGGCATGAGCCGCTTCATTGCCGATGTCGCGTCAATCCTCGAGGAGCCCGCGCTCCTGCTCGACTGAGTTAGACGAAAACGGGGTGTCTCGCGGCTGATGGCCGGCGGGACACCCCGTTTTCGTATGACTAGACCGTTGCGGGCACAGCGGCGTTGCGCGACGTGCTCAGCACGAAACCCTCGTAGCCGTTGTCGGCGGCCGCGGTGCACTGCGCGGTGTAGTTCGCGAAGCCACCGAGGTATGGCAGGAAGACGCGCTTCTTGCCCGCGATGTTTGCGCCGGTGTACCAGCTCGGCGCGTTGCCGAACAGGGTGCGGTCGGCGACCTCAACGGTGTGCGCAGTCCACGTCGCGGCGGCGTCGTCGCGGGGTTCGATGCTCGAGTATCCGGCGGCGTTCGCGTCGGCGATGGCGCGCAATGCCCACGCGCCCTGCTGCTCGCTCGTCAGCGCCATGTTGCTGAGCACGCTCGGGCTCCCTGGGCCGTTGAGGGTGAACATGTTCGGGAAGCCCGGAACCATGAGGCCCAGCATCGTCTGCGGGCCGTCGGCCCACTCAGCGGCCAGCGAGCGGCCATCGCGGCCGATCGGGTCGATCGCCGAGAGCGCGCCGGTGAGGGCGTCGAAGCCGGTCGCGTAGACGATGACGTCGTGCTCGCGCAGACCCTCGTCGGTGCGGATGCCCGTCGCGGTGATCTTCGCGATCGGCTCACGACGCAGGTTCACGAGGTGAACGTGCGGTTCGTTGAAGGTTTGGTAGTAGCCCGAGTCGGTGCAAATGCGCTTCGTGCCGATCGCGTGATCAGTCGGCGTCAGGTCAGCGCGAATCTGCGGGTCGGTCACGATGCCCGCGAGGCGGTCTTCGAAGTACACGCGAGCGGCATCGTTGATGTCTTCGCGGATCGTCTGCTCAGCAAACGCCTTGCCAAACAGCACACCGCCACGCTCCCACGCCTCGGCGAAAACAGCGTCCCGCTCATCTTCTGGCACCTCGTCGAACGGAACAGGGTGGCTCGTCCACGGCGAACCGGCGCCACCAGCCCACGACACCCGCCGACGCTCCGCGAGAGTCGCACGCGACTCCTCCCACTCTTCGTCAGTCAGGTCGCGGTTGAACGCCGGCACGCTGTAGTTCGCGCTGCGCTGGTACACGACGACCTCAGCCGCCTGACGCGCAAAGTGCGGCACGGACTGCACGCCGGAAGAACCGGTTCCGATCACGGCGACGCGCTTGCCGGTGAAGTCGGGTGCCTCCTCTGGCCACATGGCGGTGAGGTAGGTTTCGCCCGCGAACGAGTCACGGCCGGCGATGTCCGGCAGGTTCGGGTTCGACAGGCTCCCGGTGGCCATGATGAGCCACTGCGCTGAAATCGTGTCGCCGGCGTCGGTCGTGACGCTCCAACGCTGCGCCGCTTCGTCCCAAACCGCGGCGCTGACGCGCTCGTTGAAGCGGTAGTGCTTGCGCACATCGAAACGGTCGGCCACGAACTGGAAGTACCGCAGAATCTCGGGCTGTGTTGCGTAGCGCTCACTCCAGCGCCATGCGTATTCCAGCTCCGGGTCGAACGAGTACGAGTAGTCCAGGCTCTCGACGTCGCAGCGTGCGCCGGGGTAGCGGTTCCAGTACCACGTGCCGCCCACGTCAGAACCGGCCTCGATGCCGAGAACGCTGTGGCCAGCGCGCTCGGCGTGGATCGTGCTGTAGACACCGGCAAAGCCGGCGCCAACGACAAGAACGTCAACAGTGGTGGTCATGA
>CANNEP010000081.1 GCA_947503655.1 uncultured Microbacterium sp.
GTTCCGACACCAATTGCGTTAATTTGGCGGTTTCCGGCAACTTTTTGCACGGTTTCGGCGATCGCATCGAGCACGGCGGCCGGCCCTGCGGCCGCCGGCGTCGGTACCGTGACGTGACCGGTACAACGCCCAACGCTGTCGACTTCGGCGGCCGTGATCTTGGTTCCGCCCACGTCAACACCCACGACGAGACGTGGGTGTTGACGCTCGGAGTTAGGCATTCAGCAGGCCTGCTTCACGCACAATCGGCTCGATCTGCGCGACGATTTCGTCGCCGAGGGCGATCACCGGGAACGCCATTTCAGCGGTCGGAATGAGACCCTGCAGCTTCATCGCAGCCTTGAACGAGCCGATGCCCTTGGCGTCGCCCGAGCGGCCAGCCGCGAGGAAGACGATTTCGAAGAGAGCCGCGAGGCGGTCCTGCTCGGCGCGAGCGGCGACCCAGTCGCCAGCCTGCGCGGCGTCCCACAGGCGTACGTAGCCGGCGGCGTCGACGTTGGCGAGACCCGGAACCACACCATCGGCGCCGAGAAGGATCATGCCGTCAACGACAACCTCGTGACCCGTGAAGAGGGCGAGCGGCGAACCGGCGGCTTTGTTCTGAGCGACCAGGCGGCGGAAGCCAACGTCGTCGCCCGAGGAGTCCTTGACGCCCACGATGACACCCTCGGTGCCGAGGCGCACGAGGAGTTCGCTCGAGAGCTTCGAGTGCACACGCACCGGAATGTCGTAGGCGAACAGCGGCACGGTGATGGCGGCGGAAACGGCGCGAAAGTGCGCTTCGGTCTCGGTGGCGTCGTTGATCGCGTAGATCGCCGCGGTTGTCACGATCGCGTCAGCACCGGCGGCCTCGAGAACCTTGGCCTGCTCGATAACGCGAGCGGTCGTCAAGTCGATGGCACCCGCGATGACCGGAACGCGGCCGGCGGCAACGCGCACGAGGGTCGTGACGACGGTCTTGCGCTGCTCATCGGTGAGGTACGCGACCTCGGCCGAGGAGCCGAGTACGAAGAGGCCGTGCACGCCGGCGGCGATGAGGTGTTCGCCAAGCACTTCGAGCGCGGGCAGGTCGATGTCACCCGATGCGGTGAAAGGGGTGACGACGGGGGGAACGATTCCGTGGAACCGGTTCGTGTTCATGAGTACTCCGAGGTGCGAGCGCGGCTCGCGGTTAATGAATTAGAGAAGTGAGGGGGCTGCGGCCAGCAGCGTGCGGGTGTATTCGTCTGTCGGGTTGTCGAACACCTGGGCGGTGGTGCCCTGTTCGACGACGCGGCCACGGTTCATCACGATGATTTCGTCAGACACGTGGCGCACGGTCTGAATGTCGTGCGAAATGAAGACCATGCCGAGGCCGAGTTCGTTCTTGAGGTCGGCCAAGAGGTTCAAGATCTGCGCGCGCACCGAGACGTCCAGCGCGCTGGTCGGCTCGTCGGCGACGATCACCTTGGGCTCCAGTGCCAGGGCGCGAGCGATCGCAACGCGCTGACGCTGACCACCAGACAGCTGGCCCGGCAGTGCCTCGAGCGCCGATTGGGGCAAACCAACCAGCCCAATCAGCTCCTTGGCGCGCGCAACCCGCGACTGCTTGGTTCCGATGCCGTGCACTTCCATCGGATCTTGCAGTGCCTCGGAAATACGCATGCGGGCGTTGAGGGCCGTCGCCGGGTCCTGGAAGACAACCGAGACAACACGGCCGACGCGCTTGCGCACCGACGACGAATACGACTTGACGATCTCACCGTTGAAGGTGATTTCGCCCGACGTCGGCTTCTGCAAGCCGACGAGAACCTTCGCCATCGTCGACTTGCCGGAGCCAGACTCGCCCACGATGCCGAGGGTGTGGCCCTGGCGCACCGCGATGGAGATGTCGTTGACGGCGTGCACCTTGTTGGCCTTGAACATCGTGCCGGTGCGCGAATTGAAGACGACGTGAACGTTCTTCAATTCGATGACAGGGGTGTCGAGGCTCATCGTGCTGCTCCGCTCGTGAGGGGTGCTCGCGCCACGAGGTGGTCGGGGGCATTGGGTTCGGGGCGCAGCTCCGGGCGTTCGTCGAGGCCCTCGGTGGGGGTCGACGAACGGGGAGCGAAGCGGTCACCCTTCGGGAAGTCTCGGGGCGAAGGCACGGTTCCCGGAACCTGGTGCAGGCGCTCTGCGCGGGCTTCGATGGAGAGCACGGCACCGAGGAGTCCGCGGGTGTACTCGTGCTGCGGGTTGGTGAGCAGCTCCGTCGTCGGCGCTTGCTCCACAACCTGACCGGCGTACATGACGGTGATCGCGTGGCTGAGTTCGGCGACGAGAGCCAGGTCGTGGCTCACGAACACCATCGCGAAGCCGAGCTTTTCGCGCAGGTCGTTGAGGAGGTCAACGACCTGCTTCTGCACCGTCACGTCGAGAGCCGTGGTGGGCTCGTCGGCGATGATGAGGCTCGGGTCGCGGGTCAGTGCCATCGCGATGAGCACACGCTGGCGCTGGCCACCGGAAAGCTCGTGCGGGTAGCTCTTCAGGGTGCGCTCGGGGTCGAGGCCCACGAGTTCGAGAAGCTCTTCCGCCGTGCGGGTACCGCCGCGGCTCGTGAGCTGCTTCATCTGTGCACGGATCAGCATCGACGGGTTGAGCGAGCTCAGCGCGTCTTGGTAGATCATCGCAGTCTCGACGCCGCGGAGCTTGTTGCGCTCCTTCGCCGACATCTTCAGCAGGTCTTGACCCTTGTAGATGACCTCGCCCGTGATGACGGCGGCGGGGTCAAGCAGGCCCATGATGGCGAGCGACGTGATCGACTTGCCGCAGCCAGACTCGCCCACCAGGGCCATCGTCTCGCCGGGGCGCACCGTGAACGACACGTTGTCGACAACCGCAACGTCGCCGTGGCGCTCGGGGAAGCGAATGGAGAGATCCTTCACCTCGAGCAGCGGTGCCTCGTCGGCGGTGTAGACCAGGCGGTCGGTGCGGGTGGACTCGATGCGACGCAGCTCGGCAAGACGCTCTTCGAGTGCCTTCATCGCCTCATCCTTGTTCGCGGCGAAGGCCACGTCGAGGGCGTCCATGTCACGCTCTTCGGCTTCGGTCAGGTGCGGCTCTTCCGCCCCCATCGACTTGGAGAGCGTCGCGATACCAACCGTCTTTGCGGTCGCGTCAGCGTTCGCGGTGACGGCCGGCTTGCGCACGCGGGGTGCGGCGACCATGGCGTCGGTCATGCCCTCGGACAGGATGTTGAGGCACAGCACGGTGAGGAAGATCGCCATACCGGGGAAGAACGTTGCCCACCAGTAGCCGCCCATGACGAGGTCACGGCCGGCGGCGATGATGTTGCCCCAGCTGGGTTCGGGGTCGGGCACGCCACCCTGGATGAAGCTCAACGACGCTTCAAACACGATCGCGTCAGCGACGAGGACGGTCGTGAACACGAGCACCGGTGCCGCGCTATTGCGGGCAACGTGCTTGAGCAAAATCCACGCGGTCTTCGCACCCATGACGCGGGCGGCCGACACGTAGTCTTCGCCGTACTGGTCAAGGATGTTGGCGCGCACCACACGAGTGAGCTGCGGAGTGTAGAGGAAGGCGATCGTCAGGATGATGACCGGCAACGATTGCCCGAAGACAGCGACGAAGACGGCAGCAAGCGCGATGCCGGGGAACGCCATGATGATGTCGAGAATGCGCATCACCGTCTCCGAGACGTACTTGTTCGCCGTCGCGGTGATCGCGCCGAGAATCGCGGCAGCCACGAGGGCGATCAGCGTCGCACCGAGACCGATCGCGAGCGAGTAGCGGGCACCGTGCAGGACGCGCGAGAAGATGTCGCGGCCCTGGCGGTCCGTTCCCATCAGGTGCTCGCCGCTCGGCGGCTGCACCGGGGTTCCAGTCGTCAGCGGGTCGAAAGGTGTCAGCAGCGGCGCAAAAATCGCGCCCAGGATCACGATGATGACAAACGTGAGGCTGATCTTCGCACCCAGCGGCAGCGCGGCGAGGCGCATGCCCGGGGTGGACAGTCGTTCGGTAAGTCGGCGGCGCATGTCAGACCGTCCTAATCCGCGGGTTGACGAGCACGTAGAGCATGTCAACGATGATGTTTACGATCACGAACGCGAGAGCCACCGTGAGGGTGACACCCTGCACGAGGTTGGGTTCGTTGTTGGTCACGCCGTTGAGAATCAGCGTTCCCATGCCGGGCAGCGCGAAGATGACCTCGATGATGACGGCGCCACCGATGAGGTAGCCGACTCGGAGGCCGAGAACCGTGATAGGCGTGATGAGAGCGTTGCGCAAAACGTTGCGGCCAATGACCACGGGGCGCGGAATACCGGCGCCAATCGCGGTGCGAACGTAGTCTTTGTCGAGCTCTTCGACCATCGACGTGCGCACCACGCGGGTGAGCTGGCCGATGACCGGAACCGCGAGAGCGATAGCAGGAAGGGCCATGCGGGCGAGGTAGCCGCCGAAGTCTTCAGCCGGGTCGGGGAGCTTGCCCGATGCGGGCAGGAGGCCCGCGCCCAGGGTGACCACCTGGATGAGCAAGACGGCGAGCCAGAACGAGGGCGTCGCGAGGAAACCAACCGAGAACACGCGGATGACCTTGTCAGGCCAGCGGTCGCGGTACAGGGCGGCAAGAACACCGAGCACGAGGGCGAAAACGACCGCGAGAATCAGGCCCATGAACGTGAGCTGCAGGGTGATCGGCAGGGCGTTGCCGACAGCTTCCAGCACCGGAGTCTGGCGCGCGCTGTAGGTGCCGAGGTTTCCCTGGAACATGCCGACGAGGAAGTTCCAGTAGCGCACGAAGAGCGGGTCGTTGAGACCGTTGGCTTCGCGGTAGGCCTCACGGGCCTCGATGGATGCTCCCTCACCGAGCGCCGCAATGGCGGGGTCGATGTGGGAGAAGGACATGACAAAGAACACCAGGAAGGTGATTCCGAGGATCATGATCGGCAGCTGCAAGAGCCGGCGACCGAGGAGTCGCAACAGCGCGCTCATCTTCTCTGGCCTCTCTGAGAAAAACTAGGGGTTCGGGCGCCGCGCATGTGTGGAACGCGGCGCCCGAAAGGGTGACGGAAGGCTACTTAAGCATTCCGACGTCGAGGAAGGACAGACCCGTGATGGGCAGCGGCTTGAAGCCGCTCAGTTCGTCCGAGTTCCATGCGGTGGGAAGCTTGCGGTGCAGCAGCGGGTACAGCACAGCGTTGTCGCTCAGCGTGTCGAACGCCTGGTTCCACAGCTCCTGCTGCTCGTCGCCCGTTGCCTGAACGGCGGCGTCGAGGGTCTTCTGCAGCTCAGCGAACTCCGGCGTGTCAGCCCAGCGGTAGCGCGACTGCGACCACACGTTGTCACCGAACCACCAGCGCATCAGCAGGTCGGGGTCGTTACCGAACACCGACGGGTCACCGGGGGCAACCATGACCTGCATGTCGCCAGCGTCAACCTTGGTGTATTGGCCACCGGACTGACCGATGTCGAGCGTGATGTCGAGGCCCACAGCGTCAAGGTTCTCCTTGATGAGCGGGGCCACGTCCTGCACCCAACCGGTGTCGGTCGTCATGACCGTGACCTTGGTGCCCTCAGCAACGCCAGCCTCGCTGAGGAGCTTCTTGGCGAGCTCGGGGTCGTACGAGTAGACCGTCGATGCCTCGTGGTAGTTCGGGTGCGTCTCCGGCAGGAAGCTCGTTGCGGGAGCAGCCTGACCGAGCATGCCGGTTTCGACGATCTTGTCCATGTCCAGCGCGTAGAAGAATGCCTGGCGCACCTTCGGGTCGTTGAACGGAGCCTCGTCGGTATTGAACATCATGAACAGCGTGCCGAACGACTGCACCGACTCAACGTCAACCGTGCCCTCGAGGGTCGGAACGTCAATGTACGGAACGTCTTCCATCGCCGAGATCGTGCCCGAGCTCATGGCGGTAACGCGTGCTGCCGCGTCGCCGAGGAGGTTCCAGTTGAGGCCTGCCGCGAGTGCCGGACGGGTGCCGGTGTAGTCGTCGAAGCGCTCGAACGTGATCTTGTCGTCAGGCGTTGCCTGCGTCATCTTGTACGGGCCGGTGCCGACGGGCAGCGCGTTGAACGCTTCGTAGTTCGACTCGACGAGAGCCTTCGGAACCACCTTGACGGTCGAGAGGCGCTCGTTAACGAGGCTGAACGGGTACTTCAGCGTGATCGTGACGGTGGTGTCGTCCTTTGCCGTCACGGTGTCGATGAAGCCAATGAAGCCGGCGTAGAGCGACTTGTTGGCCGGGTCGAGAACGCGCTCGAAGCTGTAAACGACGTCGTCGGTGGTGACCGGCGTGCCGTCGTGGAAGACAGCGCCGTCACGCAGTGTGACTTCGTACGTGAGGTCGTCGATCTTGGTGGGAAGCTCAGCACCGAGGGCTGCGTAAACCTCACGCGTTGCCGGGTCGAGCTCGGTGAGACCCTCGAAGACGTGCCAGTTAGCGGCAACCGTCACGGCACCCGTGGTCACCATCGGGTCGAAACCGCCCGACAGGCCGTACGAGATTCCCGCTTCGATGATGGCTTCGCTGTCGATGGCCGATGCGGGTGCCGTTTCTTCGGGACCCTCGGTGGTCGG
The DNA here is from genome assembly GCA_947503655.1 of uncultured Microbacterium sp. Taxonomy (GTDB): domain Bacteria; phylum Actinomycetota; class Actinomycetes; order Actinomycetales; family Microbacteriaceae; genus Microbacterium. The sequence goes on from CANNEP010000081.1 coordinate 6,563, forward strand.
CTTCTCGGCGCTCGGCGTGCAGGCGGCAAGGGAAACCGCGAGCGAGGTGGCGAGAATCGCGCCGGCAATGCGCCGGGTACGCGCCTGAGTGTGCTGCCTCATTACAACTCCATACTCTGGTGATTGGGTAGGACATCAGATCTTCTGTGTCAGATGTCTGACGTGTTACGATGAGGATAAGTTGAACAAAGGGGATCAGTCAAGATGGCGACTTCACACCGACGGAATTTTTCGTCTCTGTCTGCCATGCCCGAGCAGTCGCCGCTGCGGGTGGCGACGGCCGATCGCATTAAAGACTTCATCCTCTCCGAGGGCCTCAAGCCCGGCGACGTTCTGCCGACCGAAGCGGAATTGTGTGACCACCTGGGCGTTTCCCGCTCCAGCGTGCGTGAGGCTATCCGCACCCTGGCTGCGCTCGACATCGTCGAAGTTCGCCACGGCCACGGCACGTTCGTCGGCAAAATGTCGCTCGACGCTCTCGTTCAGGCTCTCGTTTTCCGCGGCGTTTTGAGCCCCGGTGACGATCGTCACGCACTGCGTGAAATTGTTGAAGTTCGTCAGGCCCTCGATGTTTCGATGGCGGAGCAGATCATTCAGGCGCTGAGCGGAACCAAGAACCGCACCCTGCATCTCCTCGTCAGCGAGATGGAAGATTTGGCAGCCGAAGGCAAGCCGTTCCCCAAGCAGGACCGCGCTTTCCACGTGGGTTTGCTGGCACGTCTCGACAACTCGCTCGTTGGCCAGCTGGTCGCGGCATTCTGGGATGTGCACACCGCCGTCGTACCGAAGCTCGGCCTGCAGGTCGCCGCCGACCTCGAAGCGACCGCTCGTGCGCACGGCGAAATGCTCGATGCTGCCGAGTCGGGCAACGTCGAAGCTTTCCGCACCGCGGTCACCGCGCACTATGCACCGATCGTGCGCACCCTCGAGGTGCCGACAGTCGGCGCACCCGCGTAGCCACGCACGCTTTTGCGGAGCCTTCTGGTTCCGCTTTTCGGAGCCCACTGGTTCCGCTCTTTCGTGCTCGCTGGTTCCGCTCTCCGGCGCTTGCTGGCTCCGTTCTTCCGCGTGTTTTCGGCGCTCTCGCACCGACGTTGATTACCGCCGAAAGTTAGCAGTTTCGCCACTCTCGTCTTCGTGCTAGACCGGGTAGCGTGCGACACTCTCTGCAACCGTGACGGGAAGTTCGATGGAGAACGACATGAGTTCAACGCAGACACCAGGAGCCACCTACCGCGCCGCCTTTGAGCGCAGCGTGCAGGATCCGGAAGCCTACTGGCTGGAGGCAGCGCAAGCCATTGACTGGTACCGCGAGCCCACCCAGGCTTTCGATGCATCGTCGGGTCTGTATGGCCGCTGGTTTCCGGATGGCGAGCTCAACACGAGCTACAACGCGCTCGACCGGCACGTGCTTGCCGGGCACGGTGACCGCGTTGCGCTCATATACGACTCCCCCGTTGTCGGCAAGGTGCGTGAGTACACGTACGAGAACCTGTTGAGCCGCGTCGCGCGCTTCAGCCACGTGCTCGCTGACGCCGGCGTTGCCAAGGGCGACCGCGTCATCATCTACATGCCGATGATTCCGCAGGCCGTTGTCGCGATGCTGGCGTGTGCTCGCCTCGGTGCAGTGCACTCGGTTGTGTTCGGCGGCTTTGCCGCGAAAGAGCTTGCGGTGCGCATTGACGATGCGAAGCCGAAGGTCATCATCACCGCGTCAGGCGGCATCGAACCGAACCGCGTGGTCGAATACCTGCCGACGATTCGCGACGCTGTCGAGATGTCGGCGCACCGCGTTGAGACCGTCGTCGTGAAGGATCGTCCCGAGATTCCCGGCTCTGCCGCGGAGTACGACGGAACCACGCCGGGCACGCAATGGTGGGACTGGGCGAGCCGCTCGATTCCGACGACGCCGTATCCCGCGATTCCGGTGCGCGCGACTGACCCGCTCTACGTTTTGTACACGTCGGGCACGACGGGCATTCCGAAGGGTGTCGTGCGTGACAACGGTGGCCACGCGGTCGCGCTGACGTGGTCGATGAAGAACATCTTCAACATTCAGCCCGGTGACGTCATGTTCACGGCGAGTGACGTGGGCTGGGTCGTAGGCCACAGCTACATCGTTTACGCCCCGCTGCTGGCGGGCGCGACGACGATCATGTACGAAGGAAAGCCCGTCGGCACGCCCGATGCGGGTGCGTTCTGGCGCGTGGTTGAGCAGCACAAGGTTGCCGCGCTCTTCACGGCACCGACCGCGCTGCGTGCGATTCGTCGCGTTGACCCGGATGCTGCGCTTGCTGGCGAACGCGATCTGTCGAGCTTGCGCACGTTCTTCCTCGCGGGTGAGCGTCTCGACCCGGAGACCTGGCAGTGGGCCTCCGACCTCGTCGGGGCTCCCGTTGTCGACAACTGGTGGCAGACCGAGACGGGTTGGCCGATCTGCGCAAACCACCAGGGTCTTGACCCCATGCCGCTCAAGCCGGGGTCTCCCTCGGTTCCGGTTCCGGGCTTCTTTGTTGAGGTTCTCGACTCTGATGGCAAGCCGGTGGCTGCGGGCGAAGAGGGCAACATTGCGATCAAGCTGCCGTTGCCTCCGGGCGCGCTGCCGTCGCTGTGGGGTTCGGGCGAAGCGGGTGCCGAGCGCTTCGCGTCGTCGTACACGAACGCCTTCCCCGGTTACTACGCGACCGGCGACAGCGGCTACCTGGATGACGAGGGCTACCTCTACGTCATGGGTCGCGCCGACGACGTCATTAACGTTGCGGGTCACCGCCTGTCGACCGGAACCATGGAGCAATCGCTGCTGGAGCACGACGCTCTCGCCGAGTGCGCGGTGGTTGGTGCGGCGGATGAACTGAAGGGTCAGGTGCCGGTCGGGTTCGTCGTAACGAAGGCGGGCGTTGACATGAGCGAAGAGGACCTCAAGAAGGAACTCGTCGCCCAGGTGCGTGCCGACATCGGCGCCGTGGCCGCTTTCCGTGACGTTGTCGTGGTTCCGCGTCTGCCGAAGACCCGCTCGGGCAAGGTGCTGCGCAAGACGATCCGCGAGATCGTTGACGGCAAGGCCGATGTGCTGATTCCCGCGACGATCGAAGATCTCAGCGTGATCGACGACGTGCGCGCGGCTGCGGAGCGGTTGAACGCGGGCCGGAGCTAGGCTTAAGGGCTGTTTAGGCTTCGGGGGTTCCCTGGTGAAACCGCAGCGCCCACCCGGTCGTGGTGCGCACCCAGGTGGAGGAGCGTAGCGCGGGCTTCAGGCCGACGGATCGCCACAGCAGCATGATCGTATTGGCGTCAATCTGCTCGGCGCTGACGACCTCGAGTTCGACAAGCGGGTCGAGCGGAGCGATGTGTTCGAGCACGTCGGCGCGCGTGTAGAGGTGGCCCGATGCGCCGATCTCGCGAAATTGCGTGTGCAGCAGTGCGGCAACGCGGTTCGGGTCGCTTCGGACTTCGGCAGTGAGAAGTGCGCGTTCACCGGCGATGACGGTGTCGATCGGGGTTACTGGATGCGGCGCTTGTTCTGCTGGTTTCGCCGGGGGCGCGGTGTCGAGGTCGTCGAAGAGTGAGAACAGGTCGTTGTCGGCGGGCGGAACCATCTCTGCAGCTGGTGCTGCTGGTTGCGGCTGCTGCTGCGGTTCCGTTTTTCGTGGTACCGCTTTCTGCGTGCTGCTGTCGGTGAGGACGGCGGCGCCGGTGGCGGGTGCGGTGTCGAGGAATCCGGGGCCAGGCTTCGCGATGCGGCCGGCTTGATAGGCGGTGGCGGCGGCGTTGGCGAGGTCGTCGGCTTTTTCGTTGAGGTGGTGGCCGGCGTGGCCCTTGACCCATTCGAAGGTGACGGGGCGGCCGGTGATGGCTTCGTCGATCGCCTTCATGAGGTCGACGTTGAGGACGGGTTTGCCGTCTTTTTTCTTCCAGCCGTTGCGCTTCCAGCCGGGCATCCACTTGGTGATGGAGTTGATGACGTATTGCGAGTCGCAGAGGATGTGCAGCGGTGCATCGAGGTGTGCGGTTTGCTGCAGGAGGTCGAGCACGGCCATGAGTTCGCCCATGTTGTTGGTGCCGTGCGGCCACCCGCCGCTCGCCCAGTGCTGGTCGTCGACGTACCATCCCCAGCCGGCCGGGCCCGGATTGCCGAGTGCCGAACCGTCTGCCGCCGCAATGATCTTCACCCTCTGATCTTTTCACGGCGGCGCGTGGGTTATGCCTCGATGGGGATTCCGGTGTCGCGGATCAGGTAGATCCACGGGAAGGCGCGGCAGCCGATCTGCCAGCCGTCGGCTTCGTCGCGGGCCAGAGATCCGCGCCAAAGCACGCGGCGGTGTTGCCACTGCGTTTCGGTGCGCACCATGCGGTGCTTGAAGGCGCCGGCTTCGACGGTGTGCCAGCCGGCTCGGCCAGCGAGTTCGAGTTCTTTCATTTCATCGAAGGCGGTGACGGGGCCGAGCCAGCGCTCGGTGTCTTCGAATGCGTGCGTGGTGTGATCGGCGGCTGTGTTGTCGTTGGTGGTGTGGTCGGTGGTGGCGTTTTCGGGTGCGATGCCGAATCGCTGTTGTGCGGCCTGTCGTGTCATGCCGAGTTCGCCGCCGATGCGGGCCCAGCTGACGTTGGCTGCACGGGCTGCCGTGACGGCCCCGTGGAGCATGGTTGCGGCTTGGCGCTCGGCTGCGGCGCTGGCGCCGATGAGTGCGAGGCTCTCGTCGGCGGTGAGCTGGTGCGCTGTTTCGTCAGTTGCGGTGGGCGCGGCGGGCGCGAGTCCGGCGTGTTCGAAGACGGCGCGTGAGACGGCGTCGGCGAGGTCGCTCATGCGGTGGGGTCGTCGCTCGGGCGCCACTGGGCGCGTATGCCGGGTGCGCGGAGTCCGGTGGCGTAGCCCCAGAAAAAGGTGGCTGCGAGAGCGAGTCCGATGCCGGCGCCCATGGCCATGCCGCCACCGAAGCCGCCCCATTCGAACCCGATCGCGAGAAGGAAGACAGCGATGCCAGCGATACCAAGCACGACAGCGGCAATCAGCGCTGCTGATGGAGAGATGGTTTTGCGGTTCATGTTGTCAACATAATCTTGACAATCGTCGGTTGTCAATAGTTGGTTGACAAAAGCGTGGCGCGGGTTCGACGTGATGGCGAATTGCACCTGACAGGCGCGGGCCTCGCGTCGAGGTGGCCTCGCGGGAAGCGCACTGCGCGACGGGGGAGCTCGCACCATCGACTCGTATCGCTGCGACATCGACCCCTCGGGGTTGAGTTTCAGCGCGTAGGCATTCCGCACCGAAACGTCTGGGAGCGGATTCACTAGGGCGAGATTGGTGGCGGCGGTTTTACGCCGGGCAGGGGTTTTACGCCGGGTGGTGGGTTGCCGCGGCGTTTGGCTCGCCGGGTGAGGTGGAGGGAGGAGGATGTGCTTCGTCGCCAGCGGCCGGTGGGGTCGATCCAGTTGGGGGCGCGTACTTCGGGGATTCCG
>CANNEP010000082.1 GCA_947503655.1 uncultured Microbacterium sp.
AAGCGACGAATGCGACCGACTTCGCCACCGGTCGGCTGCAACTTCGGACCGGTCATCGCGGCTTCAATGCGCGCTTCGACCTCGTCCGGGAGCTTGACGCCACCGTGTGCGAAAATCTTGATCCCGTTGTCGGGAGCGGGGTTGTGCGACGCCGAGACCATGACACCAAAGTCGGCGTCAGTGTCAGCCACCAGGAAGGCGAGCGCGGGCGTCGGAATCACACCGGCGTCGAGCACGTCGACGCCAGAGGAGGCGAGACCGGCGGCAACAGCTGCGGCAAGGAACTCGCCGGAAATGCGCGGGTCTCGGGCAATAACGGCAGTCAGGCGCTTGCCTGCCTGCCGACGTGCCTCGGCGGAACGGCCTTGGCCCAGGACGACAGCAGTCGCCTGGGCCAAGGACAGCGCCAGATCAGCGGTGAGGGAACCATTTGCGAGCCCTCGCACGCCATCGGTGCCAAAAAGCGGCATAGTAACCGAAACGCTTCTTAACGCTTCGAGTACTGAGGAGCCTTGCGGGCCTTCTTGAGACCGGCCTTCTTGCGTTCCTTGACGCGTGCGTCGCGGGACAAGAAGCCAGCCTTCTTCAGGGTTGCGCGGTTGTTCTCAACGTCAACCTCGTTCAACGCACGAGCAATGCCGAGACGCAGAGCGCCGGCCTGGCCCGAGTCGCCACCACCCGAGATACGAGCGATGACGTCGTATGCGCCCTGAAGGTTCAGAGCGGTGAACGGGTCGTTGATGAGCTGCTGGTGCAGCTTGTTAGGGAAGTAGTCCTCGAGCGTACGGCCGTTGACCGTGATGGTGCCCGAGCCGGGAACGATGCGCACGCGGGCAATAGCCTGCTTGCGACGACCGACGGCGCCACCGGAGACGGTGAGAACGGGGCGCACTGCTGCGACCGCGGTCTCGTCAACGGGGGTCGACGTCGAGTATTCCTGCGGAGTTTCGATGGAGTCAGAGATCTTCGCCACGAGTGTGTCCTTAGTCAATCGGCGCTTACTGGGCGACCTGGTCGAAAACGTACGTCTTAGGCAGCTGAGCGGCGTGCGGGTGCTCAGCACCTGCGTATACCTTCAGCTTGCTGAGCTGGTTGCGGCCCAGGGTGTTCTTGGGGAGCATGCCGCGAACGGCCTTCTCCACGGCGCGAACCGGGTTCTTCTCGAGAAGCTCGGCGTACGAGACAGCCGTGAGGCCGCCCGGGTAACCCGAGTGGCGGTAAGCCATCTTCTTCTGGAGCTTCTGACCGGTCAGTGCGACCTTGTCAGCGTTGATGATGATGACAAAGTCACCCATGTCCATGTGCGGAGCAAAGGTGGCCTTGTGCTTGCCGCGAAGGAGCGTTGCGGCGTGCGAAGCGAGGCGACCGAGAACGACGTCAGTCGCGTCGATAACCAGCCACTCGCGCTGGGCTTCGCCAGCCTTCGGCGTGAAAGTGCGCGTCATGATTGAGCTGCTTTCTTGTGGATCGAACGGAGAGGTTCGTGAATCCCACTCCGGGAGGGTTCGCTCAGTTGCCTGATTGAACACATCGGTGGAGGGCTCACGTTCGGATGCGCACGAGCAGTCGCACGCACCAATGAAATAGCTTACGTGACCGGGCCCCAATCACCAAACCGAGGTTTGCCGCAAGCCTCTTACGCGAGACGGAGCCATTCGCAGCACGAGAAAGGAGTGGTTCCGGAACCAGGGGTGCGGGTTAGACGATGGCAGCGTGGGAGATGCGGCGGGGAAAGCTCGCGTCGATCTGGATCGGCAGGTGATCGCTGGTTCCTTGCGGGAGGGTCGTGATGTCGTCGATGTCGAATCCAACCGACGTCGCGAAGTCGTAGTAGCCCTTGAAGAAGCGGTATCGGGTGTAGGTGCGGCTGTCACTCATGGAGAGTTCGAACCCCGCCTCGCGCATGCGTTGCGACAGGTTCTCTTTGAAGACGGGGTAGTTATAGTCGCCGACCATGAGAATCGGCAGGCCTTCGCCGAGCTGGCCGAGCTCCGAGAGCGCAACCTTGATTTGGTGCCGGCGTAGCGAGTTGAGTGCGGTCAGCGGCGCGGCGTGAAACGACGCCACAATGAAGTCACGATTGTCGTCGATATCGTGCAGACGCACGCCCAGCACACGCTCGTGCGCCGGTCGCAGCACGCGGTCATGCAGTGACTTCTTCAACGCCAGTGAGACGGTCGCACCAACGCGGTAGGCGCTTGCGCGTGCGTAGACGGCGAGGCCGAGGCGGTTCATTCGTGTCGCGTCAGCGAGCTTGAGACCGGCGATTTCATCGGGAATATCGGTGGTGTCGCACTCCTGCAGACACAACACGTCGACGCCTCGGGCGGTAACCAGTTCATGCAACTCGTCCACCGCGCGATGCTTGCGCAGGTTGTACGAAATGACTCTCATCACTGCCACACTACGCCCGTCTGGGGTGTGCTGGCGCAGGTTCTGCGGACTAGTCGAGTTCTCGTCGCGCTCGCGTTTGTTCGGCGCGCGCAGCGAGCAAATCATCGGCCGGATAACCGACTTCAGACAGCGTCAAACCGCGTGCCGCGAGCACCTTGAACGCGCTCGTGCGCTCCCCCGCCTCGCGCAGAGTGACGACGTCGTCAGGCCCGAGTCGGCCCTCGCCGACAGCCGCACACGCACCGACCAAAGCACGCACCATCGAGTGACAAAACGCGTCAGCCTTGAGGTGCGCGACTAGCACGCCCGCATCATCGCGGCGCCAGTCAAACTCCAGCAGCGTGCGAATCGTTGTGGCCTCTTCACGCGGCTTGCAGTAGGCCGCGAAGTCGTGCAGACCGATGAAGCGTGACGCCGCTTCGTTCATCGCGTCAACATCGAGGCTCGCCTTGTGAAACGTCGTGAACGCACGCGTCAACGGGTAGTAGCCCGACACCTCGTCGGCCAACCGGTACTCGTACCGACGCCACACCGCCGAGAAACGCGCGTCAAAACCCTCCGGCGCCCGCGTCGTCAACATCACGTCAACGTCGCTGTATGCCCCGACAACCCCGCGAATGCGCCTGGCAATCTGCGACACCGCGTCTTCACCCGGCGCCGTGCGCCGCTGCATGATGCGCTCGACCTGATCCTCATCGAGGTCGACGTGAGCAACCTGACCCGACGCATGCACCCCGGCATCCGTGCGTCCGGCGACAACCAGCCGAATGGTTCCGCCCGCAATGCGCTCCAGCGCCGCCTGCAACGTGCCCTGCACGGTGCGCAGGCCGGGCTGCGTCGCCCACCCACGAAAATGGGTACCGTCGTACGCAATATCGAGGCGGATCCGCATGAATCCAGCCTAGCGGTGGCGCAGGTTCCGCTCCGCCGCGCTCCAGCGATGTCGCATGGAACCACAGGGCTGAGTTGGAACCAAGGGCTTCGCGCCCCGCGGTTGAGTTGGAACCACGGGGCTGAGTCGCTGCGGAAGCGCTGAGTAAACCCCGCGCTAGAACTCGATAACGAGCGCGACCTCAACGTCGGTCGCGGTGAACCCCATGCCCTCGTACAGGGTGTTGGCTCCGGTCGGGCTTGATGAGTCCACGTCGAGCGTCGCTTTCGCGAGGCCATCAGCACGCGCGCGACGCAGCGCCTCAGCGATGAGAGCGGGGGCAAGCTTCTGGCCACGGCGGTCACGTACGACGCCGATCAGGTCGATGTACGACGCGCGGTAGCCCTGCAGTTCGGTGTCGTCTTCGTTGACCGAGCTGAGCGTGAATGCGATGACGTTGGTCGTGCCGCGTTCGACGGCGACGACTGACAGGTCGGGGCGGAAGATCTCACCGGTCGTGAAGCGCTCCCACTTTTCGGGCGACGAGGGCTGGCTCCCCCAGTGATCACGGAACGCATCGTTGCGGGCCAGTCGCGTCGCTTCGCGGAGCTCCGGCGTGAAGGTGACGATCTCAACGTCGTCGCCGATGGCGAGGTCGGGAATATCGGCGGCGAGGTCGCGCTCCATCGTGTGGAAGTAGCGTTCGACGGTGAATCCCGCGTCGAGCCCGATCGCGATGGCGTCGGTGGTGCGCTCCTGCGCGTACATCGCGATCCACGCTGGGAGGGTTTCTTCGCGGGTCGCGAGATGCTGGGTCGCACGGCCCTTCGCCCACGCCAGCAGCATGGTTCCGATGCCCTGCCCGCGCACCTCGGGGTGCACGATGCCGTTCGTGTAGACCTGCACGCGCGTGTCGGCGCTGGATGCCGGCATGATGCTCGCAAACGCGAGTGCGCGGCCGTCGGCGGCGAATCCGATGAGGGTGTCGACGGTGGCGTCGATCCCCGGGCCTTCGAGGAGGTCTTCGACCTCTTCGCGCGGTGACGCCCACGACGGGTGGTCGATGGCCTCGGCGGCGTGCGTCAACGCGATGAGGGCCTCAAGGTCGGCCATCGTTGCGGGGCGCACCTCGGCCAGCGCCGGGTGTTCGACGGCGGGCAGGTTGGCGGGCGCCTGAATGCGGCGCGACAACGGCTCGAGTTCACTCATGGGCCCAGTTTATCGGCAGCCATTCGCTCGCCGGTGCCACTTTCTGCGCCGCACCTGATGGTTCCGGAACCCCCGGTGCTCGTGTCGCAGAAATATTGCGTTTCTGGGGTGCCCCGGAAAACGCACGAGGCCCTCCTCCCGAAGGAGAAGGGCCTCGTGATGAAACGAATTACTTAGCGTCGCCCTCAACTGCCTCAGCAGCTTCGGTCTCGACAGCCTCGACGGGAGCCTCTACGGTCTCCTCGACGGGAGCCTCTACGGTCTCCTCGACGACCTCAGCAGGTGCTTCTTCCTTTGCAGGAGCAGCAGCTGCCTTCTTGGCCGGCTTTGCAGCGGCCTTCTTGGCGACGGGCTCGAGAACGAGCTCGATGACAGCCATGGGAGCGTTGTCGCCCTTGCGGTTGCCAATCTTGGTGATGCGCGTGTAACCACCCGGGCGGTCAGCAACGAGCGGAGCGATCTCAGCAAACAGGACGTGCGTAGCGTCCTGGTTGCGGAGGATGCTCAGCACGCGACGACGTGCGTGCAGGTCGCCGCGCTTTGCGAACGTGACGAGACGCTCAGCGACCGGACGCAGGCGCTTTGCCTTGGTCTCGGTGGTCTGAATCGACTTGTGGGTGAACAGCGCGACAGCGAGGTTTGCAAGCAGCAGACGCTCGTGTGCGGGGCCGCCTCCGAGGCGGGGTCCCTTTGCAGGCTTTGGCATATCTCTTTACTCCAGGGAAATTTCTGAAAAGAAGTCGTGCGACTTAGTCTTCGTAGCCGTCGTAGAAGTGGGCGCCGTCGAAACCGGGCACCGAGTCCTTCAGCGACAGACCAAGCGAGGTGAGCTTGTCACGAACCTCATCAACCGACTTCTGACCGAAGTTGCGGATGTTCATCAGCTGGGTCTCGCTGAGAGCAACAAGCTCCGAGACAGTGTTGATGCCTTCGCGCTTCAGGCAGTTGTAGGAACGAACCGACAGGTCGAGGTCTTCGATCGGCATCGACAGCTCGTTGCTGAGAACGGTCTCAACCGGCGCCGGGCCGATTTCGATACCTTCAGCTTCGACGTTCAGCTCGCGAGCGAGACCGAACAGTTCGACAAGCGTGCGACCAGCCGAAGCAACCGCGTCACGCGGAGTAATCGACGGCTTTGCCTCGACGTCCAGGATCAGTTTGTCGAAGTCGGTGCGCTCACCAGCACGGGTGGCGTCGACACGGTAGCTGACCTTGAGAACCGGCGAGTAGATCGAGTCGATCGGAATCTGGCCAGCTTCAGCGAACTCGTTGCGGTTCTGCGTTGCCGAAACGTAGCCACGGCCACGCTCGATCGTCAGTTCCAGCTCGAACTTCGCGGTGTCGTTGAGCGTCGCGATAACGAGCTCGGGGTTGTGAACCTCGACACCGGCCGGAGCCGAAATGTCAGCGGCGGTCACTTCACCCGCACCCGTCTTGCGCAGGTAAGCCGTGATGGGCTCGTCGCGCTCGCTCGAGAGAACCAGCTGCTTGATGTTCAGGATGATCTCGGTGACATCTTCCTTCACACCCGGGATCGTGCTGAACTCGTGCGAAACACCATCGAAACGAACGCTCGTGACCGCTGCGCCCGGGATGGACGAAAGCAGGCTGCGGCGCAGTGCGTTTCCGATGGTGTAACCGAATCCGGGCTCCAGCGGCTCAATGATGAACCGGCTGCGGAACTCCGCGATCTTCTCCTCGGTAAGAGTGGGACGCTGTGCAATAAGCACTATGTGTTCCTTTCAATCAAGTGCCCGCTATATGACACTTGCGGTTGAGGTTTTAAGTTGACCGGCTCGCGCCGGGATGGGAACCGCGCCAGCCGAAGCTGGCACGGCAAAAAACCATCAGACGCGGCGGCGCTTCGGCGGACGGCATCCGTTGTGGGCCTGGGGCGTCACATCCTGGATCGAACCGACCTCGAGGCCTGCGGCCTGCAGCGAACGGATTGCAGTCTCGCGACCCGAACCCGGGCCCTTGACCATAACGTCAACCTTCTTCACGCCGTGCTCCTGAGCGCCCTTAGCGGCCGCTTCAGCTGCCATACCAGCAGCGTACGGAGTCGACTTACGCGAGCCCTTGAAGCCCACGCCACCCGACGATGCCCAGCTGATGACAGCGCCGGACGGGTCGGTGATCGAAACGATCGTGTTGTTGAAGGTCGACTTGATGTGTGCAACACCGAGCGCGATGTTCTTCTTTTCCTTGCGACGCGGCTTACGCGCAGCAGACTTAGGTGCAGCCATTGCTCTTTCCTAATCCTTCCGGGCGGCCTAGCGGCCGGCCTTCTTCTTGCCTGCGACGGTCTTCTTCGGACCCTTGCGCGTGCGTGCGTTGGTCTTGGTGCGCTGACCGCGAACCGGAAGGCCGCGACGGTGGCGGATACCTTCGTAGGATCCGACCTCAACCTTGCGGCGGATGTCAGCTGCCACCTCGCGGCGAAGGTCACCCTCCACCTTGTAGGTTGCGTCGATGTAGTCACGAAGCGTGACGAGCTGGTCGTCCGAAAGGTCCTTAACGCGGATCGACTCGTCGATCTCGGTGGCCTTGAGGATCTCGACCGAACGGGTACGGCCGATGCCGTAGATGTACGTGAGGGCGATCACCACGCGCTTGTCGCGCGGGATGTCTACGCCGGCAAGACGTGCCATGCGGTTCTCCTGTGGAGTATGTGGAGGTATGGGGCAACATCCATTCCCGAGCCTCCACCCGGGGTGTCCTCCGCGAACGGAATCCGATGCTACCTATGACAAATATTTAGTTATGAAGCGGAACGAACCGCGCAGGTCTTAGCCCTGGCGCTGCTTGTGACGCGGGTTGCTCTTGCAGATCACCATGACGCGTCCGTGACGACGGATCACGCGGCAGTGGTCGCAAATGGGCTTTACTGAGGGGTTAACCTTCATGATTTTCCTGTTTCGCTGTCTTCACTTCGGCAAGCCGAAGCGTTACTTCTCGACCGGTTTAGCGGTAGCGGTAAACGATGCGACCGCGGGTGAGGTCGTACGGGCTGAGCTCGACGACAACACGGTCTTCGGGGATGATGCGGATGTAGTTCTGCCGCATCTTTCCGGAGATCGTTGCAAGCACCTTGTGCCCGTTGGTCAGCTCAACGCGGAACATCGCGTTGGGCAGAGCCTCGGAAATTGTGCCTTCAATCTCGATGACACCGTCTTTTTTAGCCATAGCCTCGCTACCAATGTGCAAACCGGTCGGTCTGCGTGGATGTGAATTCGATACCCTGCCGATTCGGACACGCCGAAATCAAGGCACAAGGCACCAAAGATCTATACTAGACGCCGTCAGGGCATCTCGGCAAACCGAGATGCCCTGACGTACCTGTGTTTTTGGTGTGTTATGCCGTACGCCGCACGCGTGCGATGAGCATGAACGCCAGGCCGGCGAACAGAACGGCGAGTCCGCCGCTGATCAGAGGCGTCGAAACGGACGAACCGGTGAAGGCCAGGTCGTCGCCGTTTGCACCTGCTTCTGCGTTCGCAGAGGTTCCGGAACCATTGGCTCCGTTGCCAGCAGCGGCAGCGGTTGCGCGGCTCGCGTTGCCCGAAGCACCCGCCCGGCCCCGCACCCCGCGGTTCCGCCGCCCTCCCGCGGCCCGCACCCCATGGTTCCGGCCGCCGCTTCGATGTCGTGAGAATAGGTAAACACCACGGCGGGAGGTGATTATGCGCATAATCGCCTCCCACCGCGACAGATACCTCCTGCCGTGACGGCCCGCGCCGCCGCCGCGAACACCCAAGCAACGCAAAGGCGGGCGATGGAAGACCCATCCCCCGCCCAGAGGCCCCAGAGCCGAAGCCCGAGAACCGAAAGCGTTACTCGCTCTTGGCTGCGCCGCCGAACATGTCTGTGAAGAACGTCGGGGTCAGCGTGCTGAGCTGCGTGTATTCGTCGTTAATCAAGACGGTGGGCGTGTAAAGGCCCTGGTCTTGCGGGTTGCGCGGCATGTTGTTGCGTGTCTGCTTGGTGACGAAGTCAGCGAACGTCTGATCGGTCTGGCAGGCCTTGATGTCAACGCCGAGGCCCGAAGCGAGTTCGATGAGACGCTCGTCCGACAGACCGGTCGTGCCTTCAGCCGGCTGCTTAGCGAAGAGCGCGTCCATGTAGCTCATGGTGAGCTCAGGCTTCTCCTCAGCGACGCAGTAGAACGCGTTCGCGGCACGGGTCGAGTATTTCGTACCCTTCGACGCGTTGTCGAGGATGCTCACGGCATGAATGCCGAGCGAGATGTTGTCGCTCTTCGCGAGGTCGCGCAGGTCACCGCCGAAGTTCGTCTCGAAGTTCTTGCAGTTCGGGCACATGAAGTCGACGAACACCGAAACCGTGTCTTCGCCGTTTCCGATCGTGACCGCACCGGTCTCGGTGTCGACTGCAGCCGGGATGTTCTCAGCCGGCAGCTTGTTCGCGGCCTGGTTGCTGAACACAACCACCACCGCGATCGCTACAACGGCGACAACCACACCAATGCTCGTCCAGATCGCGAACCAGTTCGTCTTCTTTACAGCGGGCTTAGCCATGTCTCTCCCTAGCTAATCGGAGTCGGGGTAATACCAAACGGAGCGAGTCCTGCGGCACCGCCATCGGCCGCAGTCAGTACCCAAATACCATTCTCGTGCACAGCGACACTGTGTTCCCAGTGCGAACCCATGGATCCATCAATAGTTGTTACCGTCCACTCGTCGTCTTCAACGAAGGTGGCTTCGGAACCACTGGTCACCATGGGCTCGATTGCCAGCACCAGACCGGGCTTAATAACCTCGCCGCGCTCAGGCGTGCGGTAGTTGAAGACGGTCGGCGCCTCGTGCATCTTGCGGCCGATGCCGTGGCCGACATACTCGCGCAGAATGCCGAACGGCTTACCGGTGCGGGAGAACGGGCGCGCGACGATGTAGTCCTCGATCGCAGCCGAGATCTCGCCGATGCGATCGGCCGTCGCCATCGCGGCAATGCCGGCCCACAGCGACCCTTCGGTCACATCAGACAACTCCTGGCGCTCGGCGACGTCTTGCGCGTTCGCCTCGCCCGGCACGATGAACGTGCGGGCTGAGTCGCCGTTCCAGCCGTTGAACTGTGCACCGCAGTCAATCGACACGATGTCTCCAGCCTGCAACACGCGATCGGTGGGAATGCCGTGTACCACCTGGTCATTGACCGAAGCGCAGACAGTGTGGAAATAACCCGGAACCAACATGAAGTTGGGTTCTGCACCGCGGAGGCGAATGACCGCTTCAGCAGCGGCATCCAGCTCGAGAGTCGTAACGCCCGGGCGGATCATCTCCGCGACAGCATCCAGCGCTGCCGCGGTGATGAGGCCAGGTTCTACCATTGCCCGCAGCTGGGCGGGCGACTTGTAGATGGACTTTCGGAACACGGGTTACGCGTCAGCGTCAGCGGACGCGGTCAGGCCGCGAGCCGCGAGAGCAGCAAAGATGCGCTCGGTGATCTCGTCGAGCGAGCCCACACCGTCGATCGTGTCGACGATGCCGCGCACGCCGTACACCTCGAGAATCGGAGCGGTCTCCTTCTCGTAGATGTCGAGGCGCTTTGCGATGGCGTCAGGAGTGTCGTCTTCACGACCCTGCTCAGCCGCACGCAGTGCGATACGAGCGATCGACTCTTCACGCGGAACGGCGAGCTCGATGACGGCGTCAAGCGCTTCGCCGCGGCCGCCGAGGAACTCGTCGAGGTGACCAACCTGAGCGCGGTTGCGCGGGTAGCCATCAAGCAGGAAGCCCGTCGCAGCGTCATCTTCCGACAGACGGCCGCGAACCAGGTCGCCGGTCAGCTCGTCAGACACGAGGTCGCCGCGCGCGGTGATCTCCTGAACCTTCTTGCCGAGCTCCGTGCCGCCCTTGATGTTGGCGCGGAAGATGTCGCCCGTCGAAACCACCGGAATACCGAAAGCTTCGGCGATACGAATGCCCTGGGTGCCCTTGCCGGAACCTTGCGGGCCAACGATCAGAAAGCGTGCGGAAGCGGTGGTCATCGCAGAAGCCCTTCGTAGTGACGCTGTTGCAGCTGTGCATCGATCTGCTTAACGGTCTCGAGACCGACACCAACCATGATGAGGATCGACGCGCCACCGAACGGGAAGTTCTGGTTAGCGCCAACCGTCGCGAGGGCGATGAACGGGATGAGAGCCACGATGCCGAGGTAGATGGAACCAGGGAAAGTGATGCGCGTGAGTACGTACTCGAGGTACTCAGCGGTCGGACGACCTGCGCGGATACCCGGGATGAAGCCGCCGTACTTCTTCATGTTGTCAGCAACCTCAACAGGGTTGAACGTGATGGCAACGTAGAAGTAGGTGAAGCCGACGATCAGCAGGAAGTAGACAGCCATGTACAGCGGGCTGTCACCCGTCGTCAGGTACTGCGCGATGAACGTCACCCACGGTGCCGGCTCTTCACCCGGAGCAGGCTGGTTGAACTGCGCGATAAGCGCGGGGATGTACAGCAGCGACGATGCGAAGATGACAGGCACAACACCGGCCATGTTCACCTTGATCGGGATGTACGTGTTGGTGCCGCCAACGGTGCGGCGGCCAACCATGCGCTTCGCGTACTGCACCGGAATGCGGCGCTGCGACTGCTCAACGAAGACGACGAGCGCGACGATCAGGATGCCGACGAGGATGACGAGCAGGAAGGTCTCGAAGCCCTTGGTTGCCCAGATGACACCCATGGCGCCGGGGAACGTGGCTGCGATCGACGTGAAGATGAGCAGTGACATACCGTTACCGATACCGCGCTCCGTCACGAGCTCTGCGAACCACATGATCAGACCGGTACCGGCCGTCAGCGTGATGATCATCATCAGCTGGGCGTACCACTCCTGGTTCGTGAGCAGCTCTGCGCACGGACCACCAGCGTTACCGAAGAGTTGGCCGGTGCGGGCGACGGTAATAAGCGTCGTCGACTGCAGCAGCGCGAGGGCGATGGTCAGGTAACGCGTGTACTGCGTCAGCTTGGTCTGACCCGCCTGACCCTCCTTGTGGAGAGCCTCAAAGTGTGGGATGACCACACGCAGAAGCTGCGTGATGATCGTTGCCGTGATGTACGGCATCACACCCAGCGCGAAGATCGACAGCTGGAGCAGGGCTCCGCCGGAGAACATGTTCACGATGGACATGAGGTTTACCGGACCACCCTCACCGGAGGCGCCGGAGTTCAGGGCAATACAGTCCTGAACGTTTGCGTAGTCGACGAATGGCGCAGGAATGTGCGCACCCAGTCGATAGATGGCGATGATCGCCAGGGTGAAACCGATCTTCCGACGAAGGTCGGGCGTACGGAAGATCCGCGCGATGGCGCTAAACAAAAGCATTCCTCCTGACGAGCAAGGCGGTGGCAGTGCGGGCGGGGGGCGGGTGGTGAAACCCACCCCCCCGGACACCGCCTAAGCCCAGTGGGG
>CANNEP010000083.1 GCA_947503655.1 uncultured Microbacterium sp.
GAGCCCGAATACGCCACCGCTCGCCAAGCCCCAAAGGCCATGCATCGGCTGGTAGCAGGCGGCGTCGTACTCTGCCGCCGTGGCACAGTCACTGAAAACGGTCAGAATGCGATTAAGGCGGTTGGGGCTAAAGATGGCGAGCGCGGCTACGCCCATGACACCGAGCACAAACGGCAACACAAACACCCGGAGCTTGACGCCGGAGAAGTACAGCGCCGCAAGCAGAATCATCAGGAGGATCATCGCCGTGCCGAGGTCTTTACCACCGAGGACGGAGCCCAAGATGAGTGCGGACACGGGAACCAGCGGGATGAAGACATGGCGCCAGAGTCCCAGCAACGCCTGTTTGCGGTAGAGCACGTAACCGACCCACAGCGCGGTCGCGACCTTCAGAAACTCGGCGGGTTGTAGCTGTTGTCCGGCGATTCTGACCCATGCGGTGTTGCCGTCATTGTGCACGGCCAGTGGCGTATAGATCAGCGCTTGCAACCCGAGACCGAGCCCCAGAATCGGCCAGGCCATCTTCTTGAAGAACGACATCGAAAAGCGGCTCAGCACGAACATCAGCGGAATCCCGATGAGGGCGAAAACGCCCTGCTTCATGAACGTGTCGAGCGGTGCTGTCGGCGAAGCGCTCGTCGCCGACAGCACCATGACGAGTCCGAAGATCGTCAGCAGCAGGGCCGCCGATGCGATGAGCATGAATTCAACCGGAACCGGCTTGATCTTCAGACCCAGAAAGACGCGTGCGGCCTGACCGCGCGCGCCGTCGTCTTCAGTGCTCGGGGTCGGCGATGTCGTGTTGCTGGTCATCGCCCGACTCCTTATCTGCCCACTTGCGGACTGCCTGTGCGAAGAGTTCTCCGCGCTGGTCGTAACCGGTGAACTGGTCAAATGACGCCGCTGCCGGTGCCAACAAGACCACATCCCCGTCTGTCACAACCCCAGCCGCAATACGCACGACCGCGTCCATGACCTCTTCAGTGTCCGTTGCGACGGCTTCGAAGAGGGGAACATTGGGCGCGTGTCGCGCGAACGCTTCGACAACCTCAGTGCGCTCAACGCCAATCACGATCGCAGCACGGGTCTTCACACCGCGAGCAGCAACCAGATCAGAAATGTCGACGCCCTTCAGCTGGCCACCAACAACCCACACAGCGCCAGGAAATGCGGTCAGTGACGAAGCCGCGGCGTGCGGGTTCGTCGCCTTCGAGTCATCGATCCACGTGACGCCAGCAGCGCGGGCTACGAGCTCAATGCGGTGCGGGTCGAGTCGGAAAGTCTGGAGCGCCGTGTTGACGTCTTCGGCGGTAATACCGAGCGTGCGGCTCAGCGCGGTCGCAGCCAAAATATTGGAGGCGATATGCGGGGCTGCAAGATTCAGCGTCGCAAGCGTGTCAACGTCGATGATCTCGAGCGCGGCGTTGCGGCGATCGTCAAGGAAAGCACGGTCAACGAGCAGTCCGTCGACGACACCGAGATCGCTCGGCCCGGGCACACCGAGGTCAAACCCGATGGCACGCGCACCCTCGATAACGTCGGCATCTTCGACCATGTCGCGCGTCGCGAGGTCTGCCTTGTTGTACACGCACGAGAACTTCGTGTTGCGGTAAACAAGCGCCTTCGCGTCGCGATAGGCCTCAAACGAGCCGTGCCAGATCAGGTGGTCGTCAGCGAGGTTGAGACAGACGCTGGCGGCCGGAACCGGTTGACCGGCGGGAGTTGACAGACCCAAGTACCAAAGCTGGTGGCTGGAGAGTTCAACAACGAGCGCGTCAAAGCCTTCAGGGTCACGCACCGCGTCAAGAATCGGCACGCCGATGTTGCCGCAGGGCGCGGCCTTGAGCCCACCCGCAACCAGCATCGATGCCGTCAGCCGCGTCGTCGTGGTCTTGCCGTTGGTTCCGGTGATCAGAATCCACTCGGCGGGCGTACCGTCCGCACGCGTGACCTTGTCACGCACGCGCCAGGCAAGCTCAATATCGCCCCACAGCGCGATGCCCTGCTCTTGCACCCACTGGATAACCGGGTGGTGCGGCGCGAATCCGGGCGACGCGATAACGACCTCGGGAGCAAACTCCACGAGCTCGTCCGGAATCTCCTGCAGCGACTTCTCGACGAGACCAACGCCGATGACGGGCAACAGGCGCGCGTATTCTTCCGACGAAGACTCGGTGAAAACGCGAACGTCTGAGCCCAGTTCGGCAAGCGTGTCAGCAACCGAGAAACCCGTTGACGAGAGGCCGAGCACAGCGACGCGCAGGCCCTTCCAATCGGAGTACCAGCTGGTGAGGTGATCAAGCGTCATACGCGGGAAAGCCATTCAACGTAGAAGAGACCCATACCGGTGACCGCGCACGCGCCGGCGATGATCCACATGCGCACGACGATCGTCGGTTCTGGCCAGCCACGCATTTCGAGGTGGTGGTGGAACGGGCTATTGAGGAAGAGACGCTTACCCTTCGTCAGCTTGAAGTAGTAGCGCTGCAAGATGACGGAGCCGGGGCCCATCAGGAAGACGAAGCCGATGACGATGAGCAGCAGCTCGGTGTGCGTCAGGATCGCCATCGCGGTGAGAACGCCGCCGATGGCGAGCGAACCGGTGTCGCCCATGAAGACCTTGGCCTTCGGTGCGTTCCACCACAGGAAGCCCACGAGGGCACCGATGAACGAAGCGCTCACGATCGCGAGGTCGAGGGGGTCGCGGATGTTGCCGTAGCACCCGGCGATGAGCTCTTCCGGCGCGACTTCGCAACGCTGGTTGAACTGCCAGAAGGCGATGAGGCTGTAGGTACCGATGACGAAGACACCGGAACCAGCGGCAAGGCCGTCAAGACCATCGGTCAGGTTGGTGGCGTTGGACGTTGCCACGCCCATGAGCGAGA
The DNA here is from genome assembly GCA_947503655.1 of uncultured Microbacterium sp. Classification (GTDB taxonomy): domain Bacteria; phylum Actinomycetota; class Actinomycetes; order Actinomycetales; family Microbacteriaceae; genus Microbacterium. The sequence goes on from CANNEP010000083.1 coordinate 2,886, forward strand.
TCCACGCGAGGTACAGCAGCCACCCGAGCACAAAGCCCAGCGGCATGAAGCTCAGTACGGCGATGTCGCGGAAGAGCGAGATTGAGTCACTCGCGGGAGTGACGTTGTATTCGTTCGGGAAGTTGAGCGAAACGATGCCGAACGGAATCATCACCAGGAGCTGGCCGATGATCTTGCGCCAGCCAGAGAGACCGAGGCTGTTCTGCCTGCTGACCTTCATGTAGTCGTCGATGAAGCCAACGACGCCGAAGCCGACCATGAGCCACAACACGAGCAAGCCCGAGATCGTGGGCGGGTTGTTGCCGGTGTAGGTACCGATGAGGTAGCCGACAAGCGTGGCGATGATGAAGATGACGCCACCCATCGTGGGCGTGCCGCGCTTCGCGCCGTGCTTGGGGTTGTTCGCGCTTTCGGGTGTGCGAATGACCTGCCCCCAGCCCCACTTTCGGAAGAACTTCAGAAAGACCGGGGTGAGGAACAGCGTAAAGGCAAACGCAATGACCGCAGCCGCAAGGAGTGATCTCACGAGAACAATCCTCCCAGACGATCGCCCAGAAAGCGCAGACCCGCGGAGTTCGAGGATTTCACGAGCACCCGGTCGCCGTCACGCAACTCTATCTTGAGGTAGTCGAAGGCGGCATCGGCGTCTTCAAAGAACACGGGTTCGCCATCCCACGAGCCCTCGCCAATCGCGGAGATAAACAGTCGACGCGCGGCGGCACCAACGACGACGATGCGCTGAAGGCGCAGACGCACCGCGAGCAGACCAATGCGGTCGTGCTCTTCGCCATCGAACTCGCCCAGTTCGCTCATGGCGCCGAGCACGGCGACGGTGCGCTCGTGCGGTTCGGTGATTTGAGCAAGCGTACGCAGAGCGGCAGCCATCGAGTCGGGGCTCGCGTTGTACGCGTCGTTAATGATGCGCACGCTGTCGTTGCCCATCACCTGCATACGCCAGCGCTCGGCGAGATCCACGGTCTCGAGGCGTGCGATAGACGTTTCCGGAGCGACACCCAGCACCCGAGCGGCGGTAATGGCGGCCAGTGCGTTCATAACGTGGTGGGCACCGAGAACCTTCAAGCTCATCGGCAGGGTCTTGCCGTCTACCTGCACGTCGCACGTGGTTCCGGCGGCCGACACGGCCATCTCGCCAGCCTGAACATCAGCAGTCGGGGCGTGGCCGAACCACACCACGGCGTTGCCCTGAGTTTCGGCCACCGGTGCCATCGAGGCAACACGGGGGTCATCGGCGTTGAGCACGGCGGTTCCGCCGGGCGCGAGGGCCTGTACGAGTTCGGTCTTCGCCTTGACAGTGGATTCGATGCCACCGAAGCCACCCGCGTGTGCCATACCGACCATCAGCACAACGCTAACGTCGGGCGTAACGAGGCCCGCCAGGCGCGCGATCTCGCCGGGGCCGGAGGCACCAAACTCTGAGACCAAATATTCGGTGGTGTCGGTGACGCGCAGCATCGTAAGAGGCGCGCCCACTTCGTTGTTATACGAAGCGATGGGAGCGACGGTCTCACCCTCCTCCTGCAGAATGCGCAGGAGCATGTTCTTCGTGGTGGTCTTGCCGTTGGAACCGGTGATGCCGACGATCTTGAGGTGACCGTGCGCGCGCACGCGGGCGACAACGGCCCGGGCCAGGTCTGCGATCGCGAGAACGACGTCAGCAACCACGATCTGCGTGATGTCTTCGTCAACAACGTGTTCGACAAGCGCGAGGGTGGCGCCGTTTTCAACGGCGGCGCCGACGAAGCGGTGACCATCCGTGGTCTCCCCCGGCTTGGCGACGAATATGCCACCGGGAGTCATGTTGCGCGAGTCGGTGTCGACAACGCCAGAAACAACGGTCTCAGCGGTGTCTCCGCGACGCGCGTGGATGGTTCCGCCGACGATGGTTTCAACCTCGGCGAGAGTGAGGGCAATCATGTGAAATTCTCCGTGCAGGTGCGCCCGTTATTCAGCGAACTTCGGAAGAAGTGCGGGGATGGGCGTCTCGGATGGCATAACGCGGTAGTTCTTCAAAACTTGAGTCATGGCCTTTTGAAAGGCGGGTGCGGTTGCCGTAGACGAGGTTACCCTAGTCGGCTCTTTGAGGGTGATCATGACGACGTACTCGGGGTCGTCTGCGGGGGCGTAGCCGACGATCGAGGTGTCATAAACGTTGGCCTTGTAGCCGCCGGTGGCGTCGTCGTAGGTCTGTGCGGTACCGGTCTTGGCAGCGATGCGGAAGCCCGGAACACGGATCATGTCGGCGATGCCACCCTGCTCGGCCACATTTTCGATCATGAGTGAAAGGTCGCTCGCGACGTCGACATCGAGAATACGCTCCGGCTCAGCCAAAGTCGGCTTATCGACGGTGCCGTCCGGGTTGGTGCACGATTCGATGAGCTGGAGCGGCTGCTTCACGCCGTCATTGGCGATGACTTGGTAGGCACTGGCAACCTGCGGGGCCGTGACCTGGAATGATTGTCCGAATGTCGACGCATAGATGGTTTGGTTGTCCCAGTCTTCGACCGGGTGCAGCACGCCATCTTCTTCGCCGGAGAATCCGACATCGGTGATCTCGCCAACACCAAACTTCTGCAACCATTCGTATCGCTTCTGCGGCGGCAGCATGGTTCCGAACTTACTCAGGGCCACGTTCGAAGAGTCGATCAGGGCACCGGCAAGCGTGTAATGGTAGCTGTCGTGGCGGAAGGCGTCGCCGACCGCGGCGCCATTGTCAAAGGTCTCATAGCCGCTGGCCCAAACCGAGGTCATGGGGGTTGCGACGCGCTCCTGCATGATCATGGCCGCGGTAATGGCCTTGAACGTCGACCCGGGCTCGAAGCTGTCCACAAACAGACGCGAGCTACCTGACGAGCCACCTGGCGAGTTGGAATCGACGGTGTCGTACTCTGCGGCCGCACGAATCTTGCCCGTCTTTGACTCGACGACGAGCACCGAGCCGTACTTTGCGCCCTGAATGCCGACCTCTTCGGTGATCATCTGCTGCATGTACCACTGCAGATCAGCGTCAAGCGTGAGCGTGACGGTGCCGCCATCGACCGCGGGCTCTGTCTCTTGCGAACCCGGAATGATCTCGCCGTTGCCGCCCACTTCATACGTCGTGGCACCGTTCGTCGCCGAGAGGCACGCGTCTTCCATCAACTCGATGCCGGCGAGCGGTGCCCCGTCCGATCCGGTGAAACCGACGATGTTTCCCGCGACAGCACCGTTCTCGTAGATGCGCTTCTCGGTTGGTGTGGACGCGATGTAGGGCACGCCGATCGCGCGGAGGTCGAGGTACTGCTGCGTCGTGAGGCCACTCTTCACTGGAGCCCAGCGCGGGCTCGGCGCGTTGTCCAGAGCTGCCTGAACCTCGTCTTCAGTCATGGCTGTTGCAGCCGCGATCTTGGCGCGAGCCATTTCCCACGTCACGACCGTCGGGTCTTTGTCGAACCCGTCGTAATAGACGTCGTAGTCCTTGATGATCTCGGGGTCGAGCTGCAACGCGTATTCGACCGAGGTCGACGCGAGCACGGTGCCATCTTTGTCGACGATCTCGCCGCGCGTGCCATACAGAACGTCACCATCAGCGAGGCGGGCAGCCTTGAATTCATCGGTGTACTCCTCAGCCTTCACGACCTGAATATCGATCAGGCGGACGGTGAAAGCGATCAGGACTCCAAAGATCAGCAGCAGAGCCACCGAGGTGCGCCGGCGTGGCGTGCGTGTAGCCCGCGTGGTCATCGAGGCTCCGATTCGTTAGCGCGTTTCTGGTGTGGGAATTCCGTCTGAGATCACCGGAGGCAACTGTGGAGCCTCGACAACCGGAGCGGTCGCGGACAAGTTATCTGCCGTCTCAGACGGTGCCGCTACTGGAATTGCACCACCGATTGTGCTCCCGGGTGCGGTCGCGAGCGGCGTGTTGGCAATCAGTGCGTTTGAAACAGCCGGTGTGCGAAGAACATCGACCGACGACTTACCGGCAACCTCACCGGTACCGATTACGGCACCGTCGCTGAGTCGCAGGTACGTGGGCGATGCGCCGATGACCATGCCAACGGACGCTGCGTTGGCGGCCAAATACTGCGGCGACGACAGCCCAGCAAGCTCTTCGCTGAGAAGCTGTGACTGCACGGTCAAGTCGCGTTGCTGCGTCTGCAGCTCACGGATTTCGTACGTCGTCGCCGTCGTCGCCAGTGACAGGCCCATCTGCGCGGCGCCGATCAGGACGGCGCCTATGAGGGCGGTCATCGCGTACGCGACGCGAGGCTTGCGTACCTTCGCCGGCGTGGCGACCGGGCGCAGGTGGCGTTCGCGCTGCGGCGCGACCGGGGCCTCACGCTCGGGACGGGGAATCGGGACGGTAATCGCCTCTGCCAGGCTCATCGTGCCTCCCTCACACGCTCAGCGGCACGGGTACGGACCGGAATAGATCGTGGGTTGCGCTGACGTTCGGCCTCGTCGGCGAGTTCAGCACCCTTGGTAATGAGGCGGAACCTCGGAGCAAACTCCTCGAGTTCCACCGGAAGGCCCTTCGGGCCGGTGGATGAGCTGGCCGCCGCGAAGGCGCGCTTCACAAAGCGGTCTTCCAGCGACTGGTAAGACATCACGACAATGCGGCCACCGACGTTCAGCAGGTCCATCGCGGCCGGGATTGCGGCCTCGACAGCCGCGAGCTCAGCGTTGACCTCGATGCGGAGCGCCTGGAAGACGCGCTTGGCGGGGTGGCCGGCGCTCAGCAGTGCACCGGGGGTGGCATCCGTCAGGATCGACACGAGCTGCGTCGACGTTGCGATCGGCTTCGACTCACGCGCGCTCAGGATGGCGCGAGCGTAGCGACCGGCAAGCTTTTCTTCGCCGTAGACCTCGAAGATGCGGCGCAACTGGCCCTCGGAGTACGTTGCCAGAATGTCAGCGGCCGTGATGCCCTGGGTCTGGTCCATGCGCATGTCCAGCGGTGCATCCTTCGCGTAGGCGAAGCCGCGCTCGGCCATGTCGAGCTGGAGCGAGGAGACACCCAGGTCGAACAGCACGCCGTCAATGTGGTCGAAGCCTTCGCCGTGGACAGCGTCAGCGATGCCGTCATAGACGGTGTGCACCAGACGGAACCTGTCGCCGAATCGTGCGAGCCGCTCCCCCGCGATGCGCAGAGCGTCGGTGTCGCGGTCAAGACCAATGAGCGTCAGGTTGTCGAAGCGGTCAAGGATCGCTTCGGAGTGGCCTCCCATGCCGAGCGTCGCGTCGACAAAGACAGCGCCGGGGCGGGCGATTGCCGGCTCCAGTAGCTCGATGCAGCGCTCGAGCATGACGGGTGTGTGGATTTCGTTCGGGTTCATGAGATTTCGGGTCTCCCTGTGCTCTGATGCCCCTCCGCGAGACCTGCCATCGGGGAAGTGAAGTCAGGGCGCGCGGAAAGGAGTCACAGCGCAGGGCTAGAACAGACCGGGAATCACCTCCTGTTCCATCTCTGCGTAGGATTCTTCGTTGCCTGCCAGGTAGTTGTTCCAGGCCTCCGCGTTCCAGATTTCGGCGTGGGCGCCGACACCGGTAACGATGAGTTCCTTTTCCAGTCCGGCGTACTGGCGAAGCGCCGGCGGAATAGTGATGCGGTTTTGGCTGTCGGGCATTTCTGCGCTCGCTCCGGAGAGGAACATGCGGAGAAAGTCACGAGCCTGCTTGTTGCTCAGGGGGGCCTGGCGGATGCGCTCGTGCACCGACTCGAACTCAGCATTCGAAAACACGTAGAGACAACGCTCTTGCCCGCGAGTGATGACGACGCCCCCAGCGAGGTCTTCACGGAACTTAGCGGGAAGGATGACGCGACCTTTGTCGTCGAGCTTCGGTGAGTGGGTACCCAGCAACATCGGCCTCTCACCCCCTTCCCGTCGGCCTCGGTTCGGTATGCGCCCCACTTTACTCCACTTCTCCCCACTTCGTCTACGAAAACATCACAATATTCCCGGTGAGTAGCGAAAGTCCCGCGTGATTACGCGGCAGGTGCCGGTGGAGGGAATTGGCGCCCACTCCCTCAGGAATGCCGATGAGACACGCATCAACGCGTCCGAAGCCGGAGAATTGGCGGCCAACATGGCAAAAAATGGAGCCAAATGCTGGGTGGGGAGGGAAATGGAGAATCCACGATCGCAGCCACACCCACCGGTGCTCGTGAGGGGCGTGACGCTAGTTTGAGAGCCGAATGGTCACCGCGGGTTGATGACAGAAGGGCACCCCATTGACCCGATTGCCGCGACGCTTGGCATCCTCGGTTTCGCCGTGCTGGGTTTTTTGAGCAATCGCATTCCTATCGCTCTGGTCGCCACGGGAGTCGCCCTCGCATTGTTCTTCACGGGCGTCCTGTCCCTGCCCGAAGCCCTCGCCGGCTTCGGAGATCCGACCGTGTTGTTTATCGCGTCACTCTTCGTGGTCAGCGAATCGCTCGACGCCACCGGTGTCACCGCGTGGGCCGGGCAGAAAATGATCGCTCAAGCCGGGAGCAGACACACAGCACTGATCGTGCTGATCTCGCTACTAGTCGCGGTGCTGACAGCGCTCATCAGTGTGAACGGGGGCGGTCGCCGCACTACTCCCCCTCATGTTGCTTATCGGCCGCCGCGTTCTCCCCGATCGGTCCGGCTCCCCCATGCCGCCGGACTTGCCATGGCTAGCAACCGAGCTCCATCAGCAATACACCGTCGACCTCGATGCGGATGCACTTTTGGAGCCGCTCCGCGGCGTCACTGAAGTCGTGGTTCCGCCTCGCTCACCGCTCATCGGAACCCACGTCTTTCCCGGCATGCGGTGAGCGCCATCATGAACGGCATGACGGAGACATTCCGGTTTCGGTGCCGGGTTGCTCCTTCAGGCCGCACACACGCTCGGAAGCTCGTCTGCATAGCAAACGCAGACACAAAAATAACCCCGCATCGGCGCACCTGATGCGGGGTTCATTTTAAGAATGCTTAGTCTTCGGGGTTCTGGCGGCGATCCCAGCGGTCGTTGATGCGATCCATGAAACCGCTCTGCTTGTTCGTCGTGCGCTGCGTGGAACCACGAGGTGCGCTTGCGGAGCTGGCAAACGAGTCTTCGAGGTGGCTCGGAATCTCTGTCTTCTTGGAGGGGCGTACGGCATAAACGACGCCAAAGAACATCAACCCGAAGCCGACGAGACCCACGATGATGCCGATGAACTGCGAAGAACCGAGGCTCTGGAACATCGCAACGCCCGCAACCATGGCACCGAGGCCAACGATGACGAACACGGCGCCAAGCACGAGGTTGCGGTAGTTGAGCGGTGCACCTGTGGGTGTCGCACTCACCACATCGGCGTCAGTGCGCAGAAGATTGCGCTCCATCTCATCGAGCATTCGCTGCTCTTGTTCTGAGAGTGGCATGCGGCCCCCCTTGTTCGATATCGAGTTCGCCCCAGTTTATCCCGGAGGATCAACACTAGGCTAGGCCTCGTGAGTGACCCGATGCACCTTGTAAGCCAAGTTTCTCAGCGACTCGGTAGATTCGTCGCCGAACAACGCGATGCTGCGGCCAGCACCGGCCCGATTTCCCGCCAGCTTTTTGACGCTGCCGCGATGACGCTGACCGGCGGAAAGCGCCTGCGCGCCCAGTTCTGCCACACCGGCTGGGTCGCTGCCGGCGGCGCTCCGCTTGCTGATGAAGCCATCGCGGTTGCCACGTCGCTGGAGATTTTCCAAGCCGCAGCGCTCGTGCACGATGACCTCATCGATCATTCCGACACCCGCCGTGGGCGCCCGTCGGCTCACCGCGGTCTGGAGACCGCACACCGCGATGCCAGTTGGAGCGGCAACAGCGCAGACTTTGGCGTCTCCGGCGCCATCCTGCTCGGTGACCTGTTGGTTGCTTGGAGTGACGATCTCCTCGAAGAGGCGATCGTCGATCACCCCCACGCACGCCTCGTCCGTGCCGAATACGCGCGGATGCGTCGCGATGTGACGCTGGGCCAGTTTCTTGACGTCGCCCAGGAGTCGGCGTGGGTCACGCAGCCCGATGGTGAGCATGCCGACCGTGCGTTGGAAATCGCCTCACTGAAGTCGGCGCGGTACAGCGTCGAACAGCCGCTTATTATCGGGGCGGCGCTGGCGGGTGCCACCGACGCCCAGCGTGCCAGCCTGCGCACTTTTGGTCACCACATCGGCATCGCCTTCCAGCTGCGCGACGACGTGCTTGGCGTTTTCGGCGACACGGCTCAGACCGGTAAGCCCGCGGGCGATGACATTCGCGAAGGCAAGCGCACGCTGCTTGTTGCCTACACGCGTGAGCAGCTCTCCCCCGACGCGAAGGATCGGTTCGACGAAGCCCTCGGTGATCGTGACCTGTCGACAGACGAGGTCCGTCACATGCAGAACGAGATGACGACGTCAGGCGCACTGGCCCGCGTTGAAGCGCTGATCAGCGAAAACGCGACGGCCGCCTTGGACGAGCTTGCGTCCGCCCCCCTGCTTGAGAGCGCACTCGACGATCTCGCTCAACTTGCCGAAGCAGCAATCAACCGCAGCGCCTAGCTGTACTGACCTCGACCGTTGTTGATTCGGTCGATGGGGGTCTTGCCTCCGATGCCGAGGTGGTGCCTGTCTA
>CANNEP010000084.1 GCA_947503655.1 uncultured Microbacterium sp.
TACGAAGCCGCCCTTCGCGGAACCATCGAGCTTGCTGAGCACCAGCCCGGTGACGCCAGCGTGCTGCAAGAACGCTTCGGCCTGCATCACGCCGTTCTGTCCGGTGGTCGCGTCGAGTACTAGCAAGACCTCGCTAATCGGTGCTTGCTTCTCGATGACGCGGCGAATCTTGCCGAGCTCGTCCATCAGCCCACCCTTGGTGTGCAGTCGTCCGGCGGTGTCGACAATGACGATCTCGGTTCCGTTTTGCAGCGCGTACTCAATCGTCTGGAAGGCGACAGACGCGGGGTCTTGCCCCTCCTGCTGCGGCTTCACGATGGCAACGCCAGCGCGATCAGCCCACGTCGCGAGCTGATCGACAGCAGCAGCACGGAACGTGTCAGCGGCACCGACGACGATTGACCGACCGTAGCGCACCAGGAACTTCGCGAACTTGCCGATCGTCGTGGTCTTACCGACGCCGTTCACACCCACGACCAGAACCACGGCGGGGCGCTCGGTGAGTTTGAGCGTCGTGTCGAACTTCGCGAAGTGCTCTTCCAACGTCTCAACCAGCATGCGCTTGAGGTCACGCGGGTCGGTGGTGCGGAAGCGCTCGACCTTCTCGCGGAGCTCATCGATGATGCGCTCCGTCACGTCGGGGCCGAAGTCGGCGGTCAGCAGTGCCGTCTCCATGTCTTCCCACGTCGTTTCATCGATCGTGGGCTTGGTGAAGACGCCGCGCAGTGCGCGACCGAGTGACCACTTGCTTTCCGCCATGACTCCAGCCTACCGAGGGATCAGGCAGGCTGAACGATGCGCTGGCCGACGACAGCCGAAACGCCGTCCTGGCGCATCGAGACACCGTAGAGCGCATCGGCGATTTCCATCGTGCGCTTTTGGTGCGTAATCACGATGAGCTGCGACGATGCACGGAGCTGCTCGAAGACGCCGAGCAGGCGGCCGAGGTTCGCGTCGTCAAGCGCCGCTTCAACCTCGTCGAGAATGTAGAACGGGCTAGGGCGCGCCTTGAAGATGGCGGTCAGTAGCGCGACGGCCGCAAGCGAGCGCTCGCCACCGGAGAGGAGGGACAGTCGCTCAATCTTCTTACCGACCGGGCGAATCGAGATCTCGATACCCGTGTTGAGCATGTCGTCGGGGTTCGTGAGGGAAATGGAACCAGTGCCGCCGGGGAAGAGAATCGGGAAGACTTCACCGAAGGCCACCTTGGTGTCTTCGAAGGCTGCGGCAAAGATCACCTGCATGCGCTCGTCGAGCTCTTCGATAATCGCGAGAAGGTCTTTGCGCGTTTCAGTGAGATCGTGCAGCTGGTCGCTCAAGAACGAGTGGCGCTGTTCGAGCGCGGCGAACTCTTCGAGTGCCAACGGGTTGACGCGGCCCAACTGGTTGAGTTTGCGCTCGGCTTCTTGGAGGCGTCGCTGTTGCTGGCGGCGATCGAACGCGATGCCTTCTTCGGCGTCGGGGGCATCGCTCGGTGCCAGGGTCTCGGGGCCGTACTCGGCAACGAGAATCTCTTCGCTGAGGCTCAGTTCACTGTGCACACGCTCCAGCAGACTCGTGACGTGGAGGCGCTTCTCGTGCATCTGCAGTTCGATTCCGTGCACGCTTTCGGTGAGCGCGCTCAGGCGATCCCGCAGCGCCTTCTCTTGCGCACGAATCTCGACCAGTTCTCGTGACTGCGCGGCGCGTTCCGCTTCTGCCGTCGCCAACGCAACGCGAGCCTCCGAAACGGAACGGTCGACGGAGTCGAGCACGTCGGGCAGTTCGCTCGCGACGCCTTGGGCAGCATCCCGCTGTGCGCGACGAATGACCGCGCGGCGAGCCGCTTCGGCAGCGGCCTCGCGCTCACGCTCACGCTGGTTCTCGAGGTTCACGACGCGGCTTTCGGCCGCCCGCACACGTTCGCGCAGGGTCTCGACTTCGAGTCGAGTGCGCACTTCGGTCTCACGCGCTTCGTCGAGAGACGCCAGCAGACCATCACGTGCTGACGCGTCGAGAATGGGGCGCGGTGCTTCGAGGGCACCGTTGAGCTCGTTTGTCGCAGCGCTTGCCTTCGCCTCAGCGTCTGCCACGGCTGATTGTGCTTGCGAGAGCCCAGCCTGAAGGCGCTCTGTTTCAGCCACAGCAGCTTCGTGGCGCATCGTGATGCGGTTCACGTGCTCAGCGTGCGTGGCCACCGCGGCATCAAACTCACGCAGCGTTCGCAGGCTCTCCTTCGCGCGACGGCGTGCCTTCTCGACGACGTCTTTCGCGTCTTCGAGACCTTCGCGCAGTGCGTCGACGATCACGGTGACTTCAGAAAGGCGATCGACGGCGGCATCGCGTTCTGCGGCGAGCTCCAGTCGCGATGTCTCCCCGCTACCAGCACGGATCATGTGCTCAGTGCAGACCGCTCCGCCGCGCGTCACGATCGTGACGGGAAATCCGGTCACGCTGGCTTCGAAAGCACCGCTCGCAGCAAGTGCCGCGTCGAGGTCTTCAGCGATGACGACGTAGGCGAGCATGCCACGAATACCGTCGGGCGCTTTGACCACGTCGAGAGCGTGCGTGATGCCCTTGGCCTTCGGCAATGTGTGTCTCGCAACGGGAGCGTCGGCGATCACGATGTCGACAACACCGAGCGACTCGGAGCGTGCCTGTTCAGCCGCCGTGATCGCATCAGGCGTCGAGTGCACGAGGAGGCCCTCAGAGACACCACCGAGCACAGCGGCGATGGCGGCCTCAAAACCGGCCTTGACCTTCATGCTGTCAGCCACGATGCCCACGACGCCGTGTCCGCCGCGTGATGCCAAGGCAGCCGCACCGCCACGCACAGCGAGGGCCGAGCCGAGCGCCGAGGCTTTAGCCGTCAACGAGTCTTTTTCACGCTCTGCGGCGTGGAGCCGGTCGCGCAAGCCTTCGAGGTCAGCTTCAGCGGCTGACGTTGCCTTTTGAGCAGCTTCGTAGCGGGCCGCGTGCTCCGCGGTAGAGCCATCGGGAGCTTCGGTGTCTTCCAGAAGCTCGGCGGCTTCCGCGGCTTCGATACGTCGCGCTTCGGCGGCGTCCATCGCGTTCTGTTGACGCAGAACGGCGCCGCGCACTGCCGCGAGCGCAGAGCCTGCCGCGTCGGCCTTGCCACGGAGCTTCGTGATGCGCATGTCGTGTTCGCTGACGAGGGCGCTTTGTTCGGCAATGTCGACGTCAAGCGCATCAAGTTCAGCACGCGCGCGAATGGTTTCTTTCGCGGCCTCGGCCGCGAGATCTTTCGCTTCGCCCAGGCCCGAGGAGATGCGCTCAATCTCGCTCTTCGCCTCATCGACGTCAGCCTGCGTCACCGTGATCGGGGTACCGACAGAGTCTTCTTCGGCGCCCAGCAACGACAGACGCTGATTGGCCAGGCTATAGAGGCCACGAAGGCGCTCCTGCACCTGTTCGAGGGCGAACAACACGCTGCGAGCGCGGTCAACGGCTTCAGTGTTCTGCGCGCGTTCGAGGTGTTCCATGCGGGTACGCATGGTTGTCGCCTGGTCTTGCAGCACCATGCGTTCGGCCGAGCGCTCTTGTTCCGTCTGCGCATGATCTGCCAGCGCGGTGCGCAACGTCACCAGGTCGTCAGCGAACAGGCGCGCCTTCGCGTCACGCACCATCGCGGCAATGGTTGCCGCTTCACGCGCAATCTCGGCTTGCTTGCCGAGCGGCTTGAGTTGGCGGCGAATCTCGCCCGCGAGGTCACTCAGGCGCGTGAGGTTTGCTTCCATCGCTTCGAGCTTGCGGAGAGTCTTCTCTTTACGCCGGCGGTGCTTCAGAATTCCGGCGGCTTCTTCGATGAAACCGCGCCGGTCTTCTGGAGTTGCTTGCAACACGGTGTCGAGGCGCCCCTGGCCGACGATCACGTGCATTTCGCGACCGAGGCCCGAGTCGCTCAGCAGCTCCTGTACATCGAGCAAACGCACCGTGTCGCCGTTGATGGCGTACTCACTAGAACCATTGCGAAACAACGTGCGGCTGATCGTGACTTCGGCATACTCGATCGGCAGTGCGCCATCGGAGTTATCGATTGTGAGTTGCACTTCGGCACGCCCCAACGGACCGCGAGTCGAGGTTCCGGCGAAGATGACGTCTTCCATCTTGCCGCCGCGGAGGGTCTTCGCCCCCTGCTCCCCCATCACCCAGGCGAGCGCATCGACCACGTTGGACTTGCCGGAACCATTGGGTCCGACGATCGCGGTAACTCCTGGTTCGAGAGCAAAAGTGGTCGGCTGAGCGAACGACTTAAAGCCTTTGAGCGTGACGCTCTTCAGGTGCATTCGTCCTCCCGGGTGTTGGTGCCTCATTTACGTTATCGGATTGGTGCGCTCGAGCCCGGCAGAACCCGCGGAAACATGCGCGACACGCCCGGGGTATTGCGCAATCTGGGAGATCGCGCTAATGTCGTTTTTCGGTTCAACGAACGAAAGGAGAGACCCATGATTATGAACACCACCGGCATCGCCGCATTGGCCCCTGTATCTGCAGGAGTGGTCTCTCCCGTTCGCGGACTCGCACCGCGAGCGGCGTAGTAGCTCAGGAGGGCTCTACCCTCGGCTCCGCCCACTCCGCACACGCTCATTCTCGAGCGTTCTGACGCATCCCGTCACCTCCCCCAGGAACCTTCGTCATGGTTCCGTCTCGAGCATTTCGCTCCCATCAACCGTAAGGATCCGTCGTGTCTACGACTCTCGTTTCGCGTCGCCTCGATGTGCACGAAACTGCCCATCTGCAGGCTTTGCCGACAATTACCGCGCCACTGCGCGAACTCACCATCACCAGCCGACTGTCGGTGCGCGTTGCTATTTGGCTCCTCGCTCATCTTCCGGCACCCATCAACCACGCTGCTCGCGCCGAGCATCTCCGCCTTCGCGACGACCGCGAACGCCGTGAGCTCGCTGCCCGCACCGAACACTACCTGCACCTCGTGCGGGTCTAAGGAAAATCATGAACACGAACACAAAAGTTGCGGGGCTCACGATTCGCCCCTATGTCATTCCGACGAGCGTTGACGCCGCCGACGCCGGAGATTTTCTCGCGATGGTGGATGTGCGCAATCGCATCTATCGAGAAATCTCCGGCTCTGACGACGAGGCGATGACCGCCTCTGAGCTCCTGCCCAACTTTTGGGCAGACGAGTACACGGAGCGTCACTTTCTGATTGTTGAGTTGGATGGGGTCGTCGTCGGCCGTGCCGGCGTCGACCTCCCGCTCGAGGGCGACTCGCATGTGGCTTTCTGGATTATCGAACTCATCGAAGATGTCTGGGGTCAGGGCATCGGAACCGCGGCGTACGACGTCGTGGAGAAGATTGCCCGTGACGCGGGCCGCACGTCGTTGCAGTCGTGGGCGGAACACCCCGCGAGCGACGACCCCCGCCTCGGGCCACCCACCGGGTTTGGCTACGTGCCGAGGGATCACATCGCGCGGTTCTACCTGCGGCACGGGTATGCGCTCGAACAGGTGGAGCGCAAGAGCCTGTTCGACCTGCAGGGCGACCTGTCGGCCGTTGACCGTATCGGTGGCGACGCTCGCGTCGCGGCGTCGGACTACGAGGTCGTGCAGTGGATGCTGCCGACCCCGGCCGAGTTCGTCGCGGGCTATTGCCTCATGAAAGAGCGCATGGTGACCGATGCGCCGAGCGCCGACATGGAGTTCGACGAAGAGGTGTGGGATGAGGCTCGACTTCGCAAGATGGAGTCGCGTGTTCTTGATGGTGATCGCACGCAGCTGGTAACCGCTGCTCGTCATCGTGTGACTGGGGAGCTGTGCGCGTTCAACGAACTCAACATTCCGTTGGATCGCACCCTCACCATTCATCAGAACGACACCCTCGTGCTGAGTGACCATCGCGGTCACCGCCTCGGCGCACTCGTGAAGACCGCGGGCATCCTCCGCGTTACCGAGATCGCACCGGACTCCCCGCGCATCATCACGTGGAATGCCGAAGAGAATCGTCCGATGCTCTCGATCAACGAAGAGCTGGGCTTCTACCCCGCCGCCCACATCGGCGCGTGGAAAAAGGTTGTGGACTAAGCGAATGGTTGGGGTCGGCGCTCCGGCGCTGCCCCAACCATTCGTCCGTGGGGCGGCTCAGAACAAGAACTCGGGCCGCACTTCAGCGACACCGTCGATCTCGGCCTGCAGGCGCTCATAGAGAAGCTCGCCCTCCAGCCGCCACGTACGCGGCAGTGGGTCGTCGAGCGAGCGAGCGCCATACGCGTCATTCCACGCGTATAAATCGGCGGCAAGTGATGTTGACAGCCCGAGCGCACTGGGGTGACACGGGTAATTGTCGGTGAAGCTTTCCCAAATCCCCCAGCAGTCGCCCCACTCGCCAAACATCCGAATGAGGCGTAGCCCCGTCGGCAGTACCTTCGGGGCCGCAGACCCGCTCTTCGCCAGCAGGTAGCGGTCTTGCATGGTTCGGCGATGCTGCCATTGCCTGACTGTCGTCGGCATACGCGTGTAGTTCATACCGGAAATCCAGGTGAGGCCATCATTGGCTGCGGCATCGAGGAGCGCTAGCGCCCACATCACGCGGTGGCCGTGCGAAAGCTCTTCCGCCACTTCCAGAGCATTTTCGATCGATGTATCGCCGATGTCGTAGGCGGTCATCGCGAGCGTTTCGTCGGCGAATAGGACGAGACGGAACCGCGCATCGTCCTTCTCAACGACATCAAGAGGGTTCTCGACAGCCTCAATACGCATGCGTAGCTCCGTCTCGCTCCGTGTGATGGTTCCGCGCCCCACGGCCGCACCACCCCTTGCGCATCGGCTGCTCTTCCGGCGCCGTATGCGGTGCTTTCGCGGCCGGCACGCCTTCGAGAACCTCACCGAGGCCGATGATGCTGGGTGCCGAAGCCAGCACGTTCGGAGTGCACTCACGCTCGTCTTCAGAACTAGACATGTTGTCCTACTTGCCCCGTGGTTCCGTCTCGATGAAGAGGTCATCGAGGATCGTTGGTAGCGAGGAGTCTACCTCGGCGACCCATTCGTTCCACGCAACGTCGACGACGGCGAACGCACTCGCCACGAGGGCGCGGGCCGTGCGCAAATCAGTGGCGTCCGACATCAACGCCTCGGCAACGCCGACACGCTGCCAAAGACGACGTTCGTTGAGCCGCGCGCGAAGCCCAGGTGTCGACTCGATCAGGCTGATGCGCATGCGCAGTTCTGCTGGCCGCGCTTCGGCGGCCAGCGTGGACGCATCGAACATGCGCCGCAACCGCCACCATGGCGAAGCCCCAGGGTCATCTTGCTCAGCCAAAATACGCGGAAAGTCGAAGTGTCCGGCGTAAACGGCGGTGACGACGGCGTCTTCCTTGGAGCCGAAATACCGAAAGAACGTCGCGCGCGAGATGCCGATGGGCTTCGCACTATTTCCCTCGAGCATTGTGTTTCCGCAGCTGCTCCAGCTGCCACCAGACGCCGGCCTGGGGCTGTCGCTTCTGCACGCAAGCCTGGTTTTGGTTCCGTCTGGTCTCGCGATGCTGGCGATGTCTCCCGTCGCGGGTCGCGTCGAGCAGCGGTTCGGCCCGAAGCCCCTGCTGATCGCGGGCGCGTTGATCATCGCTGCGGCGTACTCGTTCGCCGTTGTCGTGGACCTTGAGGTGTGGCACGTGCTCATCATCAACACCGTGATCGGTATTGGTATCGGGCTGGGTTACGCCGCGATGCCGACGCTCATCATGGCCGCCGTGCCGACGAGTGAGACTGGAGCCGCCAACGGTATCAATACACTGATGCGCTCTCTCGGCACGACTGTGGCGGCCGCCATTATCGCGGCGATCTTGGCGAACTCGTCGGAGGATGTATCTTCCCTAGCGTCGCCGCTGGCAGCGCGGGCAGAAGTGGCTCGAGCGGTTCGTGAAGGCAACGCGCATGAGCGTCGTGCCACAGCGCGTGCAGGCTTCGCCATCGCGCCCATAGGCCTCCAGCGAGTGCGCAAAATAACCCGACTTGAGCAGTTACTGACGTTCATGTCCGTTGGCGGCGAAGAGTGGCGACTTGCAGGGTACCGGCAGTTCGCGCATCGGTCTTATAGGTGCCGCGTCGAGTCCATGCGCTGATGCAGGATCCTAATGACGTCCACACCGTCTGAGTGCTCAACGTAAAACAGCAGATGACTGCCGATACCGTATCGACGATATCCCTCGCGAATATCGTCGCAGGCTCGCCCGCGGGCAGGGTCTTCGGCAACACGTTCGATCGCTGCCCTGATCTCATTGATGTAGGTTTCTGCCTGCTGCACGTCCCAGTGCGCTTCGGTGTAATCCCAGATCGACGATAGGTCACGCTGGGCAGCCGGAGTGAGACGGTAGCTCGTCACGATTTCTTTGCCACAATGAAGGCGTCGAAGTCAAAAGCCTCAGGCTCGCCGCTCTCCTCCCCCGCAACCAGCGCGGAACGCAGCGCCGACATCCTCGCCTCTTCGTCTTCAAGCAGACGCAACCCTGCCCGGACAACCTCGCTCGCAGAACGGTATCGGCCCGACGCCACAACGCGGGACAAGAAGCTCGCGAAGTGATCGTCAAGACTGATCGAGGTGTTCGTGCTCATATACCGAGGATACCAAATATTGGTATCGGCGCACAGGGCCTCACCGCCGCCGCTGGCACCGCGGGCAGAAGTGCGAGCCCCGGCCGCCGAAGGTGATGCGCTTGATCGGCCCGCCACAGCGACCACGCGGCTCCCCAGTGCGCCCGTAGGCATTTAGCGAGTGCGAAAAATACCCCGATTGCCGCAGTTTGTCCCATTCATCTGACGAACATGTCCGAGTTTGTCCGAGCGGCTGTAGATCGAGGCATCCCTGTCCGGCGGGTGCACGATGCGGATGGGGTGGGTAGCACTTCGTGGAGCGTAGGTCAGCGTTCAGCGTCACGAAGAGGGATCCACGTCAGGAGCCTCGGACCCAGTGGCACTCGACCGCGCCTGCATTTATCGTGGCAGCTTCAGTCGCGTTCTCATTGAAGAGTGAAGTACGGTGCGGGGTATCCCGGGCGAGGCCCATTGAATCGGGGAGATCACTTTCAGTCGGGGTTGTCTCATCCCACGCGTACCACTCGCCGTCGCGGATCTCACCGAGATACTCGTGTTCGGCCCCACGATAGTCCGTTCCAGAGCACGCGTAGATACCGTCCTTCACCGTAGCCCTGGCAGGCCATTTGCATGCCAAATCCAGATCGCGGCGACGATGATACCGATCCCAAAAATTCAACGACCCCATGACCGGGCACCAAGATTTTGCTGTTGCTGTCCGTCACTCATGAGTCCCCTTTTGATCGGATCGGTGAAGAAGTGGCAGCGAGCTGCTGCTTTTCAATCTCGTGGCGAGCGCGCTTCGCTGCCCCGAAGGGGCACCACCCTGCTTCCTTTTTAGCCCGAGTCCACTCGAACTTCAGGTATCGCTGAAAATGCTCGACGACTGCCTCAGCTCGATCAACACTCGGATCGCCCACGAACGCATCAATGTGTTGCATCGCGTCACGATCTTCGGCGGGATTAAGGCGCAATAAGATCTCGTTTCGAGTGATCTGACGGTGCTGGGCCTGCTGGGGGTCGACGAGCTTGGGGACGAGTTCTCGAATGTCATCACGCCAACGTCGACGTTCTTCAATCACCACTTGCTGGTGAATGGTGCGCTGGCTGCTCCATAGCGTCACCACCCCTGACACGACAAGCGAAATAACCGCAGCGAGCCCGGCGGTCATCCAGAAATCGGTCATTCATAGAGTATACGGCTCAGGCTCGTTCGCCCGCGACAGACGGGCCAATCAACCGCAGCAGTTGACTGCCCCAGAAACAGGCACAGTGAGATCAGTGCACCCGCTGGCACCTCGGGCAGAAATGCGAGCCGCGGTTCATGAAGCTCTCGCGCACAATCAGAGTGCCGCAGCGGTCGCACGGCTTTCCTTGCCGGCCATAAACGTGAAGGGATCGGGAAAAGTACCCCGCTTGACCATTGACGTTCACATACTGCGCGTCAAAACTGGTTCCGCCCTCAGCAAGTGCCTTGTTCAAAACCGCACGCACGGCGGCAAGTAGCTCCGTCACCTTACGAGCCGAAACAGAGTTCGCCGGCTGCTCGGGGTGCAGGCGCGTCGCCCAGAGCGACTCATCGGCGTAAATGTTGCCGATGCCGCTCACGACCGTCTGGTCGAGCATCACCCGCTTGATCGCCGACGCCTTCTTGCCCAGCGCCGCACGAAACGCACGCTCGTCAAAAGCATCATCGAGCGGGTCACGCGCAATATGCGCAACCTGCGACGGAATCATTGCGAGGGCCGTTCCCCAACCGGCGGCAGCACCGTCAAGAGTCGAAACCATGTGGTCGATGGCGAGCGAACCGAACGTACGCTGATCAGCAAACACGACCGCCAGCTCGCCGTGCTCGGGGTGCTCGATCATGATGCGCACGCGCTCATGCCGCTCGGTCGGCGCGCCCGGCTCACGCAACAGCATCTGCCCACTCATACCCAGATGCCCAACGACAGCCTGAGTCTCAGAAATGGGAAGCCACAAGAACTTTCCGCGGCGTGCAGCCTCGCGAATAACGGAACCAGTGAGCTGCGATTCGAAGTCGGCGGCGGTACCGGCATGGCGAGTCAGCGCGCGCACGTCGTGCACCTCAACCGAGGTGACACGAGCGCCAATCACCGCTGGTGCGAGACCAGCGCGAACGACGTCGACTTCGGGAAGCTCAGGCACAGCGAACTAGGCGCGGTCGTTCAGAACGTGCCAAGCCGTGAGAGCCGCAGCCATCTCCGCGGTCTTCTTGCTGGTTCCTTCACCCGTCGACACCACGTCACCAACCGTGACTGTGGCGACAAAACGACGGTCGTGATCGGGGCCGGAACCCTCGATCGTGTAGACCGGAACAGAATGTGCGACGCGCGCAGCCATCTCCTGAAGAGCAGTCTTCGGGTCGATGGCAGCACCGTAGCGATCCGGGTCTGCGAGCAGAGGCTCGATAAAGCGGTGCACCAGCGCGGTGGCCGCTTCTTGGCCGGCCGACAGGTAGGTGGCGCCAATGACGGCCTCGGTGGTGTCGGCAAGGATCGAATCCTTGTCACGGCCACCGGTCTGTTCTTCACCACGGCCGAGGCGGATGTACTCCCCCAGGCCAATGGAGCGTGCGACCTCAGCAAGCGCGACGGTTGAAACAACAGATGCGCGACGCTTCGCGAGCGCTCCCTCGTCAAGGTCAGGGTGACGCGTGTACAGCAACACGGTGGTCGCCTGACCCAGCACGGAGTCGCCGAGAAACTCGAGGCGCTCGTTGTTCGGGATTCCGCCGTTCTCGTATGCGAACGAACGGTGTGTCAGTGCAAGCGACAGAAGCTCGGCGTCGATGTCGACGCCGAGCTTCTGTGCGATCGTGATCAAATCACTCACAAGTCATCCGAGACGAATTAAACGTCAGCGACCTTGCGACCCTTGTACT
>CANNEP010000085.1 GCA_947503655.1 uncultured Microbacterium sp.
GTCATTGGCCGCAAGGCTGGCGACCTCAGCCGCAGCGTGTCGACCGAAATACTCGCCGTCGGCCATGACTCCTCGATCGAAGTTCAGTTTCGCGCCCAGGCACTCATGCCGACCCCCGTTGGCCAGTGCACCGACACGTTGCCAAAGGCCCTGCGGGGCGACACCACCGGCACCCTTCCCTCGATCGGCTCGACCCTGCGCCGCGGCGTGCAGACGCTCACGGTGCGGTACCCGGTGACCGGCGTGCAGCGCGGCGCACATAAGGTCGGTCCGCTGCGCGTGACCATCAGCGACCCGCTGGGCTTGGTGCGTCGGCACACGTCTCTCGGCGAACCGACGCCCGTCACGATTGCCCCTGCCCTGGTTCCGCTCGCCGCTCTCCCCATCTCCGCCGGAGAATCAGGCGGATCCCTCCACTCCAGCACGTCGCACCTCGGTGAGGGTGCCGACAACTTGATCGCCCGCCCGTATGCGCCGGGCGACTCGATGCGCCGCATTCACTGGCGTGCGACCGCGCACCGCGACCAGCTCATGGTGCGGCAGGAGGAGAAAGAATCGACTCCGCGCGCGATCGTCATTCTTGACCGGGCGGTCACGCGTTGGTTGCCGCAGGCGGGCCAGTCGGAGGCGAAAGACCCCGCCTTTGAGACGATGCTGTCGATGTGCGTCTCGGTCGCCGCACGCCTCATGTTTGAGGGGTACCT
Organism: uncultured Microbacterium sp.; assembly: GCA_947503655.1. GTDB lineage: Bacteria > Actinomycetota > Actinomycetes > Actinomycetales > Microbacteriaceae > Microbacterium. The sequence continues at coordinate 705 of CANNEP010000085.1, forward strand.
CGTTCACATTTGTGACCAAGATGGCACCGAACTGTGCGACCCGCTCGCCGATGACGTTGATATTCCGGGCATGCTGGGCGCATTCGCGACGCTCACGACGCACGGCGCTGACCGATGGGATCAGCTGCGCACGCTCGCCCCCGAAGGGGGTGCCGGGCCCGTCGTACTCCTCACCCGTGGCGTGACGGTCGATGAGGCAGCGGCGATCGCCCCGTTGGCGCACTCCTCCACCTTTGCGGTGTTGTTCGCCGCCGACGCCGATGAGCACGCGCTCGACGAGTGCCACCACGCTGGCTGGCGCACGAGCGCTGTCGCGACGGCGGCGGTCGATAAGCGTGACGACGCCGTGATCGCGTCATGGCTGACGGCTCTGGAACAGGGGGCGTCGCGTGTCGATTAGTGAAGCGGAACCACGGGTTGCTGCGGCGGCGCTACCGCCACGGAATGCGGGCGCCGGAACCAGTGGTGCGGGTGTTCGTGCGGGTGCTGGCTTTGGTGTTGCGCCGCGACGCTCGAAGCGGTCGACCCCTGACCTCCTGCTGAGCTTGCTGGCCGCTGCCCTCCTCGGTGCCGGAATCTTCACGCTGCTTGGTCCGATCGTGATCGGCAGCTGGCTCTTCCTGTCGCTCGTCGTGATCATCGTGATGTTTGGCGCGGGGTATCTGCTGGGACGCCTGCGTGTTCCGCTCGCCGTGGTTCCGTTCGCGCAGCTCATCGTTCTGACCGGCACCCTGACATTTTTGCTGTTGCCGGTGACGTCGTTGTTCGGCGTTATTCCGACCGAGCGCACGCTCGAAGCGGTGCAGTGGCTGGCACCGCAGGCCGTGAACGACATCGTGTTTGGCGTGGCCCCGATGTCCGCGTCGGAGGCGCTCACGTTTGCGCTGGTCACGGCCGCCGGCCTGTTAGCGATCGTGCTCGACGTTCTCATCGTGAGTTCGCGCTTGCCGATTCTGGGTGGCGTGATCGTGCTGATTATCGGTCTCATTCCGCCGCTGATTGTTCCGGGCCCGGTCAATCTGAACGCGCTCATCCTCACCGTCGTGCTGATGTTTGTGACGACGCGACGCGTGACTGCCCTCGCGGAGCGGCGCATTTCACCGCGTGCTGAGCGTGGTGGCCCGGCGGCTTCGGCTGCGATCATGGTGGTTGCCGCGCTCGTGTTGGGTGGTGCCGTCGCACCGTTGATCGGAGGGCCCCGCTCGCAGATCATTCAGGGCTTTGGTCCGGCGCTCAGCATTTCGCCGTCGCTCAAACTGGGCGATGATCTGCGCCAGCCGCGCGAGACCGACGTCCTCACGATCTCGAGCGATCGTACTTCTCCCGCCTACCTGCGCATTTCGACGCTGAGCGACTTCAACGGCAAGACGTGGGTGGCTGACCCGACGAGTGCGATCGGGTCTCTCGCGACGCTGTCTGCCACGCCAACGGTCGAGGTCGCCTCAGACATGCGAGTGACGGAATATACGTCGTCGATCGAAGTCAAGAACCTCCAGCTCGACTGGCTGCCGCTGCCCTACCCCGCTGTCGAAATCTCCGGTTTGACCGGCGAATGGCAGGCAGGTGCCGAATCGCGCACGGTGCACAGCGACGGCGAAGGTACGACCGCCGGCAGCCAGACCTACACCGTCGTGAGCCGTGAGGTCAGGCCATCGTCCGAGCAGATTCGTGCTGCCGCCACCGGTGCCGCCCGTTTTCCTGATCTCGCCCAGGTACCCCCGGGGACGCCCGACGTTCTGAGCGAGATGGCCGCGCAACTCACGGCAGAAGCCACCAACGACTATGACCGCCTCGTCGCGCTGCAGTCGTGGTTCCGCTCCTCAGAGTTTGAGTACTCGCTTGATGCGCCCGTCGAAGACGGATTCGACGGTGACAGCATGGCGGCCATCGACCGTTTTCTCGAGGTGCGCGCCGGATACTGCGCACACTTTGCCGCCGCGTTCACGCTGATGGCGCGGTCGCTGGATATGCCGGCGCGCATTGTGGTTGGGTTCTTGCCCGGTGAATCGACGAACGATCTCGATGACGAAAACCAGCGCATTTATAAGGTGACGTCGAGTCAGCTGCACGCATGGCCCGAGGTTTATTTTGAGGGCATCGGGTGGGTCCCTTTCGAACCGACAAAGTCGCTGGGGTCACCGACGTCGTTTGCCGCGAGCCAGCCCGTTGACGCTGGCGGCACCGAAGTGGGCGCGACTGCGGCCCCGACCGAGGCTCCCGTTCTTCCAGATGAGACGGTGGCGCCGACAGTCGCGCCGACCGGCAATGCGTCGTCTGGCACGACAACGGCCCCCTTCCCGTGGCTGCCGGTACTCGTGATCGCCGCGATTGTGGTGCTCGTGCTGTTGGTTCCGGCTGGCGTGCGGGCGCTGTTGCGATCGGCGCGATCCGGGGAGATTCGTGCCGGATCGGCGGCCGCAGCTTGGCGCGAAGTTGTTGCAACGGCGTCGGACTACGGCATCGCGCCATCGGCAACAACGTCGGCACGCGAGACTGGCGCCCTGTTGGTTGAGCGCGGTGCCCCTGATGAGGCCGTCGCGTTGCTGGTGGCCGCCATCGAGCGGGCCTCCTACGGTGCCGGAACCACGTGGCAAGCAGACAACGGAGCTGACATGCTGGCGGCGGTACGAGACGTGCGTGGCGGACTCCGCGCACGCGCCGACACCGCTCACCGCGTCATCGCGTTCTGGTTCCCGATGTCACTCGTGTCGATTCCGCTGCTGAACGTGGCAGCGCGTGGCGACCGTGCGGCCGCTGCTCCTGCGTCTGGCGCCCAGGGGTCTGACCGGGTTGTGCCGCGGTGATTTTCAGCGCGCGGCGAATCTGTCGCTCAGCATTGGCCGATGTGGTTCGCCGCACCCTCCGCGACAGGGTAGGCTAGTCGAGGCTTACGCCAAGGAGAATTCGCCTAGTGGCCTATGGCGCACGCTTGGAAAGCGTGTTGGGTGTTAAAGCCCTCGGGGGTTCGAATCCCCCATTCTCCGCCAAATGTCTAACGCGTCGCCCCGCAGGGGGCGGCGCGTTAGACATTTATTGGGCAGCGTGGATTCGAACCTTGGTTGGGCCCTGCGGCCAGAGGCTCCGCGCACCGCACCCCATGGTTCCGCACCCCCTGGTTCCGCTCTCCTCCGTCACGACAGGGGGAAAATACCGCGACAGGAGGTGATTTTTCGCCCCTCCGTCCTCATCTCACGACGATTACCTCCCCTCGTGACATCAGCGCCCCCTGGCGATCTCCGCGCCCTGAAGCCCGTAGAAAACGTCGAAACCGCCGTAAGATCTCGGCCATTGTTTACGGGCTTCGCAATGTTTTGCGGGTTTCGCGACGTTGAGTCTGCGCCTGCCCCCTCCCGCGTGGCGGGGTTGTGTGACAAGATCGACGCCCAAGGCCAGGTTCAACGGTGAGGAGAACGCATGAGCGAAATGAAGATGCCAGCGGCAGTGCAGCGCATGATCGATGCCATTAACGACGGCGATAGCGATGCGTTCGTGGCTGCTTTTACGGCAGACGGAACCATTGATGACTGGGGCCGGGTGCTTTCGGGGGAGCAGGGCTTGCGTCAGTGGGCTCGCACCGATGCGATTGGCGCGAATGCCACGATGACCGTGATCACCGCGGTCACGCACGGTTCGACGACGCGTGTGCGATTCGGGTGGAGCAGCGAAGTGTTCAACGGCGAATCGTCGGGTGTTTTTGAGGTTGATGGCAATCGCCTCGCCAGCTTCACGATTCTCTCTGGCGACGCCGAACCTGCTGAATAGGTTTTAGCCTGCCTCACCGAACGGGCTCTTGCGCGTCGAAACGATGCGTGCACCCAGCGGCATGAGCGAGACCGGAATCATTTTGAAGTCGGCGATGCCCATCGGGATTCCGATGATCGTGAGGCACAGCGCAATGCCCGAAAGGACGTGCGCAAGCGCGAGCCACCAGCCGGCCAAGATGAGCCAGATGACGTTGCCGAGAAGTGACGCGATGCCGGCGTTTTGCTTCGGAATGACCGTGCGTCCGAACGGCCAGATCGCGAACCGGGCGATGCGGAATGACGCGATGCCCCACGGAATGCCGATGATCGTGATCGACAGCAGGGCTCCGGCGAGCATGTAGCCGAGGAACAGAATCCAGCCGGACAACACCAGCCAGATGATGTTGAGAATGAATCGGATCATGCGGCTATCGTTGCACGGCTTCGCCATTTTCGAGAACGTGAGACCCGTCAGTGACGCCAACATGAACAGGTGGTGACACAGACAGCGGCGGTCGGTCATGGGAGAGCTTGACCGACCGCAACTGAGGGGGCGCTATTACGAATACTGGCTACTGCGGCCGCGCGCGACCAAGAACGCGGCGGCCAGGACGAGCATTCGCGACGTAGCACCGCTGAGGATCATCGACGTCCTAGATGTTCCCGTTACCGCGAGAGCGGAACCATCTGGTGCGTTTGATCCGTTGGCGTAGCCAGAGGGAGATCCAGCAGACGCCGTTTCAGCCGCACTGCATCACCTGTTGCGACACCATCAACGGCGAGACGGACGCTTCCGGTCACCGCTGGAACAGCGGCCGCAACGAACGGCGCGACTCGTGTGTCGCATCAACGGGCCATTCAACGCCCTTTTTACTCGTCCCCGTGATGACCGCGGTGGTTCCTTCGCTCGACCATGTGACGGCAGCATTTTCCGGCGCTGCGAATACCAGGGCGGACGCAGCCACAGTGCCAAGAGTTGTTAGTGCCGCTACACTCCCGCGGCGGCGCCGGAAGCGCGTTTTAGTCAGAGAGTTCATGGTGCCCTTGCTCGGGTCGCACCTGACCAAGTCAGGGCATAGTCAGCCAAGTATGGACTATGACCAGAACCTCTATGCAATATAGAAAACATTATAGGCGTTTTTAAGACCGAGGCTAGAGCAGGGCTCTTCGAAGTTCTGATTCAGGCAGCGTCGCTCCAAATAGCGGCTTCCCCGGCTGTAGCGCGTACGTCGCCGCGAGCGACCCGACCAGCACAGGGTCAAACCCCAGCGCGTCTACCCACGCCGCAACCGTGGTTCCGGCCTCTGCATCATCGGCCGCCACGGCGACGCCCCACCGATGCGGGTCACCAGAAACCCGCGCACCACCGGCCAGATCCTTGTACGCGACGTGGTTGAACGCCTTGACGACGCGCGCCCGATCAAACCACCGCTGCACCAGCACGCTCGTCGGCGTCGACGGGTCATCAAAGTCGGGCCGCGGCCCATCTGCCTCATCCCAGTGGTTCATCGGGTCAACAACGATGGTTCCGTCAAAGAGAGAACCATCGAGAACTTCAGCATCGCTGAGCGGAATCGCCAGCACCACGATGTCGGCGGCAGTCACCTCGTCGAGAGACGCCGGCGTGGCAGCAATGTCAAAGGTCTCGAGAACGCGCGCCGTGCGCGCGAGGGGGCCGGAACCATGAATCACGACCGAGAATCCGGCAGCGAGCGAAAGTCGCGCAAGAGTGCGCCCGAGCTTGCCCGTGCCGATAATCCCAATCGTTGCGCTCGAATTCATGCGTATCCCACTTCTGAACTGAAAAAGCGTGCGCGGCTCGCCGTGGAAAAGGCTCAAACTCGCCGAAACCCGCAGACATTGTCGATAATAGAAGCATGGCCTCGTCAGCTGCCGGGTACAGCGCGATCTCCAGCGAATCCCGTGTGCAGATTCTCCACATGCTTCAGAGTCGCCCCCTGCGGACGATCGATGAGCTCGTAGAAGCCACCGGTCTGCACGCGAACACCGTGCGTGAACACCTGCAGCGCCTCAGCGAAGACGGCTATGTCATCTCCGAGACGGAGAAACGCGAAACCCGTGGCCGCCCGCGCACGCTGTACAGTGCGGCAACCGGCGACCCCGAAGTCAGCAACCCGATTGGCGAGCGCAAGGTGCGCGAAGCGGCCGAGCGCGGCGACCTGATGCGTCGTGTCATGCCAGACACTGACAGTAGTGACCTCGATGACGAATCGTTGCACCAAATTGATGCCCTCGTCGAGAATCTGATCGACTCGGGCTTTGACCCGGTCGTCGACTCCGAAGACCTGACGATCGACCTCTCCCCCTGCGCCCACATGGGCGAACCTGGTGAGGCTCCCGCAATGCGGTGCGCTGTTCACGTCACGTTGTTGCAGGCCGTTGCCACCCAGGCGGGCGGCCCGCTCGACGTTGAGGGGCTCAGCCCCACCTGCAACCCACAAGACTGTGTCATTCAGTTGCGCCGAAGGCCCGCCGAGCAGTAGTTCTTATTCACGGCCATATCGAGAACACCGTTTTCGGGCCCGGCGTACCGTAAATGTATGTGCGACTGACCCGTGTCGCGCGTTCTCGGAGGCCCCAATATGGATCTACTCGACCCTCTGGCTCTCGCCCGATGGCAATTCGGGTTGACGACCGTCTATCACTACCTTTTCGTGCCCCTGACTATCGGAATGGTGCTTGCCGTTGCGATTTTCCAGACGGCATGGGTACGAACCGGCAAAATTCACTATCTGCACCTGACGCGATTCTTCGGAAAGATCTTCCTGATCAACTTCGCGATGGGTGTTGTCACCGGAATCGTGCAGGAGTTCCAGTTCGGTATGAACTGGTCAGACTACTCGCGCTTCGTGGGCGATATCTTCGGTGCTCCGCTGGCTTTTGAGGGTCTCATCGCATTCTTCTTCGAGGCGACCTTCATTGGTCTGTGGATCTTCGGGTGGAACAAGCTGCCCGCCAAGATTCACCTGCTCACGATTTGGGCCACCGCCATTGGTTCCATCCTGTCGGCGTACTTCATCATCGCGGCCAACGCATTCATGCAGAACCCGGTCGGCTACGAGATGAATGCTGAAACGGGTCGCGCCGAGCTCGTCGACTTCGGCGCGCTGATGACCAACCCGGTCGCACTCGCCGCTTTCCCGCACACGATCTTCGTCGCGTTCATGTTTGCCGCCGGTGTCATCATCTCGGTGGCCGCGTGGCACATCTCCCGCGCGCAGCACCTCGACTCGATGCGCACCGCGCTGCGCTTTGGCCTGTGGTTCATGATCATCTCGACCATCGGTGTCGTCATCACCGGTGACCAGCTGAGCCTCGCGATGTACGCAACCCAGCCGATGAAGATGGCGGCAGCTGAGGCAACGTTCAATACCGCGTGTGGTGCTGACGCTTCCTTCTCGCTGTTAACGCTGGGAACGCCGGATGGCAAGACGGAGCTGTTCTCGATTCGTGTGCCTTACCTGCTGTCGATCCTGTCGAACCACACGTTTGACGGCTGTGTTCACGGCATCAACGACCTGAACGCGGAATACGCACAGACGTACGCTGCGATGGGCATCGATAACTTCGCCCCGACACTGTGGATCACCTACTGGGCATTCCGCTGGATGATCGCCCTCGGCATGGCGCACTGCCTCATCGCTATTGCTGGTCTGTGGGTCACCCGCAAGAAGGCCAAGAAGCCGGTCGCTCAGTGGATGTGGAAGGTCGCGATCTGGTCGTACCCGCTGAGCCTGCTGGCCTCGATCGTGGGCTGGATCTTCACCGAAATGGGCCGCCAGCCGTGGATCGTCTTCGGCCTCATGACAACGCAAGACGGTGTCAGCCCCGACGTTTCGGGTGTCGAGGTCTTGATCTCGCTCATCGCCTTCACCGCCATCTACGCGGCTCTCGCCTTCGTCGAGTTCCGCCTCATCATCCGCACCGCGCAGAAGGGCCCGGACGAGACCGAACGGGTTGACGTCGACTCCAAGCCCGCCTCGGTCGTCTACTAAGAAAGGGACATCATGGATCTCAATACTCTCTGGTTCTGGATTGTCGCCTTCCTCTTCGTTGGCTACTTCGTTCTCGACGGCTTCGACTTCGGTGTCGGTATGTCGTTGCCGTTCCTCGGTAAGGACGACGTCTCGCGTCGTCAGATCATCAACACCATCGGCCCGGTGTGGGACCTCAACGAGACCTGGGTCATCGTTGCTGGCGCCTGCCTGTTCGCGTCGTTCCCCGAGTGGTACGCGACGCTGTTCAGCGGCTTCTATCTCCCGCTGCTGTTGATTCTGCTCGCGCTTATCCTGCGCGGTGTCTCGTTTGAGTACCGCCATCAGCGCCCTGATGCAGCGTGGCGTAACCGCTTCGACTGGATGATCATCATCGGTTCGGCCGTGCCGGCGCTGCTGTGGGGTGTGGCTTTCGCCAACATCGTGCAGGGTGTTCCGATGAACGCTGATCACCACTTCACCGGCAACCTGTTCACGCTGCTGAACCCGTACGGCCTGCTCGGTGGTGTCACGACACTCATGCTGTTCTTCACGCACGGTGCCACGTTCATCGCGCTGAAGACTGATGGTGAGCTGCGTGCCAACGCGCAGAAGCTGGCCCTCAAGTCGGGTCTCATCACGATCGTGGTTGCCGCGTCGTTCCTCATCTGGACGGTTGTTGCTAACTTCTCGATCTGGGGTCTGATCCTGTCGGCTCTGGCGGCGGTCTCGCTCATCGCTTCGGTCTTCGCCAACTGGCGCGGCCGCGAAGGTTGGGCCTTCACCATGGGCGCTGCAACGATCGCGTTCGCTGTGTTCGCACTGTTCGCATCGCTCTTCCCGAACGTCATGCCCTCGACGACGGACCCGGCCTACAGCCTCAACATCTGGAACGCCTCGAGCACTGACTACACGCTCACGATCATGAGCTGGCTTGCCCTCATCGCGCTGCCGCTCGTGCTGCTGTACCAGGGCTGGACGTACTGGGTCTTCCGCAAGCGCATCACGCGTGCTGACATTGAGGCAGCCCCGCACCAGGCCGACGACTCGACAGAACAGAAGGTCACCGCATAAGCGGAGTGCGCCAAAACGCACTGAGGTTAAATCATCAGTAAGACAGCCCGTTCCGGGCCCGTTGACCCGCGGTTGATGCGCCACGCGCGCAGTGCCCGCGGGTTCTTCGGCGCTCAGGCCGTCATTTCGCTCCTGTCCACCGCCGCGATTGTCGCCTTCGCATGGCTGATAACCGCAGGAATTGTGGGTGCTGTTGACGGCACCGGAACCATGGGTGCGCTCCTCGGGGTGCTGACACTGGTCGTCGTGGTGCGTGCCGCGATGGTGTGGGCGACCGAGCGCATCAGCGCTCGTGCGGCCGCCCGTGTAGGTTCGCAATTGCGCACCGCACTCATTACCGCGATCTCAGCCCGTGGTTCCGCGTGGCTGGATTCGCAAAACTCGGCGCAGCTGACGCTGACGGCAACGCGCGGCCTCGGTGCGCTTGATGCGTACTTCGGGCGCTTCCTCCCCCAGCTGGTCGCGACCATCGTGACAACGCCGATCCTGGTGGCCATCATGTGGTTTCAGGATCTTCCGACCGGCATCACGCTGATCATCACGCTGCCACTGATCCCGCTGTTCATGATTCTGATTGGCCTCGCGACGAGGGCGGTGCAGGAGAAGCAGTGGAGCACGCTGCAGAAGCTCGCGGTGCGCTTTGCCGACACCGTGCAGGGCCTAGCGACGCTACGTATTTTCGGTCGTGCCGAGCGCGCCGCGACGAACGTTGAGACGTCGAGCGACGAGTACGGGCGCGCCACGATGAAGGTACTGCGCGTCACGTTCTTGTCGGGCTTCGCGCTCGAACTTCTCTCTTCGCTTGCAGTCGCGCTGATCGCCGTGTCGGTAGGTCTGCGCCTGCTGTCAGGCGACCTTGACCTGAGCGTCGGACTCTTCGTGCTGCTCCTCGCGCCCGATGCGTTCTTGCCGCTGCGCCAGGTGGGTGCGCAGTTCCACGCCGCGACCGAGGGCGTGCAAGCGACGCGCGATGTGCTTGACCTTCTGGATGAGGCGGCCGTCGCTGCTCCGCGCACGGCAGCCAAGCGCGGTGGCGACCTCGTGCTCGATGATGTGCGCGTCACGCGCGGCGAGCACGAGCTGGCTCCGGTGTCGTTTGTGGCGGATCGCGGAACCATCACGGCACTGGGCGGGGCGAGTGGCTCGGGCAAGTCGAGTGTTTTCGCCGCGTTGCGTGGCGCGGCCCCGTTTACCGGGTCGTGCACGTTTGGTGGCGTTTCGACGGCGGAACTTGATCCGTCGACGTGGCTCGCGTGGGCCGGGCAAGCGCCCGTGCTGTTCGCGGGTACCGTTGCGTCAAACGTCACTCTCGGGTCAGACGCCGACGATGCGGTTGTTGCGTGGGCGTTGCGTACCGCGGGTGCCTCCGAAATTTCCGCCGATGCTGTCATCGCAGCCGATGGTTCCGGTCTCTCCGGCGGCCAAGCGCAGCGCGTTGCCGTCGCACGAGCCCTGTACCGCTGGCGCATTGGCCCGGCCGACGTCATCGCACTCGATGAGCCGTCGAGTGCGCTCGACGGCGACGCTGAAGCCGCGCTCTGGGCGGGCTTGCGTCAGATCGCCGATGAAGGCGCAACGGTGCTTTTGATTTCTCACCGTCCGTCGGCTTTTGCCCTTGCCGACGCGGTTGTCATGATGACGGAGGTGCACGCATGACCACGACCCGTGAAGTGCTTCGCGCCGCCCTGCCGAGCCGCAAAAAGTTTGCACTCGCCCTGTTTTGGGGATTCCTGTCGGCGTCGGCCGCGGTTGCCCTGCTGACGGTGAGCGGTTGGCTCATTGTTTCGGCCGCCATCGTTGACTCTTTGATCTACCTCAACGTCGCCATCGTCGGCGTGCGCTTCTTCGCGACGTCACGCGCGGTGTTCCGTTACCTCGAACG
>CANNEP010000086.1 GCA_947503655.1 uncultured Microbacterium sp.
TCCGAAAGGATGATGCCGGGCATGGATGCGCTCGCCGGCAACGGTTTTCCACATCTGATCGGCCGTGAGGTTGTTAACAACCTGGGGAGAGTGTGGAGATTTCGAATTCTCGCCGTGACCACGGAATTACACGCGTGTAGTTTCGACGGTGTCTTCGATTTCCACAGTTATCCACGAATCTGTGAACAACTTTGGGGCGCTTTCACACAGGTTATCCACCGAGTTATCCACAGCCTGGGGAGAACTGTCGGCGTTTTGCACGGAGTCTTTCGACGACGCTGGGTTCGAACCGTCAAGGGGGTGGCACAACACCGCCCAGCGCGGCACGATGCTGTCATGACTTCGCACTTCACCGTCGGCGACCACGTCTCATGGAACTCCGAAGCGGGCCGCGTGAGCGGAACCATCATTCGCGTTCACAGGAACGACTTCGACTACAAGGGCCACACGCATCGAGCGACTCCCGACGACCCGCAGTACGAAATCAAGAGCGACAAAACTGATCACATCGCGGCGCACAAAGGTAGCGCTCTGACCCGCATCAATGACTGACCCGTTTTTCACGATCGGCCACTCCACGCGCACGCAAGATGACTTCGTCAACTTGCTCCGTGGTTCCGATATTCGCCTGGTGGTTGACGTGCGCAAGCTGCCCGGTTCGACGCGGTATCCGTGGTTCAACGCCGATGCCCTGGCTGCGGTGCTCGCTGAGAACGGCATTGGGTTCGAGCGCAACGAGCCGCTCACGGGGCGCCGCCCGGTCAGTAAAACGGTGCCGTTCGAGACGAATGCGTGGTGGCAGAACCGCAGTTTTCACAACTATGCCGACCACGCGATGTCGCCCGACTTCGCGCGCGGACTCGACGCCGTCATCGCCCGGGGTGCGGAGGGAAACCTCGCGCTGATGTGTTCTGAAGCGGTGTGGTGGCGGTGCCATCGCCGCATCATCACCGACTATCTGCTCGCCCGCGGTCACGCCGTGCGCCACATTATGGGCGAGCGGAACCTCGAGGCGGCGCACCTGAGTGAGGGTGCAGTTGAGGGCGATGGCGGAGGCGTCACCTACCCGGCCCCGTGACCGGCGTGCGCGAGAAGCAAGACGGCCCGAACGGGATCTGATCCGCTCGGGCCGCATCCTCAGTATGCCTTGTTTCTGGGCAGCTCCCTGGGGACAACGGTCCCGCTCAGTGGGGTCACTGACGTCGGAGTGCCTTGGAAACATGCGGGCAATAAACTCTTAACTTTCTGAATCTTCACAAGGTTCTGAAAGTTCGATACTGTCTCCTCAGAAGTACCCCAGGAGTGGAGTCACAGCAGACTTCGCAATAGGGCCGCCACCTGTCGGCAGCCGCGCTGACGTTCACGAGACGTCGCGGCAATCTCACGGCTTTCTTGCCATTGAACAGACGAGGTATTCATGAAGCGCACCAAATTCGGTCTCGTTGCAGTCGCAATCGTCTCCGTCCTTGCCCTATCGGCGTGTACCGGGGGAGGAGGTGGCTCCGACAACGCTGGCTCTTCGGAAGGAGCTACTGGCGCGCTGAGCGTCGGCGTCACCGACCCCATCAATATCATTCCTGGTCGCCAGACCGTGGCCTACGACTTCAGCATGGCCGTATGGGCCCCGCTGACATTCGTCGATGCCGCAGGTGAGTTGACTTACGTTGCTGCTGAGTCCATTGAGACGACTGACTCGACGACCTACACGATCACGCTGCGTGAGGGCTGGACCTTCCACGACGGCACTCCTGTGACGGCCCAGGACTATGTGGATTCATGGAACGCCGTCGCATACGGCCCGAACGCCTTTGAAAACTCTGGTCAACTTGCGCGCATTCAAGGGTTCGACGAAGTGACGTCTGCATCTCCGGTGGAAACGATGTCGGGCCTCGGGGTCATCGATGACTTGACGTTCACCGTGACGCTCATGGGGCCAGACAGTCAGTTCCCGATGCAGGTGTCTCAGGGGCAGACCGCGATGTATCCGATGCCGAAGTCGGCGCTTGAGGATTTCGATGCTTATAACAAACACCCCGTCGGCAACGGACCCTTTGAAATGGTCGGCGAATACTCCGAGATGGACCCCATCGAAGTCACTGCTTACGCTGACTACAAGGGTGACGCTCCGACTGTTGACAAGATCACCTTTGTCCCCTACGCCGATGTGAACACGGCATACAACGATGTACTAGCGGGCAACCTCGATGTCGCGAGTCTGCCTGCCGGCAAGATGGCGCAGGCAGCGACTGACTTCACCGAAGACCACATCTACGCTTTTAGCGCTCCCGGTATTTCATTCCTCGGTATGCCCACCTGGGACGAACGCTACGCCGATATTCGCGTGCGTCAGGCCATCTCGATGGCGATCGACCGTGACGCGATCAACGACGTGATCTACGGTGGTCTCTACGTCCCCGCGAACGCATTTACGCCCGAGATCGAGCTTGGTACTCCGGTCGGCATCTGCGGTGAGTACTGCGAGTTCGATCCGGCGAAGGCCAAGGCATTGCTTGCGGAAGCTGGCGGCTTCGAGGGCACGATGGAGATCTATTTCCCTGGTGCGAGCGGACTCGACGAGTTTTACATCGCCATCGCAAACTCCATCCGTCAGTCGCTGGGCATCGAGGCTGTCGCCGTTCCTAGTTCTGACTGGGCAGAGTTCTACCAGACTCGCATCGACAAGAAGGTCCCCGGCCCCTACTTCAGCCGCTGGGGTGCTCTCTACCCGAGCCAGCAGGCTACGCTGCGCGCGCTATTCGTCGAAGGCGGTGGTTGCACCAACTGCATCGCGGAGTACGACCCGCAGGTAGCAGCCCTTATGAACGAAGCTGACGCCGCTGTCGCGGAAGAGGACGTGGCCGCCGCATACAAGGCCGTGCAGGATCGGCTGATGGAGACGTTCCCCGTTCCGCCGCTGTTCCAGGAATCGTACGCCTACGTCACGTCGGATCGTGTTGAGACGCTCAGCACCTCGGCTGCAGGAAACCCGTTCTACAGCATGACGGTTCTCGTCGACGGAGAGTAATGACGCAGTTTGCAGGCGCGGGTTCGTTCGAGGACATCCTCGAACGAACCCGCGCGGTACCCCCAACGACCGATTTTCCGGGTGTCGACGAGCTACTCGCCAGCTTCGTCGCGCTACAACAGCAGAATCCGAGCCTGATCGGTTCACGACGAATTGGTACGTCTCGGCTTGGCGAAACGATTCCGATGTACAGCATCGGAAGTGGAACCCATCAGTACCTTCTTTTCGCCGGTGTGCATCCGAATGAGCCCATCGGATTTCGCACGTTGCAGCATCTCGCAACGGAGCTCACTTCTGACGAATCTCTCCGTAAAGCTTTCGATGCCACCTGGCATATCGTTCCTTGCATCGATCCGGACGGCACGCGGCTGAATGAGACTTGGTATGCGTCGCCAGAGGACCGAACGTTCTATGCGCGTCACTTTTACCGCCCTGCACCGAACGAGCAGGTGGAATGGACCTTTCCGTTTGCCTATCGCGACGCATGGTTTGACCGTGTTATGCCGGAGACACTGGCACTCATGCGCGTCATCGATGAAGTGCAGCCTGAGCTGATGGTGTCACTGCACAACGCGGAGCTGGGTGGCGTTTACTACTACTTGTCTAGCGAGCTCGACGGTGCGGTTGAGTCATTGCATGCCGTCGCAGAAGCTGTTGGGTTGCCCCTCGACACAGGCGAGCCGGAGAGCCCAGCGATCAAGCAGATATCCCCCGCGGTTTACCAGATGATTTCCATGGCGGACGAGTATGAGTTCGCGGAAACCCTCGGTGCCGATCCCACAACAGTTGTTACTGGTGGTGACTCATCAGCCTCCTACGCTGCGAAGTACGGCACCCTCAGCATGGTTGCCGAATTACCGTACTGGGAACATCCGGACGCAGACGACGACACGGTTACGGAAATCTCCTATGCATCCGTGCTCCGCAAGAAAGCGGACGCTTTCATTCGCATGGGAGCCACTCTGCAGAGTGTGCTCGATGAAGCTGACCTCACATTGAGTACGCCGTTTCGACGGGCTAGTGAAGCATTCGTTCCGTTCATGTCTACTAACGGTGAACATGAGCACACCCGGGCGGACCAGCTGCCAGTTGACCGCTATGCGACGCGCGCCGAAGCCTTTAGTAACGAAGATGTAGTCCGTTGCTTCAAACTCCGTTATGGCGGCATGGTGTTGCGTGCGCTCGATGCAGAAGTCGCCGCCGGGGTTGCCACCGCATCTACCCGACGTGCCCAGAGACGGATGTCTGACATTTTCGAAGGCTGGTGTGAAGAAGCACGTTCTGTGCCCAATCTTTCGGTTATTCCCGTTGAGAAGCTCATCGGCGTTCAGTATGGAGCAACACTCGCGATGGCGCGCTGCTTGACGGATCGGACGAAGTAATGAAGCCTGTCATGCACGTCGCGCGCAGATTCGGCGAACTTGCGATCGTGTTCCTCGGGGTCACCTTCGTTATCTATGCAATGGTGTTCGCCCTACCCGGTGATCCGATCGCGAGCTTGGGTGGTGATCGCCCGCTTCCGCCAGCCGTAGTGGATCAACTACGCGAGCAATATCACCTGAACGATCCGCTGTGGCAGCAGTATTTGTACTACATCGGCAATCTTTTCCAAGGCGACTTGGGAACAAACTTCTCTGGGCAGGAAGTCAGCGATCGCCTGGCGTCGCGATGGCCGGTCACTATCGCATTGGCCCTGACCGCATGGGGCTTCGAGGTGGTCATTGGTGTGGCGCTGGGCCTCTACGCAGGTCTACGCCCGGGGCGCCTTGGCGACAAGACGGTGCTCGCAGGCACAATCTTGGCGACGAGTATTCCTGTCTTCGTGCTAGCGGTTTCAGCCCAGCTCGTCCTGGGCGTCAAACTGGGATGGTTCCCAGTTGCCGGAACTGCCGCCGGCTGGCCTACGGCGTACATACTCCCCGCACTGTGCGTCGCCGTTTTTGGACTTGCCTCTGTCGCGCGACTGATGCGCGGTTCCGTCGTGGACACCATGAACTCAGACTTTGTGCGGACACTTTGGGCGAAGGGCATGCCTAAGCGGGAAGTTGTCGGCATTCATGTGATGCGCAACTCCGCCTTACCGGTCCTGACTTACCTTGCCATCGACCTCGGCTACTTGCTTGGAGGAACGGTCGTCATCGAGGGGATTTTCAATTTGCCTGGAGTCGGGCAACTGCTTTTTCAAGCGATTCGAGCTCATGAGGGGCCCACGATCGTCGGCGTTTCTGTTGCGCTCATCATGATCTTCCTAATCACCAACCTGATCGTCGACCTTTTGCAGGCCGTGCTCGACCCGAGGATTCGTCATGAGTGAAGTCACCGCGACACTAGGTTCGCACCTCGACAGTTCGCCCCGGCGCGGGGTTTGGCGTGCGTTGCGTCGTCGCATCATGTTCTGGGTCTGCTTGGCCGTGATGTTGGTTCTTGCGGCCGTCGCGATGTTCCCGGAGTTCTTTGCCCAGTTTGGAGGTCCGGGAGACCCCCGCGCGTGCGATCTCCGCACGAGCGCGCAGCCGCCAAGTAGAGAGCACCCGTTTGGTACTGACCTGCAAGGCTGCGATGTCTACGCGAACGTTATCTTTGGTACACGAGCATCACTGACCGTTGGCATATTGTGCACCGCAATCGCCCTCGCGATTGCTCTAGTGCTCGGAACAATTGCTGGATTCTGGGGTGGATGGGCAGATCGTCTCATCTCGCGACTCACGGACGTCTTCCTCGGATTCCCCTTTCTGCTCGGCGCTGTGGTCGTGCTCACGACTTTGCCCGAACGGTCGGTGCTTTCTGTGGCACTTGTGCTCGCATTGTTCTCATGGCCGACTATGGCACGACTTGTGCGAGGCTCGATTCGGTCGATCCGTGGAGCAGATTACGTCGATGCCGCCCGGGCCATGGGGCTTACAACACCGCGCATTCTTGCCAAGTACGTGCTACCGAATTCGATCGGGCCGGTGCTCGCGGTCTCCACAATCATGGTGGGGTCCGTCATTGTCTCCGAGGCAACCCTGACTTTTCTCGGGCTGGGCTTGCGCGCTCCGTCGATCTCGTGGGGTCTTCAGCTGGCGAGTGCGCAAGACCGATTCCAAGTCGCCCCGCACATGCTGCTTTTTCCCTCGCTATTCCTCACAATCACCGTGCTCGCGATGATCACCCTGGGTGACATCCTGCGTGACACGCTCGACCCCAAGGGCCGCTAGGCCGATCGGAGAAGCATGACTGCCATTGAATCTGCCATCGCCTACCTGCCGGAACTCGTCGACGCCCAAGTGCGCCACACTCGCCTGCCAGGCGCTCAAGTGGCCGTCCGAAGCGCCGACGGATTGCTGGCCTCGTTCGCCGTGGGCTACGCGAATGCGGTCACTGGGGAGAAGCTGACCCCCAATCACCTCTTCCGAATCGCATCGCATTCGAAGACATTCACTGGCACCGCGATCATGCAGTTGGTAGAAGTTGGGTCTATGCGTCTTGACGATGCGATCGGCGCATACGTGCCATCACTCGAAGGCTCGCCGCTCGCGTCAGCCACGATCCGTGAGCTTCTGGCGCACCAGTCAGGAATTCAGCGCGATGGAACGAATGCAGATTTCTGGCAACTGGAGCGCCCTTTCCCGAGGCCGGAGCAGTTAGTCGCCGAAATTCACGCAGCAGGCAAAATCTACGAGCGGAACCAGTTCTTCAAGTATTCAAACGTAGGATATTCCCTCCTCGGCCTCGCAATTGAAGCGGCGTCGGGCAAGACCTACGTTGACTATTGCCACGACCACATCGTAGAGCCGCTGGGGTTGGTGAACACGGGAGCAGAATATGATCCGTCACGCGCTGATGAGTATGCGGCTGGCCATACGGCTTTGTTCTTAGGTGAAAACGATCGCCTCGTTGTTGAGCATGTCGATACGCGGTCGATGTCTGCTGCGACAGGGTTCTACTCGACGGCTGCAGATCTCACTGTGTACGGCTCGGCTCACTGGATGGGTGATGACCGGCTCATTGGCGATGATTCGAAGCGGATCATGCAACGGCTCGAATCTACGGTGACAAACTACGGCAAGCAGGTCGGTTCGTACGGCGTCGGCATGGAAGTGACGAAGATCCGTGATCGCGACGTGGTTGGGCACTCGGGCGGGTACCCCGGGCACATCACGCGAACTTACATCGACCCGAAGAACAAACTCGTGGTCAGCGTCCTTACGAACTCGATCGACGGGCCGGCAGAACAAATCGCGCAGGCAGTTTTTTCTGTCATCGACGCTGCTGAAGCGGCGATGCCCGGAGCAGAGAAGAAAATCGCCCCCGCCGGCGGACCTTCCGCGCAGTCGTTCGTAGGCCAGTATGCGACCCTCTGGGGGCGCTTCGATGTTGTGGAACTCGACGGGCGGCTTGTGTCGTTGCACCCAACCTTGGCGGACGTCTATGGAGGCATCGACGAGCTCGAAATCATCGATGAGAACACGCTGCGTTCGTTCTCGCAGACAAGCTTTGGGGCGTCTGGTGAGGACATTCATTTCGAACGTGATGACAGCGGTGGTGTCGTATCGGTAACGTCAAACGGAATCACTCACTGGCCCGTCGAGGCCTTTCTTGCTCGCCGCGAGCGCATGACCCGGGTGAACAAGTAACGAGGGGATGCAGTGATGGAGCAACAAACGCTCACTGACGCGCAGCAGCAGTTCGTAGAACAATTCGCGCTGGCCTGGGAAACGATTGCGTACGGCCGGATGGAGGGTCGGGTCATGGGACTGTTCATGATCGTAGATCGTCCCTATCTCGCTAGTTCCGAGATCTCTCAGATGCTTAACGCAAGCGCCGGGGCGGTATCGATGGCGACTCGCAAGCTCATCATGGCTGGCTTCATTCATCGTCATGTCGTTCCCGGAGACCGCCAGCATCACTTTGCAGTGGAGGAAGACGTTTGGGGAGGCTTCCTCCGTTCCGAACGCGGCTATATTCAGCGACTCACGGCGGTAATGGATACAGCTGAAGAGGTCCTTTCGGGAGATGCTGCTGGCCCGCGCCGGCGCATCACTCACGCCCAGAACTATCTGAATTGGATCGACCAGCAACACACCAAGCTACTCGCCGATTGGAATGCCTATCGCGATGCACACGACCCGGAGAAACCTCATGGCTGAAACCAACGCCACCGTACTGACGGTCGACAACCTTGCCGTGTCGTTCTGTATCGACAAGGGCCGACGTCCCGATGTTCGGGCTGTTGAATCGCTTAGCTTTGCGGTTGGTGCCGGCGAGATCGTCGCGATTGTCGGTGAATCGGGGTCGGGTAAGTCGGTGAGTTCACTCGCGTTGATGGGACTGTTGCCGCGCAACGCTGTTGTGAGCGGAACCGCACTCCTGGGCGGGCGTGACCTGCTCGCGATGTCTCAGGGCGAATTGAGCACGGTGCGCGGGAAGCAAATCGCGATGGTGTTCCAAGACCCCATCGGCGCACTGGATCCGGTTTTTACAATCGGCTACCAGCTGAAGGAAGTCTTGCGCCGCCACAAACCTGAGATGACGCGTCAGCAGAGACAAGCCAAAGCGCTCGAGTTGTTGCAGATGGTCGAATTGCCAGATCCAGAATCGCGACTCGGCTTCTTCCCCCACCAGCTTTCTGGTGGGCAATGCCAGCGCGTGATGATCGCGATGGCTCTCGCGTGCGACCCCGAGGTGCTCATCGCCGATGAGCCGACGACCGCACTCGATGTGACGGTTCAGGCCGAAGTTTTGGACGTCATGCGTCGCTTACGCGACCGAACACAGGCCGCCATCATCCTTATCACCCACGATATGGGCGTCGTCGCTGATATCGCCGACCGCGTCGTCGTCATGCGCTCGGGAAAGATGGTCGAAGAAGCTCCTGTCATCGACCTCTTCGCACGCCCGACGGCCGCCTATACTCGGGAGCTTCTGGCCGCAGTGCCGAAGATCAACGGCGCAGAGCGAGAATCACAGGCTCGTGATGGCGTGGTGTTGGACGTGAAGGATCTAGTAGTCGAGTACGCCTCTAAGCGCCGAGCGAAGGTTCGGGCCGTTGATGGAGTGTCCTTTTCCATCGCTCCGGGTGAAATGCTCGGGTTGGTGGGTGAGTCAGGGTCGGGTAAGTCCACGATCGGCCGCTGCGTGCTGGGGTTGGCTCCCGTTTCCGGTGGAGAAATCTCGGTCCAAGGCGTTAGTCTTGCCGCGGCTTCGGGCGCTGCCCGGCGGGAAACTTTGAAGCGGATTGGTGTTGTTTTTCAGAACCCCCTTGGATCGATGAACCCTCGGTACACGGTTGGGCAGTCGGTCGCGGAGCCGCTGGCGGTTCATGCAGGTTTGCGCGGTGCAGAGCTGGAGAATCGCGTCGGCAAGCTTCTTGAAGACGTGGAGCTGCCAGCAGCCTGGGCCTACCGGTACCCATATGAATTGTCTGGTGGGCAGCGCCAACGAGTGGCGATCGCGCGCGCTCTTTCGCTCGGGCCTGACCTACTGATCGCTGATGAACCGACGTCGGCGCTTGATGTCTCTGTCCAGGCGACGGTTTTGGGCCTGTTCCGCCGATTACAAGAAGAGCACCAGTTTGCCTGCTTGTTCATTAGCCACGATCTCGCGGTGATCGACGAACTGACCGATCGAGTCGCCGTCATGCAGGGCGGCAAACTTGTCGAGATCGGTGATCGTCGCAGCGTCCTGCTCTCTCCAGCGGAGGGCTACACGAAACGGCTTCTGTCAGCGGCACCCATCGCGGATCCCGTCGCGCAACGCGCACGACGACTCGCGTCATAAGAAATCGATTGCTTCGCGTGTGAAGACCGCAGGATTCACACGCCTCTTTCCTGACCTCAACGAAGAAGTGAGATTGAGTATGTCTTCTCGAACAGTACTGACCGGGGCTGAAATTGAGGCTCGCGTCGCGGACGCCGCCAAGTATGACTGGCTGCACGCAGATGATGAAATCGTTGCGCGATGGGTGGACGATCAAGACTGCCGAGCGCGCGCCTACCTTGATACGCTGCCGCAACTCTCGTCGTTCCGCGAAGACCTCACGACTCATCTCAACGTCGAAGTGCGCCAGTTGCCGGTCGTCCGTGGCCATCGACAGTTTCAACTGCGTCGCCGAGCTGGAGAACAGCAGTTCTCGCTATGGGTGAGCGACGGAACCACCGAGCGAGTATTGATCGACTCGAGCACGATTGGTTCTGAACAAGACTCGATCGCGGAGTTCTCGCCGTCGCCGGACGGTTCAACCGTGGCGTGGACGGTTTCTACCGGTGGCGCGGACTGGATGATCGGGCGATTCCGCGACGCTGAGACGGGTGTTGATGCCCCGGATGAACTCGTGGGCATCAAATGGCCCGCGTTTGCTTGGCTCGATGACGCGCGTGTTGCGTACATGTCGTGGGGCGACGCGACTGCGGGTGAAGAACTGACCGCCATCAATGAGGACGCCTCGGTGCGGTTGCACACGCTGGGTCAACCGCAGACCGATGACCGGGAGATTTACCGCCCGACCTCAGCCTCCTGGTGCTTCCCCGCAGTGTCGGCCGATCGCCAGTGGATCACGATTCAGCAGAGCGATGGCACGACGCCCGCACACGTGTACCGCAAGCCCGCGACGTTGGAAGGGGGCTGGGAGACGGTCGTGACTGGCCCCGGGCCCGACGCCGTCATCGCCGTTCACAACGACGAAACGCTCATCCTCTCGTTCCGGGATAATCCCGCAGGCACAGTCTCGGCGCTGACGCCTGGCGCGGAGCCTCGGTTGATCTTTGCGGCGGACGACGCAGCTCCAATCGCCGACGCCAAAGTTGTGGGTGAAAGGCTGGTATTGCTGGAGCTTCCGTTGGCCGGAAGCGTGCTGCGGTTCGTGCCGTTATCGGACGCCGCGGCTGAGGTCGTGGTTCCGTTCGCCGCGGGAACCAGAGTGATGGACTTCGGCGCCGGAAGTGATGATGCATCTGTT
>CANNEP010000087.1 GCA_947503655.1 uncultured Microbacterium sp.
CGGAACTGCGGGTGCTGTCGACGCATTTCGTGGTGTGATTGTGTCAGCAACCGAGACCTTCCCTGGGTGGGTGGGAACAGACATCACGAGCGGACTTCGTGCCCGTCTCACCGATGTCTTGCTCGACGGCGGCGCCATTCGTGTGGAGAATGACGTCGACGCTCACGGCATCGGTGAATCGATTCTGGGAGCGGGGCGAGGAGCGCAGCATGCGCTCGTCGTGGCCGTCGGCACCGGAGTGGGGGCCGCCGTCATAGTCGGAGGCTCCCCGCTTCGGGGCGCTCACCACATGTCGGGTGAGATCGGGCACATGCCGATCCCCGACGCTACCGAAGACGTCTGCACCTGCGGACGCCCCGGTCACCTCGAGGCCGTCGCCGCCGGACCCGCGATCGCGGGCCGTTACGCGCGGTTGGCCGGTACCGACACCGTCACCGCCGTCGACGTTTTTGAGCGCGCTCGCGGTGGCGACGCCATCGCGTTGCGCGTCATCGCGGACTCCGCCCGCGCCACCGCGAACGCCGTGGCTGGACTCATGACCGTGCTCGACCCGAGCGTCGTCGTCGTTGGCGGCGGTGTCCTGGGCGGCGGCGATGTGTGGTGGAACACCTTCGTTGACGCCGTTCGTGCCACGACGGTCGATATTCTGCATGACACCCCGCTCGTACAGGCCGAGCTCGGCGCTGACGCCCCGCTCGTCGGCGCGACCCGCACCTTCTTCGCCTAAACACACCCCAAGGACGACACATGAACCACGCACAGATCATGGCGGCGCTTCGCGGCAACGTCACGGTGTCATGCCAGGCCTACCCCGGTGAGCCGATGCGCGACCCTCGCACCATGACGCAAATGGCTGAGGCGGTTGTGCTCGGCGGCGCAGCTGCCGTTCGTGCGCAGGGACTCGACGACATTCGTTCCATCGTTGCCGCAGTCGAGGTTCCGGTTATCGGACTCGTCAAAGATGGTGCCGACGGCGTCTTCATCACGCCCACCCTCGAGCACGCGCTCGCGGTGGCCGAAGCCGGCGCGCACGTTGTCGCACTCGATGGCACGCGCCGCCCACGCCCGGATGGCCGCACGCTCGCCGAGACCATTCAGGGCCTCAAGGCGCAGTACGACGTGCTCGTGATGGCCGATTGTGGCTCGCTCGACGACGCGAAAGCGGCTGAGGCTGCTGGTGCAGACTTCATCGGAACCACGCTGGCGGGTTACACGCGGGAGCGCGAGAAGACCGAGGGTGTCGACTTCGAGCTCGTCGCCGAGGTTGTTGCTGCGTGCGAGCGTCCCGTCGTTGTTGAGGGGCGTATTCGCACGCCGCACGACGTCACGCGGGCGTTCGAACTGGGCGCGTTCAACGTGTGCGTCGGCACGGCCATCACGCACCCGACGTCGATCACCGGGTGGTTCGTTAACCGAGGTGCTTGAGCGCTTCGCGCTTCGAAAGCCCACTGAGTTCGGGGTGCGCGACAACAAACGCCTGCACCCAGTCGGCGTCGGTCTTCGCATATTCGCGCAAGGCCCACCCAATCGCTTTGCGAATGAAGAACTCGGTGTCTTCGCTATTGGATTCGATCGCGATCGTGAGCAGTTCGCGGTCCGTACCTGCGCGCCGCTTGAGTTGGCTGATGATGCTGGCGCGGCGAATCCACATATCGTCGTCGGCGCTCCACAGCAGCATGAGCTGCGTAACTTCGACGGGGTGCGCGATGAGCACTTCGCCGAGACGGGCCGAAACCTCGTCAACGAAGTCCCACCACGCGCCGGTGCGGATCATCTCTTCGTAAAGGTCGAGCATGTCGAGGCGCGCTCGCAGCGGTCGCAGCGCCAGCAGCGTCAGCGCCGCATACCGTTCTTCGCGGTGCGTTGCGTCTCGCCACAGCGTTTCGGCTGCATCGCGCAACTCATCGGTGTCGCGCATGCCCTTCGCCAGCTGCTTTGTGAGCGTGCGAACTTCAGGAACCTTGACACCGAAAAACGGCATCACCGACTTCATGTACGCCTGCTGCCCCGGCGCGAGTGCTGGGTTTGCGCGGTCACGCAGAGAGACGCGAATCGAGTCAACAAGTTCGGCGGCGGTCACGGGGCGAGTCTAGTTTGGAGGCGGGGCGCCCGGTTATGGTTACGGCCGGTCGCCAGGCAGAATGGAGGCGTGTGTGCCATGCGCTTGATTCCGATTGAGAACGATGTTCAGCCCTACGCCTGGGGAATGCCCGGCGGCGTTTCGCGAGCACTCGGCTGGCCCGACACCGCGGATGTTCAAGCGGAGCTGTGGCTCGGCGCCCACCCATCGCTACCGTCCCGCACTCCCGACGCTGAGTTCGCAACTCTCGAGGAGTGGGAGAAGCAGAGCGGAACCACGCTCCCGTACCTCCTGAAGGTGCTGACGGCATCGAAGCCGTTGTCGTTGCAGGCACACCCCAACCCCGCTCAGGCGGCCGAGGGCTACGCCCGCGAAGAGGCGGCCGGCATCGAGCGCTCGGCCTTTAACCGCAACTACAAAGATCCCTACGCAAAGCCCGAACTCATCGTCGCGCTCACCGACGGCTTCCAAGCGCTGTGCGGATTCCGCCCGATTACGCAGACGACCGACGTGCTGTCGCGCCTCGCTGGGGTTGCCGTGGTTCCGGAACCAATCCTCGCGTTCCTCGATCGACTCACGGCTGAGGGGCTGCGTGAGACGGTAGGGTTCACGCTGTCGCGTACCCCCGAGGTGCAGGCTCTTGTCGAGGCGCTGATTGCCGCCCACGAGGCCGATGCGACGATCGCACCGGTGATCGGATACGCGCACGAGGCCTTCCCGAACGACGATGGCATCGCATTCGCCCTTCTGCTCAACCACCTCACGCTGCAGCGCGGCGAAAGCCTGTGGTTGCCGGCGGGCAACGTGCACGCCTACCTGCAGGGCAGTGGCATGGAGCTCATGGGCCCGAGCGACAACGTCCTCCGCGGTGGTCTCACGCCCAAGCACGTCGACGAAGCCGAACTCATGAAGACCCTCGTCTTTGAAGAGTCCGAGGATCCGAGACTCGAGCCGGTCGTGGTCGCTGACAACGTGGTTTCGTATCGCCCCGCGACCGTGCCGAGCGGCGACGGTGTGCCTTTCGAGCTCTGGGAAGTCACCGGTGACGCCGCGGTTTCGGTGCCCTCCGCCGCGATTTTCGTCGTCACCGACGGTGAATTCACAGTGACGCTCGATGGTTCCGCCCGGCTCCTCGCCCGCGGCACCACCCACTTCCTCCCCTCGGCCACCGATCTCGCCATCACCGGTTCCGGCCGCCTCTGGATCGCCACCGCTCAGTAACTCAGTTGCCCAGCACACCCCCGATAAACTAGACGCAGAAAGCAGGAGCCCGGACGACCGGGTTTTCCTTCATCGCCAGCGGACGGCCGCACGGAAGTTTGTTCATGTCTGTGTTGCGCAAAACCCTCACGCCCGCCGCGATCTCGAGTCTTCTGCTCGGCTGGCTCGGCGTTATTGCTCTCGCGGCCTTCGCCGACACGATCGAGGCCGCTTCTCCGCTCGTGACGTGGCTCGCGCTCGCGGCAGTCGTCGCCGTCATCCTCGTCGCCGCGTTCGGCGTTGTCGCGCAGGCTGAAGCGCTCGCGCATCGCCTCGGCGACCCGTATGGCTCGCTCATCCTGACGATCTCGATCGTGCTCGTCGAAGTGATCCTGATCGCCTCCGTGCTCCTCGGCCCGGGTGAACACGCCACGATCGCTCGTGACTCGGTGATGGCGGTCACCATGATCATTCTGGGCCTCGTCGTTGGCCTCTCGCTGCTGATCGCACCAAACCGCAGCGCGTTCGTCAATCGCCGCGGCACCACGAGCTACATCGTCATGATCATTGCCCTCGCAGCCGTCGCTTTCGTGGTTCCGTTCTTCCTCCCCGAAGGTACCTACACCGGCCCGCTCGCCTTCATCGTCGCGGGCGTTGCGATCATCGGCTACGGCCTGTTTCTTGCCCGTCAAATGGGCCCGCGCGCGGCCGACTACCGCGAATATGACGAGGCGGCCGAAGAGCACCGCGACGTTCGCGAAGTACTGCGGAACCACGGGGCTGAGTTGGTGGCGCGCACGCTGCTGCTGATCGCGACGGCCGTCCCGATCGTCATCATGAGCCACGACATGTCGACGCTCATGGATACCGCTTTCACCGAGGCTGGCGCCCCGCTCGCCCTGTCGGGCGTCGTCATCGCCTTCATCGTGTTCACGCCCGAAACCATCACGACGCTGCGCGCGGCCCGCGCGGGCGAACTCCAGCGCGTCGTGAACCTCTGCCTGGGTGCTCTCGTCTCAACCGTGGGCCTCACGATTCCGGTCGTGCTCGTGATTGGCGAAATCACCGGTTCCACGATCACGCTCGCCCCCGATGCGACGCAACTGCTCCTCATGATCGCCATGGTGCTCGCGACGATTCTCGCGTTCTGGGGCGGCAAAACCACCCGCGCTCGTGGCGTGGTTCCGGTGCTCCTCTTCGCGGCGTACTTCGCGCTCATCGCCGTCTGAGGAAAGTTCTCGCGCGGCCTCATCGCCGGCACCGACATCGATCTGGAAGTCGTCAGGCGCATTGCGAACGACGGGCAGTTTGAAGCCGGAACCAGTGCGGGGCTAGTTCGCGCGAAGCGCCTCGACGGGTTCGATCTTTGCGGCGCGACGGGCCGGATACCAGCCAGACGCCCAGCCGACGACGGCACCGAGCAGCGCGCCGACAATCGCGACGATCGGGTTGACCACCGGGGTCCAACCCTGCGTCACCGCGACAATCACGACGCCGATCACACCGAGCGCGGCACCGATGAGGCCGCCCAGCAGACCGATCACGATCGACTCCACCAAGAACTGCCCCGCGATCTGCCTGCGCGTCGCACCGAGGGCGCGACGCAAGCCAATCTCGCCGGTGCGTTCGAGCACGCTCAGCAGCGTGACGTTCGCGATACCGAGACCACCCGCGAGTAGCGAGATCGCACCGAGAATCAAGAACACGATGTTGATATCGGCCTGCACGTTGCTGCTGAGGTCACTGGCACCCTGCGGTGCCTTCACTTCAAACGAGTCCGGTTTCTCCGGTGCCAGTGCGATCGGCGCCTGTTCGGCCACCACGGGCCCGGCGCCGTAGTCGATCTTGATCTGCAGTTGCGTCGGCGCGGGCAGACGGAAGTCTTCGCGTGCGGCACCCATCGGAATCCACACAGTATCGAGCAGTGATGCCCGAGAGTCGAGGGAATCGACGATGCCGATCACGCTGTACGCGATGCCATCGATAAAGATCGACGGCTGCGTTTCGACGCGGGAGACCCCGAGACGTTTGGCGGCATTCTTGCCCAGCACGGCAACGCGATCACCGCGGGCGTCGTGGCCGTCGTCAAACATGCGACCGGTCTGCAGCTTGCCGCCGAGCACCGTGATGAGGTCGCTCGACGCCGCGGTGAGCCCCGGTGGGGTCTTCGCCGCAACCGACGGGTCGTTGATCGGCACCGCCGTGATTTCGGTGATGCCTTCAACATCGGCCGTCAGTGCCGCTCCCGTGACACCCACGAGCGTCTCGACGCGCGACGGCGAATCCCACGGCAGCGTACCCGTCGCGACCTTTGAGTCGCCGCGATTGGCTTCACCGGGCGACACAATGACCTGCGTCGCCGCGGCCGCATTGAACTGCGTTGCGATCTGGTTTGCCGCCGTTTGCGCAAACGCGAGCGTCGCGACGAGCGACCCAATGCCCAGCACCGTACCCAGCGTCGTCATGAACAGACGGGCCGGGCGCGAACCAATGTCGGTCGTTGCTTCAACGACGAGGTCTTGGAAGTTAAAGCGATCCGCTCGCTTCACCGGCTCGAGAAGATGCTTCGTCGTCTCCAACTCAGCCACTGGTTCCGCGCCGTCGCCCTTCTTGCCGCGCTTCTTGCCCTTAAACGGCCACATCAGTCCAGCTCCGTGAGTCGGCCATCGCGAATCTCAATGCGGCGGCGGGCACGGTCAGCGACGTGCTGGTCGTGCGTGATGATGACGAGCGTGAGGCCCTCGGCGTTGAGCTCTTCGAACAGCTCCATGACTTCACCGGAGGTGCGCTGGTCGAGGTTTCCGGTCGGCTCATCGGCCAGCAACAGCTTCGGCCGCGACACCACGGCTCGAGCGACAGCAACGCGCTGGCGCTCACCACCGGAGAGGGAACCGGGCAGAAAGTCGACGCGGTGACTGAGGCCGACGCGGTTCAGTGCTTCGCGCGCCCGTTCGTCGCGCTCGCGACGAGGAACGCCGCTGTAGAGCATCGGCATCAGCACGTTATCGAGCACCGTACGCCTCGGCATCAGGTGAAATGACTGAAACACGAACCCGATGAAGCGCGCGCGTGCGGCGGCACGGTCATCGTCCGACAGGTTGCTCGTGAGAGCACCCGAGAGTTTGTACTCACCGACCGTCGGCCGGTCAAGCAAGCCCAAGATGTTCAGCATCGTGGACTTACCGGAACCACTCGGGCCCACGATGCCGACATAGTCGCCCGGCTCAATCGTGAGGTTGATTCCCTTCAGTGCCTGAACTTCAGGCGGTCCGGGAAACGACCGGGTGACGTCGCGAATCTCGACGACGGGATCGGTCATGAACCCACCACAACGAGGTCGCCCTTTTCGAGCTCACCCTTGATCGGCTTCACCTCGACGTAGCCGCCAGCAGCCAGCCCCGTCTCAACGGTCACGAGACGCGTTTCCGCCTTCTCACCGTCGCGCGGGTCACCGACGACAACCTCAACGCGGCTTTCGCCACCGGGGCCAGCCGTGAGAGCCGACGGCGGCACCGAAAGCACATCGCCTTCGGTCGCGCCAACCGGAATCTGCACGCGCACGTTCGATCCCTGTACCTGCTGAATCTGCTCGGCGGTGAATGGCGCGGGCTCGAGCGTGACCGACCAGCGGTCCGTTGCGTTCTTGCCCGGCTCAATCTTCGTGATCGTCGCGGTGTGCTCGGTGTCATCCGGCATCGCAAACGTCGCGACGGTTCCGACGGTCAATAGCTTGCCATCAGCGGCATCGACAGAACCGGCAAGCTCAAGCGTCGCGCCGGAGACCGACATGGCGACGCCCTCGGGGGCGGAACCACGAGCAATGTTCACCTCGTTGACGAGACGGGGGAGCTGGCTCAAGTAGAGAACTTCACTCGATGGCAAGTACGGCTGGATGGCCTCACGAGCATCGGCGAGTGACTCTTGCGCCGACGTCAGGCCAGCACGCGCCGACTCGAGGGCCGACCACTCGCCTGACGTGTCGGGGTCAGCGAAGAGCTGGTCGCGTTCCAACTGCGCGAGAGCAAGGTCATCGCGCAGGCCCTGCAGGTCGCCCTCGAAGTCGGGGTCGTTTTCCGCGGCGGTGACGGCGCGTTGGGCAGCCGAAACGCGGTTGTCGGCCTGCTTCAGCGCAACCGGGTCAACGCTGCCATTCGCCGCGTTGTCGTACGCGGCCTGTGCCTGGTTAACGTTGGTCTGCGCGTCAGTCACCGACTGCTGTGCGGCACGGAAGGCTTCGTCCGCACCCTCCGGGCTCGGCGGCAGCGGGTAGCCGACCTGCGCGTACAGGGTGGCGATGCCATCGGCGAGCGCCTGGTCGAACACGTTGTTCGCGACGTCGCCCGCAGCAATGCCAACAGACGCGAGTGCCTGCTTGAGCTGGAGCACATCGGGGCCGGAAACGCCCATGCGCAGCGTGCGGTAAGACGGCAGGTCGCCAGGCAGGACGAACACCGGGCGGCCCGAAATCTCGGCCACGATTGAGAGCGCCTTGAGTTCGGTGCCGACGGCCGGTACCTGGCCGGTGACGATGGCGCCACCGCTGAACGATGACGTGTCCAGCTTCACCTCAACGGAGTCAGCAAAGCTGATGTCAGAGCGAATTGTGACGTCGTTGGAGAGCTTGCCGTACTCCACCGGAACCGTGATGAGCCCGGGGTCTGGTGCTTTCGCGTTGTTCGCCGCATCAGCGGGTGATGTGATGAAGTGGCCGATCAACAGGCCGCCGATGAGGGCGACGATCGCCACGACGGCGCTGATCCACAGGCCCTTGTTGCCGCGGAAGACGCGGCTCCAGCCGGTGCCCTTTTTGCTCCCGCCCGCACCGTCGGCGTCAACGAGTTCATCGAACTCGAGAACCTCCTGGCCGGGTGAATCGTCTTCCAGCTCGGCGATAACCATCGTGTCGTCGTCGGACGGGTTGCCGGAGACGGGTTCAGAACTGTCTGATCGGCCCTTCAAAGTCATCCCTTAGCAGCCTGTTCCTGCGCAGCCTTGAACTCGTCGAGTTCCTTCTTGTTCTCCTTGACGAACTGCTCTTCAAGCTTGAACTGAATCGTCAGACGCGTGTCGTTGTAGTTCGTCTTGGTGCGGCACTCGAGGTCGGCGAGGGCGGTCTTGATCTCACGCTTGCCGATTTCTTGAGCTTCTTCGCTCTGCATCGGGTCGCCGCCGGTCTCCCAGTCTTCTTCGGTCATGTTTTCGTAGATCTTGTTGACCTCTTCGTAGAAGCCCTCGGTGGCCTCGGCCTGCTTCTGGAAATCAAAACCAGCGTCTGCCATGCAGCTCGACCACTTGGCGTCCAGCTCGATGAGCGCCGGGTCCTCTTCGGCCTTGCTGTACAGGTCGTCCATGCGTGTGAGGAGATCTTCGTACTTTGCGTACGGGCCGTCCGCGCCACCGCTGACCTCGTTGTCTGCCCATCCCTGGCAACCATACTGAGTCCAGTCATACTCCATGACCTCGTCACCCTCTTCGGTGACGGTGCCAGCTTCGGTCATCTCCGACTGGTCGCCGTACAGTGCGATCCAGTACGCCTCCTGCTCAGAAGCCGAGAGGGAGTCGAGATACTCCTGGTTCGGGTCAACCCACTCCGACGGCTCCGGCTCCGGCTCGTTCGCCACCTGCTCGTTGTACGGGTTGTTGATGATGCCGTAGCCGTACTTCTCGACCCATTCCTTCTTCTCTGGCTCCCACTCAATGTCTTCGCCATATGAAATGGTGGTGCCCGACATGCCGGCGGGCTTGTACTCGAAGCCCTCGTCGACCATGCACTGTGCGATCAGCTCTTCGCGCTCGGTGTTCTGTGCGTCCCACTGCGCCTGCTGCTCTTCTTCGGTCAGGTTGGGGTCGTAGCCCGCGTTCCAATACTCGGCGAGCGGGGAGTCTTCCCAGTCCAGCGCGGCTCCGCCTTCGCCGCCACCCGAGCAGGCGGCAAGCGGAAAGATGAGGCCAGCCGTTGCGGCGGCGGCAAGCAGAAGTCGTGTGGTGCGCATCATTGTGTCCTTGGCTCCGGAGTTGGCGTGCGGCGAGGTCGCACGAGTCCATCTAACAGCAGGGTGTCAGCGGAAATGAAAAAGTCTCAGCAATGTGGGGGATATCTCGGGGATACCCCTGACTGTTCGCGCCACACCGCAGAAAAACAGCCAGTAACGGACTGACGCGGTGCCCAGCCCGAAGGCCGGGACACCGCGTCGGTTGATCCCCCACAATCAAATCTAGGGAGAACACCACCCGGTGTCTGTCCCCCTTTCGGAGGACATTTCGCGGAGTTATGCGTCAATGTCACTCATTGGGCCACAGGCGAGCGTTCAGAGAGGCGCGGGTAGACTGGAACCACCGCGAAATCGTGAGGACGACATGCCTGCCGCCAAAACCCCGACGTTCACTGTGCGTCACCTTCAGCTCGCGCGCGCTCTTTTTGCCGCGATGGCCGCTGTCATGATTACGTTCACGAGCGACCACTCGGCCGCCATTGGCCTCGCCGCGTTTAGTGGTTTTGCTGTCGCATCGGGCCTTGTCTGGGGCCTGTCAGCCTGGCTCATCTACCCTGCCGGTCGCCGCGCGGTTCCGGTTCTGCTGGCGCTTGTTAACGGCGCCGCTGGCATCATTGCCTCTTCGCCGATGAATCGCACCACCACGATGTTCTTTGTCATCGTCATCACGTGGGCGGCCATCACCGCCATCGTTGAGGGCTGGTGGGCGCTGTACGAGCGCCGCGGCGCACACGCTGCCGAAGCGAAAGATTCGCTCGGTGTGGCGATCATCACCGCCGTGCTGTTGCTCGCCATCGCCCTCATTCAGCCGACGTTCGCGCTGGAGTACTTCAACGAGACCATCAATGAGGGTGGCACTCTGACCGGCATCACGATTGCCGTTGGTGTTTTCGGTGGCTATGCGGCCATCATTGCTGTGTATCTCGGCATTGCCGGGTTCTCACCTAAGAACGACGTAGTCGCGCCCGATACGGCAACTACGCAGGAGGTTTCGTCATGACCGATAAGAAGACTGCGCGCCGCGAGCTGATGCGTCCGGTGCAGCTGCTGACCATCGCCTTTGGTGCCGCCCTTTTTGCTGGCTTTATCACCGCGATGTCTTCCGGCATGTTCCAGGGCGAGAACGTGTGGACCCTCACCCTGGTGATGACTGGTTCCACGTTCATCGTCGTACTTCTCGTGCTGTCAATGCTGCTGCTGGCGGTCAACCCCGACGACGTGAAGAAGCAGATCGACCGCCCCGTCTTGCTTCCTGACGAAGACGACAAGTAAGCCTCATACAGAACGGGCCGTGTGCTGATGCACACGGCCCGTTCTGTATGTTGCAAAGCTGGAGTACACCCCGGCGTAACCCATCGTCAGTGACATGCGGCCCAGCGTGCACTCGGTGTCCATGATCGGGCGCACGATGTCTTCGGCAACGCGAGCGCCGCGGCGGCGGCCGTGATATCGCTCTTCACGCCGAGGCCGGGAAGCATGAGGAAGGCAATCTTCGCGTGCTTGGCCGTCTCAACAGCGGACGTTGGTGTGCTCAATTCCACTCCACATCGTTGGGGTCCTGTCGCCAGTTTGCTGGAGACCCAACCAAGCGACCGCTTTGTGTCCCAGTGAGTGGAATGGCAAAGCCCTCAGGCTCGCAATTGAGAGCCTGAGGGCTTTTGGTGGCA
>CANNEP010000088.1 GCA_947503655.1 uncultured Microbacterium sp.
TGAAGAGAACGGCGGCTGGCTCGTCGCGCCGCTAGGCACCCTGGGTGACGCCACATCGATCATCGCGAAGAACTTCGTTGTGTACTACAACGAAGGCCGCATGGATGAGCTGACCGCAGGCTTCTAAACCTGACCCATTGGCTGTGGGCCCGCACCTCTTCTGGGTTGCGGGCCTTCGCCGTTGGAAACTGTCCTACATCGGTGACTGCACTTCTGTCTGCCAGAGTCAATCCCGTCGTTCGACGACTTGGCGTGTGTACGAATCAGGTGGTGAGGCTCGGCATAACATCGCGCGCACCATACGTCATCTACCCGTCTGCTGACGGTCCTTGGCAGCGATTCGCTGACCCCACGGGGCTGGCAGCGGGCGGAAGTGCCGTCGCGGAGCGGGGGTCTATTTCAAGAACTCGCGGGCTGCGATGACCAACGCATCGACGCCGCGCTCGATCGTAGGGTGCAGGATCGGGGCGAAGAAGGGGGAGTGGTTGCTCGGAATGTCGGCCTCGGCCGTGCCCGCTGCCATTGCCGCGGCGAACGGCTCGGGCTCAACGCCGCCCCAAAACCAGTACACGAGCGGCACGCCAGCCTCGGTCGCGAACCATGACACGTCTTCCGACCCAGTGAACATTCCGGGGTCAAGCACCGCGTCCTCGCCGAACGCGGTCTCCCACGCGAAGATGAGGCGGTCCGTCGCTTCGACGTCGTTGATCGTCGGGGGTAGCGTGTGCAGAATTTCGATCGTTGGCTCTTCGGTGGCGCCCGACGCGAGAGCCTCAGCCTTGATGATGCGCTCAACCTTGTTCATCACACCCTGACGGGCAGCATCATCAGGGTAACGCAGGCTGATGTCGATCGTCGCGGTCGCGGGAATGATGTTGTTCTTGAGACCGGCGTGCATCGAACCGACCGTGACGACAGCCATTTCGCGCGGATCAGTTTCACGGGAAACAATCGTCTGCAGTCGCATGACGGTCGCCGCAGCCATGACGACGGGGTCGATCGTGGTGTCGGGGCGCGAGCCGTGGCCGCCGCGGCCGTGCAGCACAACGTGCAGTCCGTCGGAAGCCGCCATTTGCGCGCCGGAACGCACGCCAATGGTTCCGGCCGGCAACGGCGCCAAGTGCTGACCCAGCACGATCGTGGGCTTCGGGAAGCGGGTGAGAACGTCGTCGGCGATCATCGCCTGGGCGCCGGAACCATATTCTTCCGCCGGCTGGAAGACGGCAACAATGGTTCCGCTCCACTTGTCAGTCGTCGCCTGCAACTGCTCGAGCGCGCCGAGCATCGCGGTCACGTGCATGTCGTGGCCGCACGCATGCATGACCGGAACATCGGTGCCCTCGGGGTCGATGCCGCGGGCGGTCGAGGCGTAGTCGAGACCCGTTTCTTCCTTGACGGGGAGCGCGTCCATGTCAGCGCGCAGCCAGACCACCGGGCCGTCGCCATTGCGAATGACGGCGGCGATGCCGGTCTTACCGATGCCCGTCTCGTGCTCGATGCCGAGGGCGGTCAAGTGGGCTGCGATGACACCCGCCGTGCGGGTCTCCTGGAACGACAACTCGGGGTTGCGGTGCAAGTCGATGTAGATGGCTTCAAGGTCGAGGGTCATGCCCGAAGCCTAGCGACTACCGCGGCGCGCGTGCAGTGGTCTCGCGCACGACCATCTCGAACGGCAACGCGTTGGGCTGGTGCGTGACGGGCTTCTTCGTCTCATCAAGCTCGCGGAACACCGCTTCGGCCGCACGCGCTCCCTGCTTGAGCGGAAACTGGTCGACCGTCGTGAGTCGAAAGAAGTCACCCAGTTCGTGACCGTCGATGCCGATGATCGAGAGGTCGTCGGGCACACGGAAGCCGAGGTCGCGAGCAGCAAGAATCGCGCCGATCGCCATTTCATCGGAGCCCGCAAAGATCGCCGTCGGGCGGTCGTGGGGGCGGCCGAGGAGTTGCTTCGCGGCGCGGAATCCGCCCTCGATCGTGAAGTCGGCGGGTTCGTACAGCGCGGGGCTCGGCTCAATGTCGGCATCGCGCAGGGCCTGCTCAAAACCGAGGCGGCGCGTCGTTGGCACGTGAAAGTCGATGTCGAACTCGGGGTTCGCGCCAATGTGCGCGATTGTGCGGTGGCCGAGCGTGATGAGGTGGTTCGTGGCCATCTGCGCGACGGCGAAGTCATCGACCGTGAGGGTCGACAGTTGCGGGTTGGGGCCGCCGATCGCGATCACCGGAATGCCGAGCTCGAGCAACGCCTGGGTCTCGGCGTCGTCGAGCTGAATCGACACCGCGATCACGGCATCAACGCGACCGCGGCGCAAGAAGGTGCGGAAGATCTCGCCGCGCGCCTTCTCATCGGCCGTGATGTTGTACAGCGTGATGTCGTAGCCCGCGCGGGTGACGGCCGCCGCGAGTCCGCTCAGCACGGCCGAGAAGAACCAGCGATCGAGATACGGAACAATCACGCCGATGTTGCGGGTGCGTCCGGAGGCGAGGGAGGAGGCGCTCGATGACACGACGTAGCCCAAGGCGCGCGCTGCGGTCAGCACGCGCTCCTTGGTGGGAGCCGACACGTGTCCGCGCCCGCTGAGCGCGCGCGAAACCGTCGCCGTTGAGACGCCCGCAGAGCGCGCAACCTCATCGATGCTCACCATCGAGCGGCCTCCATTCGGGTTTTAGACGTCGCGAACCCACACCGTGACATCGGTCGGCACAGCGCCGTCGATGTCAGGCTCGCTCGCGATGAGCACCGTCTTGTCGCCAAGCTCTACGGGTGCGGCGCCAAAGTTGGTGATGACTTCGATGTCGCCATTCTTAAAGGCGACCACGTCACTACCGTACTGGTCGTTCCATTCGAGGGTGCCGGTTCCGAGCCCGAAGTCTGCGCGCAGCGTCAGGGCATTCGTGTACAGCGACAGCGTCGACTCCTTCACGCCGCGCTGCACGTCGCGAGCAAACGCCGCGAAACCAACAGGCTGGGGCAGCCACGCCTCACCGGTTTCGTTGAAGCCGAACGCCGGAGCGTTCCCCACCCACGGCAGCGGCACGCGGCAGCCGTCGCGACCGTAGCGCTTCTTGTTGGTGCGGAACCACGTGGGGTCTTGGCGGGCGTCGTCGGGCAGGTCGATGACCTCGGGCAGGCCGAGCTCTTCGCCCTGGTACAGGTAGGCAGAGCCGGGCAGTGCGAGCATCATGGTCGATGCGGCGCGAGCGCGGCGCAGGCCGAGAGCGGCGTCGGGGCGCGGGCCGGGGGTGTTCGGGCCGATGCCCTCACCCTGCGGGTTGTCGATCGTCAGGGCGAGACGCGTTGCGTGACGCACGACGTCGTGGTTGGAGAGCACCCAGGTCGAGGGCGCACCAACACCGCCGTAGCTTGCGAGCGACTTCGTGATCACGGCACGCTGTGCGTCAGCCGCCCACGGCGTCTCAAGGTAGGCGAAGTTGAAGGTCTGGTGCATTTCTCCCGGGCGAACCCACTTCGTGGTCTGCTCGATCGTCGGCAGCCAGGCTTCACCACACAGCGCGCGGTCGCCCTCGTATTCGGCGAGCAGCTGGTGCCAATCACGGTAGATGTCGTGCACGCCATCCTGACCCCAGTACGGAACGTCAGTGGCGTCGCCGCCCATCGATCCGCCGTCGGGGTTGGGCGTGTAGTCGGGCAGGCCGTCAGCCTTGACCATGCCGTGGGCAACGTCGACACGGAAGCCATCGACGCCACGGTCGAGCCAGAAACGCAGGATGCGGCGGAACTCTTCGCGCACCTCGTCGTTGCTCCAGTTGAAGTCGGGCTGGCTCGAGTCGAAGATGTGCAGGTACCACTGACCGAGCGTGCCGTCGGCGTTGGTGGTGCGGGTCCATGCGGGGCCGCCGAAGACCGACTCCCAGTTATTCGGCGCGATTTCGCCGTTCTCGCCCTTGCCATCGCGGAACATGTAGCGCTCACGCTCAGCGCTGCCGGGGGCAGCGGCAAGCGCCTGCTGGAACCACACGTGCTGGTCAGAGGAGTGGTTCGGAACCAGGTCGACGATTACGCGGATGTTGCGTTCGTGCGCCGCGGCGAGCATCGCATCGAAGTCGGCGAGCGTACCGAAGATCGGGTCCACGTCGCAGTAGTCGGCGACGTCGTAGCCAGCGTCTTTCTGCGGGCTCGTCATAAACGGGCTCAACCAGATGGCGTCAATGCCGAGGTCGCGAAGGTCGTCGAGCTTGCTCGTGATGCCCGGCAGATCGCCGATGCCGTCACCAGACTGATCTGCGAAGGAGCGCGGGTAGATCTGGTAGATGACGGCCGAGCGCCACCACTCTGATCCGGTGGACGCGTCATTGCGGGGGGAAGTCTCCGACATGCTCATATCGACACACTACTGTAAGCGCTTACATTTTGGCAGTGGGTAGACGAAATTGCTCGGAATATTGCGGGCGAGAGCGCTTTCTGTGGTGCCGTTGTCGCTGGTGTCACGCTCCATCAAACTCATGTGGCGACTATCCTTACAAGAGTGACTTCGGCTGAGCTTGACCGCGCCCATTCCCTGATCCGCAACATCCAGGACTACCCGCAACCCGGTGTTCTGTTCCGCGACATCACGCCCCTGTTGGCTGATGCTTCCGCACTCGTTGCAACGATTGACGCCCTCATCGCCCCGTTCAAGGGCGAGTTTAACTACGTCGCTGGCATCGAGGCTCGTGGCTTCCTGCTCGCCGGTGCAGCTGCAACGTACGCGAACGTCGGTCTCATTCCGATCCGCAAGGCAGGCAAGCTGCCTCGCCCAGCGGCTGCTGTTTCGTACGCGCTGGAATACGGAACGGCGACGATCGAAGCGCACGACGACATTCCCAACGGCGCCACGGTGCTACTGATCGACGACGTGCTCGCCACCGGCGGCACCCTCGGAGCAGCCCACGACCTCGTCGCGCGGCTCGGTGGTTCCGTCATCGGCACCGCCGTGCTGTTCGAAATCGACGAGCTCGGCGGCCGCGAAGCCGTCGGCGACCCGCGTCTGCACGCCGTCTTCCACTCGTAAGCCTCGCGGATGTCGGTGGCGCGTCGTATGGACGCGAGTGACGCTGGCGTCGCGCTGATGGCTCCGTTCGCCGCTTAGCCCGGCTGCTGGGTGAGCGTCGTCATTTCGGTGGTGAGCACCGTGTGACGCAGTGTGCGGAGGGCGGCGTCGGAGTGCAGCGCCATCAGGTGCGCAGCCGCGGCGACATCGCGCGCGCGGACAGCCGTGAGGATGCGGTCGTGCTCGTTGAGCAGGATCGCCGGGTCAATGCTTTCGGCGATGTGCGCGCCGAGACCGGAGGAATCGAGCGCGCGCGAAAGTGACGTGTCGAGGTCGGCGAGGAGGCGGTTGCCCGAAGCCTGCGCGATCGCGCCGTGAAAGAGCGTGCAGCGCGTGACGCCGCCGGGGATTCCGGCGTTGTGCTCGCGCATGGCTTCCATCTCGATCGCGACGGCGGATTCCATGGCTTCGAGGCGCTCCGGCACCCACTGGGCGGCGGCCGTCTGTGCAGCCTCAACGTCGAGTGCGCGGCGGATGCCGATGAGCTCGGCGGGGTTGTATGTCTGCAGGGCGTCGAACAGGAGCGACGGCGCCGGGGTGAGCGAGCGCACGAATGTGCCGCGGGCGGGGAGGGTTTCGACCATGCCGAGCGTTGCGAGCGAGCGTATCGCTTCGCGCACCGTCGAGCGCCCAACGCCCAGCTGTTCGGTCAGTTCGGGCTCGGTTGGAATGCGCGAGCCGACCGGCCATTCGCCAGCCGAAATACGTGCCTTCAGCTGCGCCAGCGTTGTTCGCGCCAGTGCGCTTCCCATTGGTTCGCCCACGGGCACCTCCCTCGTTGGTTCCAGCCTATTGCGCCGGGAGTATTTCCCTGGAGCTTTTGGGTGCGCGGCCCGGAATGGCGCGGAATTTCGCACGAATTCGGCGAAGACAGCCCGATCGGCTTGGACGATGCGGCGGCTTTCAGTGAATCATCAGATGAAGATCTTCATCTGATGATAGGTTCGGGGCGTGTCTGAAACCCGCGCCACCGCTCCCTATGACGCCCTGTTAGTCTGCTCTTTCGGGGGGCCAAACCGTACGCCCGACGTGCTGCCGTTTCTCAAAAATGTGACCGACGGTAAGGGCATTCCTGACGAGCGGTTGGTTGAAGTGGGGGAGCACTACTACCACTTTGGTGGCAAGAGCCCCATCAATGAACAGAACCTCGCTCTGATCGACGCGCTCACCGCAGAGCTCCGCGCTCGCGGCGAAAACCTCCCGGTGCTGTGGGGTAACCGCAATTGGCACCCGTTCACCGTCGACACCCTGCGCGACGCGGCCGCGTTCGGAACCCGCCGCGTGCTCGCGATCGTGACGAGCGCCTACGCTTCGTACTCGGGCAGCCGCCAGTATCGCGAGCACCTTGCCGCCGCAGTAGCCGAGCTGGGCGACGCCGCGCCTGAGATCGACATTGTGCGCCCCTTCTTCAACGACCCCGGCTTCGTCGGCGCGAACCGTGAGCAGATCATCGCCGCGATTGATTCACTCGAGGGCGGCTCAACCGACACCCACGTTGTTTACGTCACGCACTCGATTCCGAACACGATGCAAGACGCCTCCGCGCGCACCGGCGCCGGCTACGCCGAGCAACACGAAGACGTGCGTGCGACGATCGACGCTGGCCTGCGCGCCCGCTACGGTCACGGCCTGCCCTCCTCGCTGGCGTACTGCTCCCGCTCCGGCAGCCCCATGGTTCCGTGGCTCGAACCCGACGTCAACGACCACCTTGAGGAGCTTGCCGCGGCGGGAGTTCGCAAAGTCGTCATCGCACCGATCGGCTTCATCTCTGACCACATGGAGGTCGCTTACGACCTCGACACCGAAGCGCTCGAGACCGCCGCGTCGCTGGGTATGCAGGCCGTGCGGGCCGGAACCGCGTCGACGCATCCGCTATTTGTGAGCGGACTCGTCGACATGGTTTTGGAGCGCGCTGCGCGCGAGCGCGGTGAAGACGTTGCTCCTGTCACCGTTGGTGCGCTCCCCGCGTTTCCCGACGTTGCCCCCGCCGGAAGCTGCCGCATGCGCGATGGTGAAATCACCGGCATCCCCGTTATCGCAGGATCGGAAGACTGAACATGTCGCAGCACCCCGTCATCGACCACTCGCACCTCGCTGAAGAGGTCAACGCCGCCGTGAATTACACGATGTATGCCGTATTTCGGGCGCAGCGTCTTGGTTCCGCGACCCCTGCTGACGTGTTGGCCGCGGTCGCCGGTGTCGAGGGACTGACCACGCGCGGGTGGTACGAAATCTCAGGTTTTCGGGCTGACGCTGACGTGCTGATCTGGTGGCATGCGACGACGGTAGAGACGTTGCAGGCCGCGTATCGCGCGGTGGTTTCGGCGTCTGACGGCGCGCTTGAACCGGTGTGGTCAAACATCGGTGTGCACCGTGCCGCAGAGTTCAACCGCGCTCACGTGCCGGCGTTCTTGGCGGGCGAAAAGCCCGGCGGTTACGTTTGTGTTTACCCCTTTGTGCGCTCACGCGAGTGGTACTTGCTACCCGAGGCTGAGCGTTCGCAAATGCTCCGTGACCACGGCGCCGCCGCCCGCGACTACCGTGATGTGCTCGCGAACACGGTCGCGGCGTTCGCGCTCGGTGACTACGAGTGGCTGTTGGCGTTTGAGTCGGATGACCTCATTCGCATTGTCGACCTCATGCGTGAGCTGCGGGCAACCGAGGCCCGCCGCCACGTTATCGAAGAGACCCCCTTCTTCACCGGCCCCCGCGTCGACGGCGAGGTGTTGCTGGGGCGGTTACTCGGCGGCGGTCGTTGATCGATGGCGCGCGGTGACCACATCGAAACGCACCGACCTTCGGCGGATTCGTCTCGCACCGCTCTAACAACGATCAGCACGCAGGGTGCCGGTCAATGGTTCCGCCACCGTCTCCGTCAGCTGACGAACACCACGTTTTCGGGTGCTTCGCTGGCGAGTAGGTGACGAATCTGGCGCACGATGAGGCGCGC
Organism: uncultured Microbacterium sp.; assembly: GCA_947503655.1. Classification (GTDB taxonomy): domain Bacteria; phylum Actinomycetota; class Actinomycetes; order Actinomycetales; family Microbacteriaceae; genus Microbacterium. The sequence continues at coordinate 7,999 of CANNEP010000088.1, forward strand.
GATGCGCGGCTGCATCGACGAGGCGGCACCGCCGACGTGGGGTGTGATGAGTACGTTCTCGTCTGTCCACAGCGGGCTGTCGGCGGGGAGCGGTTCGGGGTCGGTCACATCGAGGGCCGCACGTAGCCGGCCAGCGGACGTGTGCTTGGCGAGGGCTTCGGGGTCGATCAGCACACCGCGGCCGACGTTGACGACGAGTGCGCCGTCGGGCAGTGCAGACAACACCGTGTCGTCGATGATGTGGTGCGTCTTGTCGTTGCCGGGCAGTGACGTGATGAGTATTTCGGTCGTCGGCAGCAGGCCCGCGAGCTCATCGATACCGCGCACGTGCACGCCATCTTCGTCACGTGCGGTCGACGCGACCGGAACAATCTCGACCTCGAACGGCACGAGGCGGGCCGCGATCGCCCTGCCGACGCCGCCGTAACCGAGCACCATGACGCGGCGGTCGGCGAGGCTGGGGGAGAAGCGTCCGCGCCATGTGCTCTCGATCTGCTGCCGCACATAGAGGGGCAGGCGGCGCTGGCTCGCGAGCGTGAGCGCGATGGCCAGCTCGGCGGTCGCGGCCTCGTGCACCGAGGTGGCGTTCGCGAAGGTGTGGCCGGCGGGCAGGCTGCCGGGAACGTCATCCCAGCCGATCGACTGGCTCTGCACGAGCGTCGTGCTCACCCCGGCCAGGTTCGGTAGCGTCTTCGTGGCCGACGTGTAGGGCGTGACGACGATGTCGATGCTGTCGCGATCTGGCGCCGCATCGAGCGCCCACTCGAAGAGCTCGATCGCGGCGAGTTCGTCTGCCGTGAGGAGTGCGGTGACGTCCGTGTGAAGCCGAGCCGTCGGAAGCGAAACAGTCAGACAAGCCATGCCATGAGCCTAACGAGGTGGGGGAGCGGCGGGGTCGTTATGTCGTGAGAACCAGAGAATGTCGCGAGGGCCATAGATTTTTGGGCCACAACTATGGCTGTCGGGTGACGCTGAGCGTGGCTATCGGGCGGGCCGGCGATTCATGTCGCTGGCGGGTCTCGTGCTCGGAGCGGCAGATATCACGATCGCTGCGCCGCGGCTATGCAGTACGCACCGGGCTTCCGGCGCGTACCCCGTCGACGATCACAACCGTTGACGGCCTGCTTGCTGCGTCCGCCGAAGTTCATGCCCGCGGCTATGCACTCGATCTCTCGGAAAACGAGGCAGGGACAGTCTGCGTTTCGGCCGCAATTCACGACTACACCGGCCGTGCCACACACGGGCTCTCGATTTCATCGATCGCCCTGGAACACCCAGGGGAGTCCATCGCGATGTTCGCGCCGCAGGCTATCGCCGCCGCGGCCGAGATTTCGGCCCTGCTCGGAGCGCAGGGGCGCCGCTAGTCCACCGGGTCGCGCATAGCCGCACCATGGTTCCCGAACCATAAAAATGTCCCCCGCATCGCCGAAACGGTGCGGGGGACATTTTTGATGCGTCTTACGCGACGACCTTCGCGAGTGCGGCGATGGCCGAGTCGAAGAACTTGGCGCCGTCTTCACCGGAGCGCATGGCGGCGGTGGTGTCGGGGCCGAAGCCAGCCTCAACGGCGTGCTCGGGGTGCGGCATGAGGCCAACAACGTTGCCCTGCTCGTTGACGAGACCGGCGATGTCGTTGAGCGAACCGTTTGGGTTGATGCCGATGTAGCGGAAAGCCACACGACCCTCACCCTCGAGACGCTTGAGCGTCTCGTCGTCGGCAATATAGCCGCCGTCGCCGTTCTTCAGCGGGATGACAATTTCGTCGCCCGCTTCGAAAGCGTTGGTCCAGGCGGTGTCGGCGTTCTCAACGCGCAGGCGCTGGTCGCGACGGATGAACTGCTGGTGTGCGTTGCGAATCAGACCACCCGGAAGCAAGTGTGCTTCAACGAGCATCTGGAAACCGTTGCAGATACCGAGAATAGGCATGCCCTTCGCGGCAGCGTCTTTAACCTCAGACATGATCGGCGCGAGCGCAGCAATAGCGCCAGCACGGAGGTAGTCGCCGTAGCTGAATCCGCCGGGCAGAACCAGAGCGTCTACGCCCTGCAGGTCGTGGTCGCCGTGCCAGAGGGCAACGGGCTCAGCACCAGCAAGGGCAATCGCGCGCTGTGCGTCGCGGTCATCCAGCGAACCGGGGAAGGTGATGACCCCGATCCGCGCGGTCATTCGACGACCTCGATACCGACGACATCCTCGATGATCGAGTTCGAGAGCACGTCTTCGGCAACCTTGCGGGCCGATGCGAGCACCTCTTCGGTAACTTCGCCCTCAACCGTGAGCTCGAAACGCTTGCCAATGCGTACGTTCGAGAAGGTGTCGACGCCGAGTCGGCCGAGTGCGCCGCTCACCGCCTTGCCCTGGGGGTCGAGGAGTTCGGACTTCGGCATGACGTCAACGACGATCGTGGGCATGAGTGGCTCCATGGTGCGGTGAGGCGAGTCCTTCCAGTCTAGCCCGGTTATGTGCGTGCCTCGAACTCTATGAAGAAACATGCTTGACAGCCGTGGGAGCGCTCCCATACAGTGATCCCACACAGTTGTGGGAGCGCTCCCACGGTGGAGCTCCCACGACTGTCGCTATCGAATTCGCCTCGGCCTCGAGGCGCGACCCCCACGCAACACCAAGCCAATTCAGCAAACGCAACACCTGCTGCATCACAAAGGAGTGACCTGTGACTACCCACGCATTCGCACGCACCACGGCCGGGCTCGCCATGCTCGGCGCTGGTGCCCTCATCATTTCGGGCTGCGCTGCCACGACCCCCGACGCCGGCGGCGACGCGGGTGGCGATGGTGGCGATGGCGGCGACAAGACC
>CANNEP010000089.1 GCA_947503655.1 uncultured Microbacterium sp.
CGAGGGAACCTAGACAGCTCCAACTCGACTACGGAGGTCTCTCCTACGTCAACAACGATCCGGGTCAGTACATCTAGCGCGGCCGCGAGCGCCCGCCCGCCCGGCGAGTACGCGCACCGACCTATCGAATTCGGTTACTCGAACGAGCCGTAGACGCGCAAGGTATTTTCGGCGAGCTGCGCAGCCAGCGCGTCGGCGTCCATGTTCAGCTCGGCTGCCATAAATCGCACCGTGATCGGAATCAGGTACGACGCATTCGGACGGCCGCGGAAGGGCATCGGCGTCAAGAACGGGGCGTCCGTCTCGACCAGAACCCGCTCGAGCGGTGTCACCTTGAGCGAATCGCGCAGGTTCTGCGCATTCTTGAACGTGATGTTGCCGGCGAACGATAGGTAGTACCCGGCGTCTGCGCACTCGAGAGCCATCGCCTCATCACCGGAATAGCAGTGAAAGACGGTGCGCTCCGGAGCTCCCACCCGAGTCAGGGTGTCAAGCACGGCACGGTGCGCGTCACGGTCGTGAATCTGCATCGCAATGTCGTGCTTCTTCGCGAGCGCAATGTGCGCCTCAAACGAGCGGAACTGCGCGGGCATACCGTCTTCATCGGTACGGAAGAAGTCGAGGCCCGTCTCACCAATCGCGCGCACGCGCGGCCGGGCGGCGAGCTCATCGATAACGGCAATCGCCTCATCAAGCTTGCCCGCCTGCTCGTACAGCGGTGCATCATTCGGGTGAATCGCCACGGCTGCCAGCACCCGCGGGTGCCGTTCGGCAGCGTCAGCGCACCACCGCGACGAATCAATATCGCCGCCCGCGTTGATCACCCCGATCACGCCGGCCGCGGCCGCACGCTCCATGTGCTCATCGAGCGACAGCGGCTCATCGCCGTCGAGAATCTCCAGGTGCGCATGGTTGTCGTATACACCCACACCTAATGGTTCCGGAATCTCCGGGTACCGCAGGTCGCGCCCATCGGCGCGACGCTGCGTTACGTATGAAGAGATTCCGTCACCGGTGCCGCCATTTCCAGCGGCGGCAGCTGCACTCACGCAGTGGCCTCCACGCGCGGGAACAGCGGCTCGAGTGCCTGCACCGAGGTTCCGGCAACCAGCTGCCCCCAGGTTCCGGCTTCGCGCAGCGGCTGCTCCTGCAGCACGCCCAGCGAGTCGGCGGCACCGAGTGCGATCCACAGCTTTGCGGTCGACTTCGGCATCACTGGCGAAAGCAGCACGGCCAGCGCGCGCAGACCCTCAGCGGCCGTGTACAGCACGGCACCCAGGCGAGCGCGGTTAGCCTCGTCCTTTGCAAGCGCCCACGGTTCGTTTTCAGTGATGTAGCCGTTGAGAGCTTCAACGATGGTCCAGATGGAACCAATGGCTTCGTCAATACGGAAGCGCTCGATCGCCTCATCAGCGTTGGTCGCAGCCTCCGCAACGATCTTCTGAATCGCGAGGTCACTGTCGGTGTAGTCCGAAGCCGCCGGAATGACGCCGTCGAAGTACTTCTGAATCATCGCGACGGTGCGCGATGCGAGGTTACCGAAACCGTTCGCAAGCTCCGCCTGGTAGCGGGCGGACAGGTCTTCCCACGAGAACGAACCATCTTGGCCGAATGCGATGGCGGAGAGGAAGTAGAAGCGGTAGGCGTCAGAGCCGAAGACGTCGGTGATCTCGGTCGGTGCGATACCGGTGAGCTTCGACTTCGACATCTTCTCGCCGCCGACGAGGAGCCACCCATGTGCGAAGACGCCGCGCGGCACCTCGAGGCCCGCAGCCATCAGCATGGCCGGCCAAATCACCGCGTGGAAGCGCAGGATGTCTTTACCGACGACGTGGTAGGCGGGCCAGCGACGAGCAAACTGCTCTTCGTCTTCGCCGAAGCCGACGGCCGTGGCGTAATTGAGGAGCGCGTCAACCCACACGTAAATAACGTGCTGCTCGTCCCACGGCACCTTGATGCCCCAGTCGAACGCGGAACGCGAAATCGAGAGGTCTTTCAGACCCGAGCGCACGAACGAGACAACCTCGTTGCGGGCGGAGTCGGGGCGAATGAAGTCGGGCTCGTTCTTGTAGAGCTCAAGAAGCTTGTCTTGGAACTCGCTCAGCTTGAAGAAGTAGTTCTTCTCCTGCAGCAGCTCGAGCGGCTTCGAGTGAATCGCGCACACCTTGAGACCCTCGAACGGGCCGGTGCCGTCGACAATTTCGCTGTCGGGCTTGAACTCTTCACAGCCAACGCAGTACAGCGCCTCGTACTCGCCCGCGTAAATGTAGCCGCGGTCGTAGATGGCCTGCACGAACTTCTGCACGCGGTCTTCGTGACGCGGCTGGGTCGTGCGGATGAAGTCGTCGTTCGCAACGTCGAGCGTCTCCAGCTGCGGGAACCACGCCTCAGTGACGAGACGGTCTACCCACTCCTGTGGCGTGACGTTGTTGGCTGCCGCAGCACGAAGCATCTTCTGCCCGTGCTCGTCGGTGCCGGTGAGCATCCAGGTGTCATCACCCGACTGACGGTGCCAGCGCGCGAGAGTGTCGACGGCGACCGTGGTGTATCCGTGCCCGATGTGCGGAACATCCGACGGGTAGTAGATCGGCGTGGTGATGTAAAAAGACGAGGAATCGCTCACCCATTGATTCTAGGCAATTCGGCGGCGACGTTTTCCCGGTTACGAAATAGACGCGCTCTGGGTTACGAAATACCCGACCGCGCGGCGAGCACCGCCTGGTACAACTCCCGCGACGATGCGCCGGTTTGCTCCGCAACCTGCGCGCACGCTTGCTTGAGACGTTCGCCGCCGGCGACGAGCTGCTGCACTGCCGCGAGCGCGTCGTCGAACGGAACCACGACGGCGTCGGCTCCGGCGACGACGAGGCAGATTTCACCGCGCACGCCTTCGGCCGCCCACGCGGCAAGCTCGTCGAGCGTGCCGCGACGCACCTCTTCATGCAGTTTCGTGAGCTCTCGCGCCACAACGGCACGCCTGGTTCCGCCCAGCGCCTTCGAGGCATCCTTGAGGCTGTCGGCGAGGCGATTGGGTGAGTCGAAGTAGACCATGGTGCGCTGCTCGCGGGCAACGGCCGTGAAGGTCGCGACGCGTTCCGACGATTTGCGCGGCAAAAAGCCTTCGAAGCTAAAGCGGTCGGTCGGCAGCCCGGAAACGGCGAGTGCGGTGATGACAGCGCTTGGCCCCGGAATAGCGGTCACAGTGACGTCTGCCTCAGCCGCGGCCACCACGAGCGCGTAGCCCGGGTCAGAGACCGTCGGCATGCCCGCTTCGGAAATCACCAGCACGTCACTTTCGCGTGCGCGCTCGACGACGTCAGCCGCCTTGTGCTTCTCGTTGTGGTCGTGCAGCGCGATCAGCTGGGGTCGGTTTGTGACGCCGAGCGCAGCCATCAGCTTTTGCGCCGTGCGGGTGTCTTCGGCCGCAATCACCTCGGCGTTCTCCAGCGCTTCGACCAGCCGGCGCGAGGCGTCAGCGAGATTTCCGATGGGAGTCGCAGCGAGAATGATCACGCTCTCAGCATATGCTGGGGCGGTGACGACCCCGGAGACAGGCGCCAACGCCACCGCAGACAAGCGCGCCATCGACACAGATGTCGACACCGCTGATGAGATGGTGGCATTGTTCAACCCGGCTGACGAAGCGCCGCAAACACGACGAAGCCGTCGCGAGCCGCGGTCCGCGCACGACGAGTTCCCCGACGAACCGCTGCCACGCACGCCCCTCAACTACCTGGTTCCGCTCGGTCTCGTCGCCTTAGCCGCCGCCACCCGCTTCATCGGACTCGACCACCCGCACACCCTCGTATTCGACGAGACGTACTACGTCAAAGACGCGTTCACGCTGTCGCAGCTCGGGTACGAAGGCAAGTGGGGCGATGATGCCAACGCCGGATTCGTCGCGGGTAAACCAGACTTCTCCACCGACGCCGCGTACGTCGTGCACCCGCCGCTCGGTAAGTGGATCATCGCGGCCGGTCTCGGCCTGTTCGGTGCTGGCAACGGCTGGGGTTGGCGTGGCGCCGTTGCCCTCGCGGGGGTCATCACGGTGTTGCTGACGTACTTCCTCGCGAAGCGCCTCACCCGCTCCGTCCTGTGGGGCGGATTGGCCGGCTTCTTCGTCGCGATCGACGGCGTGGCGATCGTCATGAGCCGCATCGCGCTGCTCGATGGCATCCTGACGATGTTTATCGTGCTCGGCGTCTACTTCATCGCCCTCGATCGGCGATATCTCAAACAACTCGAGTACCCCGCACGCACGGCGATCGGCTCCATCTTGTGGAACCGCCCGTGGATCATTGCGGCGGGCGTCGCATTTGGTGCTGCCTCAGCCGTCAAGTGGTCGGGTGCCTACGCACTAGCCGGTTTCGGCATCTACCTCGTCGTCACCGACGCGTTCGCCCGCTACCAAACGGGCGCCACCCGCTGGTGGTGGGGTTCGCTCTACCAGGGCGCGATTTCGTTCGTCTATCTCGTTCCCACGGCGATCCTCACCTACCTTGCGTCGTGGACAGGTTGGTTTGTCACGTCGGGCGGCTTCAACCGCGACCGGGAAGGCGGCGCCTTTGCGGCACTGCTGGACTACCACCGGCAAATGTTGGAGTTCCACAACGGCCTAAGCTCGAGCCACACCTACATGAGCCCGGCGTGGCAATGGCCGTTCCTGATTCGCCCGACAGCGATGTACTGGGAGTCCGAAACCGAAGGCGTCGTACAGGCAATCACGCCGATTCCGAACCCGCTGCTGTGGTGGGCCGGTGTCATCGCCGTGTTCTACCTGCTCTACCGCTTCGCATACAAGCCGACGTGGTCAATCCCGATCGTCCTGACCGCCATTGCCGTCGCCTACTTGCCGTGGCTGGCGCTCCCCAACCGCACAATTTTCCAGTTCTACACCGTCATGATGGTGCCGTTCCTGGCGATCGCGTTGGTGATGGCGATGAAACAACTCGCAGGCACGACGAAGGATCCGTCGCCGCCGACAAAGCGCTGGCGCATCGCGATCATCGTGTTCATCGCGGTCGCGACACTGCTGTCGATCTTCTTCTTCCCGTTGTGGACCGGCATGGAGATTTCACGCGACTTCTGGAAGATCCACATGTGGTTCCCGAGCTGGATCTAACCCAGTTCTGACACGTCTGTCACCGGGAGCGCGCACGCGAAGTTCTCGCACCGGTACAGGGCTTGCTGCTGCTTGCCTGCAAAGAGACCAAACCCCGCGTCGGCAAACGCCTGTGCCTGCTCGGCCGTGACGATCGCGGTGACGTCTGCGGTCATCCTGCGGGCCGCCACGGCGAGCGGAACCTCGGGGCTGGGCGCGATGACGACAAGTTGCATCGCAGGGCGGCTGAGCAGACCGGCCGCATAAAGCGTTGACCCGGCAGCGAGCGGTGACGCAGAAGCGCGTGGCCACCGTTGTCGCACGATGGTGCGAGCCAGTTCGCGATACTCCTCCCCCGCTCCCAGAGTCGCAAGCTGAATCGCAGCCAACGCGAGCGCCGCGTGCGCGGACGGCTCATCGCCATCGCCGCTGTCTGGTGTTGGCGGTACACCCAACCCCGTCAGCACCGCATCTGTCTGCGCGGCGCGTGGCGTGGTTCCGTCGCGGAGCCCATCGACAATGTCGCGCGCGGCCGTCGCATAGGCGACCGTGCCAGTCGCGGCGGCGAGTGCAAGGAGTCCTCCAGCGAGCTGTGCCAGGTCAGCCGTGGTGGCTGCCGCGCGTGAGGCGATGTCGCCGAGCGAAGCCCGAATCCACCCGGTTTCGGTACGGTTTTGGGCCATCACCGCGGCCGCGGCGTCTTCGGCCAGCTCGAGCCACTGCGGGTTGCCGGTGCGTTGGGTGAGTCGGGCAAGCGCCCCCATGGCGAGGCCGTTCCAGCCTGTGATGACCTTTTCATCAACGCGTGGAGCGTCGTACGCGCGGCGTTGCCCAGCGGTCAGCGCGTAGTACCCGCCCTCGCTGGGTTGGCCGTCGATGATCGATTCGGCGTCTTGTGCCGCACCGAATCCCCCCGACGGCTGCACGAGCACATCACGGAGGAATGCGGCGATGCGCTCAGCCGTCGCAACATCGTCTGCCGCGAGTGCAACGTCAATGAGCTGCGCATTGTCCACCAGCATGCGTTCGTAGTGCGGCGTCATCCAGTCCCGCTGCGTGGCGTAGCGAAAGAATCCGCCATCGACAGAATCGAACAGCTCCGAGCCCCGCATCGCTCGCAGCGTGAACGTGCCGACGTCGCGGGCACCCGGCGACACTTCGTCGACACCCGGGGCCAGCAGAAACTGCAGCGCGGTGGCAATCGGAAACTTCGGCCCCGTGGTTCCGAAGCCCCCATACTCGGCGTCTTCAGCGGCGATCAGGGCGCGCGCCGCCGCCGCGATGTCGGCGGGCGCAACCTCGACAGCGGCCGCCTGCTCACCCAGCTTTTCGAGCGCGGAGCGCACCGCGGTTCCGGTCTCTTCCAGCCCGGCACGCTTGTCTTGCCACGCCCGCGCAACGGCCAACAAGACATCAGGAAAAGCGGGCATACCCCCGCGAGGCTCCGGCGGCCAATAGGTGCCAGCGAAGAAGGCGGAACCATTGGGGAGCGCGAATACGTTGAGTGGCCACCCGAGATTGCTCGTAAAGGCCGAGGCTTGCGCCATGAACGCGGCGTCGACGTCTGGGTGCTCTTCGCGGTCAACCTTGATCGCAACGAAGTGGGCGTTCACAATCTCGGCGATGGCAGAGTCGGCGAAAGACTCTCGCGCCATCACGTGACACCAGTGACACGTGGAGTAGCCGATCGAGATCAGCACGGGCACGTCGCGTTCACGGGCGACGGCGAATGCTTCGTCTCCCCACGGGAACCACGCGACCGGCTGGTCAGCGTGGGAGCGCAAGTAAGGGCTTGCCGTGTCACCGAGGCGATTCATGGCTCCTATCTTCCTCCCCCGGGGAACGAAAAATCCCGGGGTCTGTGCGGCAAGCCACACCAGACCCCGGGACCGAGAAGTTAGTTCACTTCGCGCGGGTCGGCCGAAACGCGGCCTTCATCGCCCTTGTCTGCCGAATCGATCGTCGCGATCTCGTCAGCAGTCAGTTCAAAGTCGAACACGTTGATGTTCTCCTGCAGACGCTCGGTGCGCACCGACTTCGGGAACACAATGTTGCCCTTCTGCAGGTGCCAGCGCAGCACAACCTGTGCCGCCGACTTACCGGTGCGTGCGGCAGCGTCTGAAACGCCAGCGATCTCAGTGAGGTCGTACTTGCCCTGGCCGAGCGGACCCCAGGCCTCGATCTTGAGGTTGCGCTCAGCGCACCATGCCACGGTGTCGCGCTGCTGGTGCAGCGGGTGCAGCTCGATCTGGTTGACGGCCGGCAGCACGCCGACCTCCTTCTCGAGGCGCTCCAGGTATTCCACGATGTGGTTGGAGACACCGGCCGAGCGGGTCAGGCCACGGTCGCGAATCGCAACAACCTTCTCCCAGGCGTGCACGTAGTTGTCGTGGGCCGGCGTCGGCCAGTGCACGAGGTACAGGTCAACAAAGTCAAGGCCCAGCTTCGTGAGGCTCTCATCGATCGCCTTGTCGGGCTCATCGCCGTCGTGACGGTCGTTCCACAGCTTCGTGGTGATGAACAGCTCGTTGCGCGCGACACCGCTCTTGGCGATGGCGGCACCAACGCCCTCTTCGTTGCCGTAGATGGCAGCGGTGTCAATGTGGCGGTAGCCAATCTCGAGTGCTTCGCTGACAGCGCGCTCGGCGTCTTCGGCCGGAACCTTAAAGACGCCGTAGCCGAGCTGAGGAATCTCGAGTCCGGAGTTCAGAGTGAGAGTGGGTACATTCGTCATTGCTCCATCGTGTCACCTTCTGACGACACTACGAGCGACAACGCCACATACCGTCACGCGCTGTTAGGCGTGCGTTTGCTGCTCCCGCAGACGCGCAAGCACCATGGCCTTCAGCTCCTCCGGAGCTGCTTCCTTGCACGCACGAGCGACGACCTCGGTGAGGGTGCGGTTGACGAGGGCTTCGTCACGGCAACTCTCGCAGTTGTCGAGGTGATCGCGAATGTCTGAAGCCTCGGTATTGCACACTTCATTGCGCAAGTACTCTTCGAGATCGCGCCGCGCCTTTTCGCATCCGCAGTCAGTCATTCTGTGCTCCTTGTTTTGCCGCGCTGATGCCTCGCTCCGCGGCGTAGTCGGCAAGCTGGTCTCTGAGCAGTTTTCGCCCGCGATGCAGGCGGCTCATCACCGTGCCGATGGGTGTCTTCATGATTTCGGCAATCTCTTGATAGGCGAAGCCTTCAACATCAGCCAGGTACACGGCCAACCGGAAGTCTTCTGGAAGAGATTGCAAAGCGTCTTTCACAATCGACGCGGGCATGTGGTCGATCGCTTCGGCCTCAGCGGAGCGTGAACTCATCGCCGTCGTCGACTCAGCGCCGCCCAGCTGCCAATCTTCGAGGTCGTCGATCGTGCCCTGATACGGCTCACGCTGCTTCTTGCGATACGTGTTGATATACGTGTTCGTCAGAATGCGATACAGCCAGGCTTTGAGATTCGTGCCCTGCGTGAAGGAGGCCCAGGAGGCAAACGCCTTCACAAATGTCTCTTGCACGAGGTCAGCGGCATCTTGCGGGTTGCGGGTCATCCGCATCGCCGCGCCATACAACTGATCCATAAAGGGCAACGCCTGCTCTTCGAACTGGGTTCGAACATCGGCGGCCGAGTTCGGGGGGTTAGCTGACTCGTCCATTGCGAGCCAGTCTAGATCGCTCGCGTGGTCAGCCGCTGAGCGCATCAGCATGAGTGTGCTCACGCCTCTCCTCCCGGCCGTTGATCAATGACGTGTCTCTGAGGTCAACGCACCGCAGCCGAAAGTATTCCCCGAGCCGTGGTTCCGTTCTTCATGAGAAAACTCTCGCCGTCATAGAGGGGGCGTTGTCAGGGGTGCGGGCTAGGCTAGTGCCGATGAGTCAAGACACCGTAGTGAGCCCCGCCCCACCAGCGCGACGCACGTATGAGGCGCCGCGCTCTTATGAGCGCCTGCGCGCCCACGTGGAGGTTCCGGGCTCAAAGTCCCTGACGAACCGCGAACTCGTTCTTGCCGCGCTGGCTGATGGCCCAAGCCGCATCATCGCGCCGCTGCACTCGCAAGATTCGGAGCGCATGATTGAGGCGCTGCGTGCACTCGGAACCACGGTTGAGTTTGTTGAGGGCACCGGCAGCTTCGGAGACGATCTCGTCATCACTCCCGCCAAGCCTCTCGCCGCCGGAACAACGGTTGACTGCGGCCAAGCGGGCACCGTCATGCGTTTTGTGACGCCGCTCGCGGGCCTCGCCGCTGGCGACGTTTTTGTCACCGCCGATGAGACGGCACTGCACCGCCCGATGGGTGAGATGATCAGCGCGCTGCGCGATTTGGGTGTCGACATCGATGACGGCGGCAATTGGTCGCTTCCGTTCACGGTGAAGGGGCACGGCCACATCCGCGGTGGCGAAGTGCACATCGACGCATCGCGCTCGAGCCAGTTCGTTTCCGGGTTGCTGCTGGTTGCTGCCCGCTTTGATGTCGGGCTTCACCTCACGCACACCGGCGAGCGTTTGCCGAGCGTGCCCCATATCGACATGACGATTGAGTCGCTGGCTCGCCGCGGCGTACGGGTCGAAACTCCGAAGCCGGGTGAGTGGGTCGTGCCCGCCGGCACGATCCGAGGCAAAGACATCACGATCGAGCCCGACCTTTCCAACGCAGCGCCGTTCCTGTGTGCTGCGGTCGTCACCGGTGGTTCCGTTTCGGTGCCCCGCTGGCCGGTGCACTCGACGCAACCCGGCGCGATGCTGATGGAGATTCTCCCGCAGTTTGGCGCGCGCGTGAGCCGCCGCAGTGGCATTCTGACGGTCACCGGCACCGGCCAAATCAACGGCGTCGACCTCGACCTGTCGGCCGCAGGCGAGTTGGCACCCAACCTCGTGG
>CANNEP010000090.1 GCA_947503655.1 uncultured Microbacterium sp.
CAATCAGAAGGAAGTCGCCCGGCTTGACGTCGTGGGGCAGGCCCTTGAACGTCGTACCGACGCGATCCTTGGTTCCGAGGATGTCCTCGGTCGTAATTGTGAAGAGGTCGCCCTCTGCAAGTTCGTGGGGTCCGTCGGCAAACTTGCCGAGTCGAATCTTCGGTCCTTGCAAGTCCACCAGCACGGCAACGGCTTTACCGATGTCGTCTGCCGCACGACGCACGTTGGCAAAGTTTGCCTCGTGCACCGAATAGTCGCCGTGGCTGAGGTTCAGTCGTGCGACGTCGACGCCCGCTTCAAGAAGCGCTCGTACGGTTTCATATGTGGATGTTGCAGGACCCAGGGTTGCGACGATTTTTGCGCGTCTCATCCGTATGTGCTCCGGTTGTTAGGGTTCTGTGGCCATCAGGTAGGCCGTCTCCAGCCTACTGATGCGGTAGTCCGATAGCGACATCACTCGCCCGGACCGGCGCAGGAAGTGAGGTCGTACCCATCAGATACGCGTCAGCGTGCGCCGCTGCCGCACGCCCCTCAGCGATTGCCCACACGATGAGCGACTGGCCGCGGCCAGCGTCACCGGCAACGAAAACACCGGGAAGGGACGTGTGGAAGTCGTCTTCACGCGCCACCGTGCCGCGGTTCGTGAAGGGTGCCTTGATCTGGGGTTCCAGCGTGTCGCGCTCGGCTCCGGTGAAGCCCATCGCGATCAAGATTAGGTCGGCAGGGATCTCACGCTCGGTGCCCGATTTCGGCACGCGTTTGCCGTCGACGAACTCGGTTTCGGCGACACGCAGTGCGCGCACCTCCCCCGCATCATTCGCCAAGAATTCGACGGTCGACGCGAGATAGACACGTTCTCCACCCTCTTCGTGCGCAGATTGCACTTCGAAAATGGTCGGCATCATGGGCCACGGCTGCTGTTCTGGCCGCTCTTCGCCGGGCTGACGACCGATCGCGAGGTTTGTTACGCTCAGCGCGCCCTGACGGTGTGCGGTGCCGATGCAGTCGGCACCCGTGTCGCCACCACCGATCACCACGACGTGCTTGCCCGCTGCGGTGATCTGGTTGGCAACCGTGTCGCCCGCGACGACCTTGTTCGACTCGACGAGGTACTCCATCGCGAAGTGCACGCCGGGCAGATCGCGCCCGGGAATAGCCAGGTCACGGGGAACAGTGGAACCCGTGGCCACGATCACGGCGTCGTAGCGATCGCGCAGTTGCGCCCATGTGATGTCCTTACCGATCTCAACGCCGGCGCGGAAACGCGTTCCCTCATCCTGCATCTGACGGATGCGGTCTTCAATGTGAGACTTCTCCATCTTGAAGTCGGGGATGCCGTAGCGCAGCAAGCCACCGATACGGTCGTCACGCTCAAACACCGCGACGGTGTGCCCGGCACGGGTCAGCTGCTGGGCTGCGGCGAGGCCCGCGGGGCCGGAACCAACAACAGCGACCGTCTTGCCGGTGATGCGCCCGGGTGGTTGCGCCTGCACCCACCCATTGGCAAAGGCCTCATCAATGGTTGAAACCTCGATTTGCTTGATCGTCACGGCGGGCTGGTTGATACCGAGCACGCACGAGCTTTCACACGGCGCCGGGCAGAGACGCCCCGTGAACTCCGGGAAGTTGTTCGTCGCATGCAGGCGCTCAATGGCCTGCCGGCCTTCGCCGCGCCACGTGAGGTCGTTCCACTCGGGAATCAGGTTGCCGAGTGGGCAGCCCTGGTGGCAAAACGGTACGCCACAGTCCATGCAGCGCCCTGCCTGTCGGCGAAGCACGGCCTTGTCGCCCGGTTCGTACACCTCTTTCCAGTCCATGATGCGAACCGGCACCGGTCGACGCTTGGGGAGCTCGCGCTCCGTTACCTTCAGGAAGCCCTTCGGATCAGCCACCTGTCACCTCCAAAATGCGATTCCAGACGACCGTGCCGTCGGGGTCGAGTCCCTCGGCTGCGGCGTCTTGACGAGTTTTGAGAACGGCCGCGTAGTCACGCGGCACAACACGAACGAAGTTCGGGGCTTCGTCGTGGAAGTTCGCCAAGAGCGATGCGGCACGCGACGAGCCGGTCGTTGTCTGGTGGCGGGTCAGCAGGTCGCGCAAGATCTCACGGTCGGCGGCACCGAGCGTCTGAATCTCGAGCCCCCCCGAGCGCAGCGCGTCGCGGTTCACCAATTCGCGGCGCAAGCGGTACACATACGCGGTTCCGCCCGACATGCCCGCACCAAAGTTGCGGCCAGTCTTACCGAGAATCACCGCGAGACCGCCGGTCATGTACTCCAGCGCGTGGTCGCCCACACCCTCAACGACCGCGGTCGCGCCGGAGTTGCGCACCAGGAAGCGCTCGCCGACGACGCCTCGCAAGAACATGGTTCCCTGTGTTGCACCGTAGCCAATCACGTTGCCGGCAATCACGTTGCGGGCGGCGTCGAACGTCGCGTCACGCGACGGCAACACCGCGATTTGGCCGCCGGAAAGCCCCTTGCCGACGTAGTCGTTCGAGTCGCCCTCGAGACGCAGCGTAATGCCGGCCGGCAGGAAGGCGCCGAAGGATTGGCCAGCGGAACCAGTGAGGTTGACGACGATGGAGTCGTGCGGGAGGCCGTGCTCACCATGCTTCTTCGTCACGTAGTGACCGAGAAGGGTGCCGACAGCGCGCTCGGTATTGCGGATCGGCAGGTCGATCGTGACCTGTCCCCCGTGCTCGATCACCGGACGCGCGTGCTCCAGGAGAGCCACGTCGAAGTGTTTTTCCAGCTCGTGATCCTGGTCACGGAGGTGCCTGCGCGGCGCGTCTTCCGGTAACTCGGGGCCCACCAAGATCGGCGTGAGGTCAAGGCCCCGCGCCTTCCAGTGTGTTATCGCACCGTCGGTGTCGAGCAGCTCGGCGTGGCCGACGGCCTCATCGAGCGTGCGGAAACCAAGCTCAGCCAGATACTCACGCACCTCTTCAGCGATGAACTCCATGAAGTTGATGACGAACTCCGGCTTGCCGCTGAAGCGCGAACGCAGCACCGGGTTTTGCGTCGCAACGCCAACCGGACACGTGTCGAGGTGACACACGCGCATCATGATGCAGCCGCTGACCACGAGCGGCGCGGTCGCAAAACCGAACTCCTCAGCGCCCAGCAGAGCACCGATGACAACGTCGCGGCCGGTCTTGAGCTGACCATCCACCTGCACCACAACGCGGTCGCGCATGTTGTTGAGCATGAGCGTCTGTTGCGTTTCGGCCAGCCCCAGCTCCCACGGCGAACCCGCGTGCTTGAGCGAGTTGACGGGGCTCGCACCCGTACCACCATCGTGACCGGAGACCAACACGACGTCGCTCAGCGCCTTCGCCACACCGGCGGCAACCGCGCCGATACCCGACTGACTCACGAGCTTCGTATGAATACGGGCCGACGGGTTGGCGCGCTTCAGGTCGAAGATGAGCTGCTTGAGGTCTTCAATCGAGTAGATGTCGTGGTGCGGCGGCGGTGAAATGAGACCGACACCGGGCGTGCCGCCACGCGTACGGGCAACCCATGGGTACACCTTTTCCGGCGGCAACTGACCACCCTCACCGGGCTTGGCTCCCTGCGCAAGTTTGATCTGGATGTCTTCGGCCTCGGTGAGGTACAGGCTCGTGACACCAAAGCGTCCCGATGCCACCTGCTTGATGGCGCTCCGGCGCTCTGGGTCGAGCAGGCGGTCAACGTCTTCGCCACCCTCACCGGTGTTGCTCTTGCCGCCGAGACGGTTCATGGCAATCGCGAGAGTCTCGTGCGCCTCTTGCGAAATCGAGCCATAGCTCATGGCACCGGTCGAGAAGCGCTTCACGATCTCGGAGACCGGCTCCACCTCATCAAGCGGCACGCGCGGCCGCACACCGCTACGCAGCGAAATCATGCCGCGGAGCGTCTTCAACTCTGCCGCCTGATCGTCGACCATCTTCGTGTACTCACGGAAGATGTCGTAGCGACGCGTGCGCGTGGAGTGCTGCAGGCGGAACACCGTCTCCGGGTTGAAGAGGTGCGGCGGGCCTTCGCGGCGCCACTGGTATTCGCCACCCGTCCACAGGCGTTCGTGGGCACGAACAGCAGTGTCTTCGGGGTAAGCGAAGTCGTGGCGCGCTTGGTTTTCGTTCGCGATGTCTTCAATGCCGATGCCACCGAGCTTGGACTCGGTACCGGTGAAGTACGTGTCGATGACGTCTTGCGACAGGCCGATCGCCTCGAACACCTGGGCGCCGGCGTACGAGCGCACGGTCGAGATACCCATCTTGCTCATGACCTTGAGCACGCCCTTGCCGAGCGCGTAGATGAGATTCTTGACGGCCTTTTGCTCGGTCACGTCGGTGATGCGACCGGTACGGACCAGCCACTCCACGGTCTCCATCGCGAGATACGGGTTCACTGCCGAGGCGCCGTATCCGATGAGCGTGGCAACGTGGTGCACTTCGCGCACGTCACCGGCCTCAATCACGAGCCCCACTTTCATGCGGGTCTCGTTGCGAATCAGGTGGTGGTGGACGGCTGCCGTCATCAGCAGCGACGGAATCGGAACCAGGTCTTTGTTGCTGTCACGGTCGCTGAGAATTAAGAATTCAGCTCCGGCTTCAATTGCTGCATCCGCCTCAGCGCACATCTCCTCGATGCGCTTCTGCATGGTTCCGGGGCCGGCATCAAAGTGGTACAGCCCCTTGAGCGTCACGCTCTTGCGTTTCGGTAGCGCCTTGTGGATGTGTTGGATCTTCGCGAGCTCATCGTTGTCGATGACCGGGAAGTCGAGCGTCACGCTCTGCGCGTGCTCAGGACCCCACGTCAGCAGGTTGCGCTCCGGGCCGATACCCATGCGCAGTGACGTGACGACCTCTTCGCGAATCGAGTCCAGCGGTGGGTTCGTCACCTGCGCGAACTGCTGCACGAAGTAGTCGAACAGCAGGCGCGGACGGTCGCTGAGCACGGCAATCGGGGTGTCCGATCCCATCGCACCCAGTGGTTCTGCCCCGTGCTGTCCCATCGGTGCGAGCAGTGTGCGCACCTCTTCTTCGGTGTAGCCGAAGGTGCGCTGGCGGCGCGTGATCGAGGCGGCGGGGTGCACGATGTGCTCGCGTTCGGGCAGATCGGCAAGGCGAACGGCGCCTTCCAGCCATTCTTCCCACGGGTGCAGGTTGGCGAGGTCTTCTTTGATTTCGTCGTCTTTGACAATGCGGCGCTGCGCCGTGTCGACGAGGAACATGCGGCCCGGCTGCAGGCGGCCACGGCGCTTGATGCGGTCGGGCTCAAACTCCAGCACGCCTGTCTCCGAGCCGATGACGATCAGCCCGTCCTTCGTTTCGGTCCAGCGCCCGGGGCGTAGACCGTTGCGGTCGAGGGTTGCGCCAACAACCGTGCCGTCGGTGAAGATGAGCGCTGCCGGGCCATCCCACGGCTCCATCTGCATCGAGTGGAACTCGTAGAAGGCGCGCAGCTTCGGGTCAATGTCGGACTGCTTTTCGTAGGCCTCCGGAACCATCATCATGATGGCGTGCGGCAAGCTCCGGCCGGTGAGGGTGAGCAGCTCGAGCACCTCGTCGAACGACGCTGAGTCACTCACACCGGGGGTGCAGATCGGCAGGAGTGGTGCCATATCACCCAGCAGTTCAGACTCGAGCTGCGACTGGCGGGCACGCATCCAGTTGCGGTTGCCGCTGACAGTGTTGATTTCGCCGTTGTGGGCGAGCATGCGCAGCGGCTGTGCGAGCGGCCATGACGGGAACGTATTTGTCGAATAGCGCGAGTGCACGACGGCGAGCTCGCTTGCGAAGCGCTCATCCTGCAGGTCGGGGTAGAACGGCTCCAGCTGCAACGTCGTGACCATACCCTTGTAGCCGAGCGTGCGCGACGAGAGGGAAACAAAATACGCGCCCTGCTCGGTTCGAGCACGGGCGCGTAGACGGTAGGCCAAACGGTCAAGTTCAACGCCGCTCATAGCCGGAGCGCCACCGACTGCCGGCCGAGAAAGGAAGAGCTGTTCGCACTGCGGGCGTGCGTTGTAGGCGAGCTTGCCGAGGTTCGCGGGCGCGGTCGGCACGAGGCGCCATCCCAGAACGGTCAGGCCCTCAGACGCAGCGATCGCTTCGACGCCACGCTTCTGTGCCTCGCGCTCCTGCTCGTCGAGCGGCAGAAAAGCCATGCCTGCGGCGTACTCGCCGACCACAGGCAGCTCGAACTCGAGAACGTCGCGGAAGAAAGCGTCGGGCATCTGCGTGAGAATGCCAGCGCCATCGCCGGTACCGGCGTCAGAGCCAATGGCTCCACGGTGCTCGAGGTTGCGTAGCGCCTCCAGCGCCAACGCAACAATGTCGTGTCCGGCTTCACCACGCAACGTGGCAACCATGGCCAACCCGCAGGCGTCTTTCTCGAACGCGGGGTTGTACATGCCTTGCTTCGCAGGAAAATTACCCACGAGGCTCGGCTGACGGGTCGAAGACATAGAAGTCGTCCTCACAAAAGTGGCGGTCAATGACTCGGACGACGTTGGCCCAAGTGCGGAAGCCTGCATAAACATCAGGCAAATTCGGGCGAGCTTGTGGCGACCGGAGCTGATGAAAGTCAGTGGGAGGTTCTCTCACATCGACCCATCGGGAGATTGTTTTGAAATCCTAGCATTTTGATTTTCGCGCTCATGACCATCCCCAAAACCTGCGAAACCATGCGCTTTCGTGCAGCCCGCTCGATGGTTCCGTGCGCAGAAACCTGAGGGCCGCTTCTCCCCGTCTTTCCGCCACTCGTCAGTTCCTGAGCGGAACCACGAGTGCGGCTGCAGAAAAAGCAGAAAGTCGTGAAGAAATATTTCTTCACGACTTTCTGAACGGCGTGTTGCGCTACGCCTTGGTGGTCTCAGGTGCCTGAACCGCACCTTCCGGAGCGGAAGTGTCGACGTACTCGACATCGGCTGCCGTGCCCTCCGGCTCACGACCGGGCACGTACGGCGACGGCTCCAGGCCATAGTGGCGGCGTTGGATGAACAGCACGATCAGGCCGACGACGATACCGATGATGGCCGACCAAACGTTCGTGCGCAGGCCGAGGATGATTTCGCTCGGGTCGATACGGATCGACTCCCAAACGACGCGGCCAGCCGAATACCAAATGAGGTAGGTCGCGAAGAGGCGGCCCCACTGCATGCTGGCCTTACGACCCAGCCACAGCAGCACGACGACACCCATCACGTTCCAGATCACTTCGTAGAGGAACGTGGGGTGGTACAGCGTGCCGGGTGCGGCGCCGATCGGCAGTGCGGGGTTGCCAGGAGCGATCTCCAGACCCCACGGCAGGTCGGTGGGGAGGCCAAAGAGCTCCTGGTTGAACCAGTTGCCAAAGCGGCCCATGGCCTGTGCGAGCAGCATGCCCGGAGCCAGCGCGTCAGCGAACGTTGTAAAGCGAATGCCCGTCCAGCGGCAACCAAGCCACGCACCGATAGCGCCACCGATCAGGGAGCCGTAGATGGCGATGCCACCCTCCCAAATCTTGACCCACGCCCAGGGGTCAGTTACTTCGGGGCCGAAGTAGTCGTCAAAGTGCGTGAACACGTGGAAGAGACGCGCACCAACGAGGGCAAGGGGCACCGCGATCAGAATGATGTCGATGACCACCCACGGCTCAGCACCGCGCTTGGTGAGTCGGTGGTTCGTCATGAACGTCGCGACGATAATGCCGGCGATGATGCACAACGCGTAGAAGTAGATCGTGAACGGACCCACCGTGAAGCTGTTGATATCAGGGCTCGGGATACTCGTGGCAACGCTGTTTGCGAAGGACTGCATGTGAGAAGTCTACTTCCGTGTCTTTCGGGGCGCTCTAGGCGCGAGGACGAGGTTTACCGGCGGCCAGTGCGCGGGTCGTGGCAGCGAGACCCTCAACACCGTTGTCGCGCAGCGAACGCACCAACGCGGTTCCGACGATCGCGCCGTCGGCATATTCGAGCACGCCCGCGACCTGGTCTGGAGTGGAGATTCCAATACCGACGCACGCGCGGAGCGGCCCGTACTGACGCAGACGACCGACGAGGGTGCGGGCGGCCGCGTCGAGCTGGGCGCGCTCCCCCGTGATACCCATCGTCGAGACCGTGTACACGAAGCCCGTCGAGTTATCGACGATCATCTTGAGGCGCTCTTCGGTAGATGTCGGTGCGGCCAGGAAGATGCGATCGAGCCCGGTGCGCTTGCTCGCGGCAATCCACTCTGTAGCAGCTTCTGGCGTGATGTCGGGCGTGATCAGCCCGGCACCGCCGGCGGCCAACAGGTCGTCGGCGTAGCGGTCAACGCCATACTGGATGACCGGGTTCCAGTACGTCATGACGACGACCGGAATGTCGATGCGCTCCGTGATGGCCTTGATCGTGGGAAAAAGGTCGGCGAGGCGGAAGCCTTGCGCGAGCACCTGCTGCGTTGCCTGTTGGATTACTTCGCCATCCATCACCGGGTCGGAGTACGGTGGGCCGAGCTCGATGATGTCGGCACCGTTCTCGGCGAGAGCAACGGCGGCCTCAATCGAGGTTTCACGGTCGGGGAATCCGGCGGGGAGGTACCCGATCAGAACACCGCGGCCCTCAGCCTCGGCTGCGGCAATCGCCGCTTCGACGCGGCTCATGCCTGCTCCTTGTCGTACAGATCGAAGTACCGCGCAGCGGTATCCATGTCTTTGTCGCCGCGGCCGGAGAGGCATACGGCGATCGTGGCATCTGGGCCGAGCTCCTTCCCGAGGCGAATGGCGCCAGCGAGTGCGTGCGCCGATTCGATTGCGGGAATGATGCCTTCGGTACGGCTCAGCAAACGCAATGCCTGCATTGCTTCATCGTCCGTCGCCGGAATGTACTCGGCACGACCGATTGAAGCGAGCCACGCGTGCGCGGGGCCGACCCCCGGGTAGTCGAGACCCGCAGAAATCGAGTGCGATTCGATCGTCTGGCCGTCTTCGTCTTGCAGAACGTATGTCTTCGAGCCGTGAAGCACGCCGGGGCGGCCACGCTCGATTGACGCGGCGTGACGTACCGTGTCGACACCGTCGCCGGCAGCTTCGACGCCGTACAGCGCTACGCCTTCGTCGTCGAGGAATGCATCAAACATGCCAATGGCGTTCGAGCCACCACCGACCGCAGCAACAACCGCGTTCGGCAACTGACCGGTCAGGTCAAGGATCTGCGCACGGGCTTCTTCACTGATGATGGCTTGGAAACCCTGCACCATCGCCGGGAACGGGTGCGGGCCAGCCGCAGTACCGAAGATGTAGTTGGTCGTCTCAACGGTGGCTACCCAGTCACGGTACGCGTC
>CANNEP010000091.1 GCA_947503655.1 uncultured Microbacterium sp.
GCAGCAGGAGCCTCAAGCTCGCTGACGATCTTCGACGTCTCGAACGAAGCAATCGGCTGACCTTCAGTCACGGTTGCGCCGTCTTCAACAAGCCATTCCACGAGGTCGGCTTCTTCTTCGTCGCCCAGCAGATCCTTGGTGAGGTTTACGTCCATGTCAGTTCTCCTTTGTGAGGTGTTGTTTAGGCCGCGTGACGGTCGACGTCGACGGCAGGGGTGTCAATGCGTTGGATGGTGAGCTCGAATGTCGCGGCGATGAGGTTTTCGCCAGGAACCACGACGCCAGCGTGCAGCACGCCGTGGCGGTCAACGAGCGTCGCGGTGAGGTTGGTGGTGAGTTCACCGTCAACCGTGCGCACATCGCCGACGAGGGCGATAACTTCGGTGGCCGGGCCATCGACGACGCGGGTTTCACCGCTCGCACGGTCAACAAACGTGGCGCCAACGAAGCTGCCGAGGCCGGCGCGTACCGATGCGGTTGCGTATCCGGCTTCGCGGCAGACGCGCAGCACGGCGTCGGTGATGTCAATGTTCGGCAAAACGCGAGCGATCACAGTGCCGTCCGCGGCAGTCTGCAGGTCGTGCATGGTGCTCCTTCGTTCGACCGGCGTGAACACCGGCATCTGGGTCTCGGGGTCAGTCGCGCTCTGCCACTGCGCGCCATAAACGGCAGTCACAACGGCAAACGGCGCGTTCTGGCCGGGCTCGGTTTCGAGCCAAACGTGGCCACCTTCGTAGGTGCCATCCGGCGCCTGCCAGGCACAGTGGCTGTGCATGTAGGGCGCGTCATCGCGCACACCGAGGGTGACGGAACCATAGATGAGGTGCGCGACGTCGTGGCTGCGGGTCTCGGAGAAGCTGAGCGCCTTTTCGGCGGTCGCAACATCGGGGACGCAGTACCTCAGGGGCGCGTAGTCGCCGCCGTGGATTTCGGCAAAACCGCTGTCGGTGCCGAGGCTGGCGAGAGTCTCGTGAAGCTGTTCAATGAGCGGACGAGTGGAGGTGAGTTCGCACACGACGCGACGTGTTTTCACCGCGTGAGCGATAATGCGTGGCTGGGTTTTTGGGCCCGGATGCACGAGTGGTTGCATGTTTTGACTCCTTTCAGCTTGTGACTTGAGGAAGGTATTTGGGGTCGACAGTCAGCCCCTCTGTGTGGGGGCTTTCGGTGCGCTCCCGGTTAGGGAGCGCACCGGAGGGTGCGAGACTCGGCGATCAGCCGATCGCCGTGCCTCCACAAACCTTGAGCGTCTCGCCCGTGATGTAGGTCGCGCCTGCCGATGCGAGGAACGCAACGGCGGTCGCAATATCTTCTGGCTGGCCAATGCGCTTGATCGGCTGCGCATCGACCGGGTAGGGAACGCCCTTCGTCATCGGTGTCTCGACGGGCCCGGGGGCCACCGAGTTGCACGTGATGCCGAGGGGGCCGACTTCCTTGGCCACCCACTTGGTGAAGGCGATAACGCCTCCCTTGGATGCCGCGTAGGCGGGGCCGGTGCGCGCGGCACCGTCACCACCGGAGTTGGCGCCACCGATAATGCCCGATATCGAGCTCACGTTGACGATCGCGCCAGAACCCGCGTTGCGCATGTGCGGGTAAACCGCATGCTGCGTCATCAGGAACGTGCCCTTGAGGTTGGTCTCGAGGTCACGATCCCAAATCTCATCGGTCATGTCTTCCAGGCTGAGGCGTCCGGCCGTTCCCGCGTTGTTCACGAGAATGTCCAGCGAGCCCCAGTCGGCGACGAGACCATCGAGGCACGCCTTCACAGCCGCGCGGTCACGAATGTCGACGACATCGCTCCGTACGCGCGTGGTTCCGCCCGTCGTCTCGTTGATGCGGGCGATGGTGTCAGCACCATCGATCACGTCAACGATCAGAACGTCAGCACCGCGGCTTGCCAGCTCAACAGCAATCGCTGCGCCAATACCACCACCGGCACCGGTAACAACGGCAACCTTGCCTGCGAAATCTTGTGACATAGCTGTCTCTCCTTCGTAGGTTTACAGTCCGAGCAAGTCGGGCAGGAAGTTACTGATCTCGGGGACGAAGGTGACCAGCATGAGCACACCAAGACCGGACAGAACGAAGGGAATGATGCCCTTCACGGCCTCGGCGAACGGAATCTTTGCAATACCAGCGGCCACGAACAGGTCAATACCGACAGGCGGCGTGATGAGACCAATTGCGAGGTTCATCGTCATCATGACGCCGATCGTGGTCAGGTCCATGCCAAGCTCCAGCAGAACCGGAACGAACAGCGGTATGAACAGGTAGAACGCCGAGATGGCATCCAGGAACATGCCCGCGATCAGCAACGCGACATTGATGATCAAGATCAAGATGACCGCACTGTCGGTGATGCTGAGCATCCAGTCGGCGACATGCTTAGCAATCTGGTTGCGCGTAATCACGTAGGCGAACAGCGTTGCCGACGCAATGATCAGCATGATGCGACCCGAGAGAATACCGGCTGAGGTGAAGATCTTGAAGACCTCGCCGAATTTCAGGTCACGCGTGATGAACAGACCCACCACGAGCGCGTAGACCGAAGCAACAGCTGCTGACTCGGTCGGGGTGAAGACACCGCCGTAGATACCACCGAGGATGATGACCGGAACCAGCAGGCCCGGTACCGCGGCGAGGAACGCCTTGAAGATAACGCGGCCGGGAGCGCGCTTCGCCCGGAATCCCAACCCGCCACCGGTTTCAGCATTGATCGGCGTGACTTCGTCGATCGTGATGAGGCCGGTGTTATCTGCGGTGTTAGCGATACCGCCCAACGCGGTAATTGTCTTCGCTTTCGCGCGCTTGTTCGTGCCCATCACCTTGCTGAGGTGCGCTGAAGCGTTTCCATTGGCCACGGCCATCTCGCGCGGCAAGAACCGCGCGATGACGTACAGCACGAGAACGAGAATTAGTCCTGGAACTACACCGGCCATGAACAGTCGGCCAATGGTGACGCGCTCCACACCGGGGCCAGCGTAGTCAGCAGCGACAACCGCGAAGACGATGTACGCGATCGACGGCGGCAGAATGATGCCGAGCTCACCAGACGTGGCGACGAGCGATGCCGCATGGCGCTTGCTATAGCCGTGCTTGACGAGAGCGGGGATCAGGATGCCACCGATCGCAGCGACCGTAGCCGGACCGGAACCAGAAATTGAGGAGAACAGCAGAGCAGTCAGGATCGCGGTGATTGCGATGCCACTCTTGAGGTGGCCGAAGCAGGCATCGGCAAACTCGATGAGGCGGCGGGAGATTCCGGTGAGCTCCATGATGACGCCAGCCAAAATGAAGAACGGAATTGCCAGTAGCGTCTCGGACGACATACCCGCGTAGAGAATGCTGGATGCCGGCGAAAGCGCCTTGACGCCGCCAGTGAACAGGATTGTGGCGAAAGCCGACAGGCCCATCGACATGGCCACCGGAACACCGATGAACAGGCACACCAAGAAGGTGCCGAACAGGACGAGTTCAATCATTTCTGTCCACCTTCCTTTGCGTCTGAAGCTTTGTGGGAATCGGTTTCTGTTGCAGTCGTCTCAGCCGAGGCGTTGACAGCAGCCAGGTCGGCGTCGAACCGTGCCTGCTCTTCGGCCTGAATGCGCTCAGCCATTTCGATTGCTTCTGCTTCTTCGCTCGAGAATGCCTCGCCGCCGCGGAGTTCGATAACAGCGACCTGAACGGTGCGAATGAGGCCGAGAAGGGCACCAAACGGCAGGCCCATCGAGAAAATCCACTGCGGAATCTGCAGGGCGGGAGTGAGTCGTCCGGATTCCATCTGCTTGAGCGCCATCTCAAATCCCAGCCACAAGAAGATGGCGAAGAAGATCAGCATGCCCAGGCACACGATGACGATGACGATCTTGTGCAGAATGCCGCGGCTGGAGTCACGTAGCAGGGTAAAGGCGGGGTGGGTGCCAAGACGGGTGGCGGCAGCAGCACCGACCATCGTCAGCAGCACAGCGAGGTTAACGAGCAGCTCGCTGGTGAAGGAGAAAGAGGCGTGGAAAACGTACCGGGCCACCACGTTCGCGAATGCCAGAAGCGTGATGAACAGAAAGGTAACCGCGATGAGCGTGTTCTCCACCCTGCGAAGGATGACGTCAAACATTGTTTGCTCCGGTCTTCGAGTGGGCGGCACTCCGGTGCCGCCCACTCAGAGACTTACTTGGGCTGAACAGCCTCAAGGACCTCAGTCGTCCACTTGCTTTCATAAGCGTCGTAGACCGGCTGGAGAGCCTCACGGAAGACATCGAGCTGGTCAGCGGTGAGGGTCGTGACCGTCATCTGGTCTTCCATCTCAGCGAGCTGTTCTGCTTCCTTGTCGCGGCTCAGCTTGATCTGGTACTCGTTGGCTTCGGCAGCAGCCTCTTCAACGATCTCCTTGTCTTCGTCGCTCAGCGCCTCGAACATGTCCTTGTTCATGCCCAGGATCAGCGGGTCGTAGACGTAGTTCCATACCGTCAGGTAGTCCTGAACTTCCATCAGACCGTTCGAGTAGATGACGTCGAACGGGTTCTCCTGGCCGTCGATGGTTCCGTTCTGGAGCGACGTGAAGACCTCGGAGAAGTTCATCGTGACGGGGTCAGCGCCGAGCTCCTTGTAGATGTTGAGGAACAGCTCGGAACCAGCAACGCGGAGCTTGAGGCCCTTGATGTCGCTCGGTGCGAGGATCTCGTGCTTGCTGTTCGTAACCTGGCGGAAGCCCGACTCACCGAAGCCGAGCATCTTGATGCCCATGTCGTCGGTCAGCGTCTCGTAGGCTGCAGCCCCACCGTCAGCGATAGCAGCGTCTGCTTCGGCGTAGTCGGCGTACAGGAACGGCGCCGTGATGGCGGAGAATCGGGGGTCAATACCCGAGTAGATGATCGGGGAGTTGTAGGAGAAAGCCTTGTCGCCGTTGGCAAGCATCTCAACACCAGCAGCCGGGTCGCCGCCCGAGAGCTGCTCGTTCGCGAAGACGTTGAGGGTCATGCGACCGTCAGACTTCTCGTTCAGCAGCTCGCCGAACTTTTCAGCACCCGCGTACCAGGTCGACGTCTCGGAAACCGTGATCGTCATGTCCCAGTCGTAGGTTGCGCCCTCGGCGTCGCCGCCGCCGGAACCACCGGTTCCGCCGCCTGCGTTACCGCTGCAGCCAGCGAGCAGAAGTACGGAAGCCGCGAGGCCAGCTACCAGAGTGGTCTTCTTCACTATGATCTCCTCCTTGAGATTTGGTGACCGGTGGGATGTGTTTGTCCGCCCGGATCAGGCACGTGATACCGCGGGGATTTCCGCAGAATGCCCGTTACCGCTGTGTGCCCAGCGGTGGGCCTGACATTCATTATTACCCGACTGGTAGAACCAGGCAACCTTCTGGTCGAACCAGACGGTTGTTGTCCTCGGTGTAAAAACCTCAAACGGTCGCTTTTGTCCCGTGTTTACGCCAAAAGTGACGTTATGAAGACGTGATCGTTCAGCCCAACAAACTGATGATGACGGGAATTGTCGCGACGGCAAGAACGCTCGTCACGAGGGTGCTCGCGCCGACCAGGCGGCTATCACCGTCGTATTCAAACACCACGATGTTTGCCGTCGAGGAGATGGGCATCGCCGCCATGATGACCGCAGCCGCACCCCACTCGGGGCTCAGGCTGTCGCCCAACATGAGCACGACCGCAAGGGTGGCGAGCGGCAGAACGCACAGCTTCACAACGGTCGCCGCAGCGACGCCCAGCGGCGGCACGCTGCGGCTACGAATGCCCTCCCACGCCGGCTTAATCGTGAGCCCGACCGCAAACATCGCCGTCGGCACGGCAGCCTGGCCGAGCATTTCGATGCTCCCGGAAATGACGGCGGGCAACGGCACTTCGGTCAGACCAACGATGACACCGGCGACAACACTCAACACCACCGGGTTGAACACGACAGATTTCTTCGCCACGAGCCAGAGCATCCGCCAAACGCTGCCACCTTTGCGTCCGCGCGCCTGCACACCGAACGTCTTGAGCAGCGGGTACCCAACCATGAACAACACGTTGTGTAGCAACTGGCCGAGTGCAGCACCGAGCGCCGCTTCCGGCCCCACCACGCTGAGCACGATCGGCACGCCGAGGTATCCGACATTGCCGTACGTCGATGCGATCGCAAAGGCTCCCGGCATCACGTTCTCGGCCGGCGTCTTGCGAATCCGGTACGCGATGCCAGCACCCAGGTACGCGAGCGCAAAGATCAGCGCCGTCACGCCGAGTGAGATGGCGATAAAGGAGAGCGGAACCCCATCATTGAGCGGCGCGTTGGCCACGGCAACAAAAATGAATGCGGGCAACGAAAAGTAGAAAACAAAGGCGTTGAGGCCGGGTTGAGCACTGCGGAATCGCTCGGAGAATCCGGCGGCCATTCCCACACCCAACAGCAGGAACATCGGCGCGATGATCCCTAAGACGTGCAACATGTTGTTTTCCTTCCGCGTCGTTGCGGCCCACACGCGGCATCGGGCTCGCGTTGACGTTCCGAAGTGTCCGTGTCAGGATACTTCTGGTTCTACCAGACTAGTCAATGAGGATTGCACGTGAACAACACCGCTCCCACACCCGCGTCACAGGTCGCCGGAACAACCGAAAAGGTTTCCCGCGTTCGCGCCACCATCGCCAAGCGCATGATGGAGTCGCTGCAGGGCTCCGCCCAGCTCACCGCCACCATTGAGGTAGACCTCAGCGCGATCTCCGCGATTCGCGCTCAGGAGAAAGATGCCTTCCGCGCTCGCGAAGGCGCAAGCCTCAGCTACCTGCCGTTTATCGTGCGCGCCGCAATCGAAGCGCTCCAAGAATTCCCCGTGGTCAACGCCACCGTCGACTTCGAAGCGGGCCTCATCACGTACGCCGAAGCCGAGAACATCGGCATCGCGGTCGACACTCCCCGCGGCCTTATGGTTCCGGTCATCCACAACGCTGGCGACATGAGCGTCGGAACCATCGCGAAGCAGATTGGCGAGATTGGCGGCAAGGCTCGCGAGGGAAAGATCAGCCTGGCTGACCTCGCCGGCGGCACCTTCACGGTCACCAACTATGGTTCGGTCGGAACGCTTTTTGACACCCCGATTATCAACATGCCGCAGGTCGCGATTCTGGGCACCGGCGCACTCGTGCGTCGCCCGATCGTCGTCAACGAGGATGGCGTTGAAACCGTCGCCATTCGCGACATGATGTACCTCTCGCTGAGCTACGATCACCGTCTCGTCGACGGTGCTGACGCCGCGCGATTCCTCGGTCACATCAAGGCCCGCTTGGAAGCCGGCGCGTTCGAGATCTAACCCCCCTCCCCACACACCAGCACCGCTGCAACGTCACCCCCCCTACGCGTTGCGGCGGTGTTTTCTTTGTTGCTTCCGTGCCCTGGGCATAGGAAAACACCGCGGTAGGAGGAGAAATTTCCGTATTTTCTCCTCCCACCGCGATGATGACCTCCCATCGCGACTTTCCCTCCGCCGCGATGTGGTTCCGGAACCACGGAGCCGTCCGCGAGAGTCAGGTGCGCAAGAATGCACTCAACAACACGCGCACCCGAATCTCGTGACAGGTTTTAGACGCGATACCCGCCGTCTACGCTGATGATCTGGCCGGTGAGGCCCGATCCGCGCGGATAAATCAGGAACGCCACCATTTCAGCGACCTCATCCGGCTCGAGGATACGCTTTTGCAGGTTCTGATCGGCCGCCTGCTGGTAGGCCTGCTCGGCTGTTACGCCCCAGGCCTTGCCGAGCAGGCTCCAGTCGTTCAGCTCGGTGTTCGTCCAGCCCGGGCACACGCAGTTCACGCGGATTCCCTGCGGTCCCCAGTGCCGCGCAAGCGACTTCGTGAGGCCGACGAGACCGTGCTTCGCGGCGGTGTATCCGACGCACACACCCGAGTGGTTGGAGTCTCCGGAACCAATGTTGATGATGGTTCCGGTGTGCTCCGCATCGAGCATCGCCTTAGCGGCGTGCTGGGCTCCCAGCAGCGCCGACGGCAGGTTGAGCTGCAGGTGCGCGTTGAACAGATCGGCCGAAAGGTTCAGCGGGTGTCGGTCGTCACCGCGGCGCCCGCCAACGGCGTTCACCCACGCGTCGATGCGTCCGAAGTGCTCGAGTGCCGCCTGGGCCGGCAGCGCTGATGATTCGACGTCGGTCGCATCGGCAACGACGGCGACAACCGAGCCGCCAGCTTCACGGATCGCCTGCTCAGCGCGGTCGAGTTCGGCCTTCGTGCGTGAGCTGATCACGACCTGCGCACCCTGCGCGGCAGGTCTTGCAGACCCTGCGTTACCCACGGGATGTTGTCGACGCCGCCCACGTTCGGGGTGTGCACGATGCCGGCGGTGATGTTGCAGACCGGGATGAACCAGGCCTCATCGAGCGCCGTCTCCCACGCTTCCTGGTACACCGTTGCGCGCTCTTCGGAGGTCAACTTCGGGTTGAGTCCGTCACCGGTGATCTCCTTGATGAGCGCCTTCTCTTCGGGCGTGCGTGCGAGGTTGAAGCCGCCGGTCAGGTACAGGTCAACTGTTGCTGCCGGGTCGGGCTGAGGCGCGAAGCTTGCCGTCACGAGCGATTCAACTCGCCGGCCATGTAGCGCGTGTTGCTCTCCGTCACCGGAACCGGGTTGAGCTGTGCATCAATACCCACTTCGGCAAGTGCCATCTGCAGGACGTTTGCCGGAGCCTCGGTGTTGGAGCCGACGGGGAAGGTGAGTGTGAGGCTCACGCCGCCGAGTTCGTCGACCATCTTCTTGGCCTTCTCCGGGTTGTACTCGTACGGGTACTCCCAGTCTTGAAGCGCCGACCGGTCAGCGGGCAATCCTCGCGTCGCTGTCACCGGAAGCCGCCCAAGACGTTTTACAGCTCCACACCGAGGCAGGACTCCCTGCGTACGACGAAGTTGCCCTGCACGCCGAGTTCCTCACCGCAGAGCCCTATGGCGGCGTGCTTGTTCGCGACGGCAAGCATCACCGTTCGGGTATCAGCACGGCGGCAGCGTCGGTCCTGCTCGACGACGCGCCCGTCGCGGCTATCTCGCTGGCGTGGAAGGGCGAACGCACGTCGCTGAGACGCGGCGCCCAGCTCGTGCGTGTGACCGCTGACACGGTCTCTGCCGACCTCGCCGAGCTGCTCGCGTTCTAGCAGTTTCGAGTCTGCCGGCGCGAGCGAGCACGTCACGAGCGGAGGTAAACGTCGTGGGGGGGGGGGTGTTTTGGGCAAAAAACCAACCACCCCCCCCAAAACCGCCCGCCCGGGGGGGGGTGAGGCACCCCCCCCCCCCCCCCCCCCC
>CANNEP010000092.1 GCA_947503655.1 uncultured Microbacterium sp.
TAATGATTCAGACCTTTCAATAGGGGCGCTGCCTCAGCAACTAACTACCCCTGCCACATAGTCTGACGCGCGACACGCCTACGGAACCAACCTCGCCCGACTCGACATCAACACCCCCAGCCCGCTACCTGGTGAACTCGCCTACGCCTCCCAAACCGCCCTCGATCAACTCGGCCTCATCGACATCGCCGGCAGCATCACCCTCACCACCGGCAGCAACTACGCCGTCGCCGGCCGCATCAACGTGCCCGACTTCCTCACCGGCTTCGAACCCCTCGCCCTGGTGCCTCAGCCCAACGCCACCGGCACCGAACCCATCAACGTCATCGTCGTCATCGCCGAACGCCCCGACCTCGTCGCACCCGTCTCCGCCGCCGTGCTCAGCGTGCTCGCCGCCGACGACGCCACCAAAATCACGGTGCAAACCAGCGCCGCCCTCGCCGAACTCCGCGCCCTCATCGAAGGGCAACTCGGATCCTTTTCTCGCGGGCTCGTCCTCGCACTCCTCGGCCTCACCGGAGCGCTCGTCGCCATCCTCCTCTACGGCCTCGTCATGATGCGCCGCAAAGACTTCGGCCGCCGCCGCGCCCTCGGCGCCACCCGCAGCTACATCGTCACACTACTCCTCGCCCAAACAGCGCTCCTCGCCATTGCAGGAATCATTATCGGAACCATCGGTTCCGTCATCGCACTCCTCGCTTTCGGCGACCCCCTACCCGGCCTCGCCTTCACCGCAGCCCTCGCCATACTCACCCTCGTGACCGCACTCATCGCAGCCTTAGTTCCGGCCCTCGTCGCCAGCCGCCGAGAACCCATCCGCGAACTCAGAGTCCCGTAGGTGCCTCCATCCCCTAATGCCCGGGTTCAATAAGCGCCCTGCAACCGACGCTCGGCGCCGAGCATTCATTCGGTATCAGCGACACCGCGCACTACGCTGGCCAGATGGAGTTTTCGGTGCGCACTGTGGTCGAAGACGACTGGCGCGAGGTCAAGGCGCTCCGCCTTGAAATGTTGCGCGACACCCCGATCGCGTACCTCGAAACTCTCGCCTCGGCGCTCGCCGAACCTGACGCGACCTGGCAGGTGCGCGCCGCGCGCCCCGCACTCGACGGCAGCCTCCGACTCGCCGCGATCGATGGTTCCGGCCGCTGGATCGGAACCATGGGCGGCTACCACGACCGCCACCACGGCGCGACCCTCGTCGGCGTCTACGTGACGCCCAAAGCCCGCGGACACCACGGCGTCTTCGACACCATGCTGACCCTCATCGAAGATTGGGCACGAGAGAGCGGAACCACGCTGCGGCTGGGGGTGCACGAAGACAACCGCCGCGCGATCGCCGCTTACCTCAAACGAGGGTTTGTCGAGACGGGGCGATCAGTGGAGTATCCGCTGGAACCTGGCGGGTTGGAGCTCGAAATGATCAAGCGGGTTTAGCTCGCCCGCCTCGCAGGCCAAGCGAAACGAAACGCCCCGACCGAATGGAAAAGGTCGGGGCGTTTCGCCGAGATCTACACCTGGGCGAAGGCCTGATCGAGGTCGGCCTTGAGGTCTTCGACGGACTCGAGACCGACCGAAATGCGCAAGACGTTTGCGGCGGGTCGGGCCTCTGCCGGCACCGGGCGGTGCGTCAGCGCCGCGGGGTGCTGAATCAGCGAATCAACGCCACCAAGCGACACGGCGTGAGTGAAAAGCCTCACGGCAGCGGCAACGGCCGAAGCCGCCGCGTAGCTCTCCAGTTCGATAGCGATCATGGCACCGGGGCCACGCATTTGCGTGCCGACAAGGGGACTCGCGAGCGCGCCGCGACCCGGGAAATGCACGGCCTTCACGGCCGGCTGCGTCTCGAGCCAATCGGCCAACTCAATCGCACCCGCCTGCTGCGCACGAATGCGCAACGGCAGGGTCTGGAGCCCGCGGTGGCACAAGTAGGCGCCCAGCGGGTGCATGAGCGCGCCCGTGATCGCACGCGTCGAACGCAGCTTCGTCGCGATCTCTTCCGAGCACGCGATAACGCCACCGATCACGTCGCCGTGACCGCCGATGTACTTCGTCGCGCTGTGCAGGCTCATCGCGGCACCCAGATCCAACGGGTTTTGCAACACCGGCGTCGCAAACGTGTTGTCGACGAGCAGCGGCACATCGCCCGCGGCGTCAGCCACGGCACGAATGTCAACGAGTTCGAGAGTCGGGTTGGCCGGGCTCTCGATGACGACGAGCCCGGTGTCGGGGCGCATCGCCGCGGCCACGCCATCCGGCTCGGCGTACGTCACGTCGGTGCCCAGCAGCCCGGTGCCGAGCAAGTGGTCCGTGCCGCCATACAGCGGACGCACCGCAACCACGTGCCGCTTGCCATCAGCTGCCATCGCCAAAATGGCGGCAGCCATCGCGGCCATGCCGGAGCCAAATGCAACAGCCGCCTCACCGTGTTCAAGCGCCGCGAGCGCCTGCTCGAAGCGGGCGACGGTCGGGTTCCAGAGTCGCTGGTACACGAAGCCGCCGGAGGGATCAGGATGCCCACCCGTCGCCATCGACTCGTACGAATCTCCGCCGTGCTCAACGTCAGGCAGCGGGTTCGTCGTCGACAGATCGATCGGGAGAGCGTGGATTCCGAGGGTCACGAGATCGTCGCGCCCGGCGTGTACAGCCAGCGTGTCGATCGCGTCGTTGCGATTCGTCATATCTTCTTTCTACACCGCCAACACGAGGCGCAACTGTTCGACAGCCCAGTCGAGCTCGGTGGCGCGCACCACAATCGGCGGCGCCATGCGAATGGTTTGACCATGGGTGTCTTTCACGAGCACCCCGCGAGCCATCAGTTTCTCGGCAATCTGCCGACCGGTTCCGAGCGCCGGATCAATGTCGATACCGGCCCACAGCCCGGCGACTCGAATCTCGGTCACGCCGTGGCCGACCAGCGGCTGCAGAATCTGCTCGAGGTGTGCGCCGAGCTGTGCCGCGCGCTCCTGGAATTCACCCGTCGCCAGCATCTGAACGACGCGATGACCGACGGCCGCAGCCAGCGGGTTGCCGCCGAAAGTGGAACCATGCTCGCCGGGCTGAATGACGCCGAGAATGTCGCTGTTGGCGACGACGGCAGACACCGGCACCACGCCGCCGCCGAGCGCCTTGCCGAGCAGGTAGACATCCGGAACCACGTTCTCGCGGTCGCACGCAAAGGTGGTTCCGACGCGCGCGAGGCCCGACTGAATCTCATCGGCGATGAACAGCACGTTGTTGCGAGCCGTCGCTTCGCGCACCGCCGTCAGGTATCCGGCGGGCGGAATGATGACGCCAGCCTCACCCTGAATCGGCTCGATCAGAACGGCGACCGTGTTGGGCGTGATAGCAGCCTCAATGGCCCCCGCATCGCCGTACGGAACATTCACAAAACCGGGCGTGAACGGCCCGAAGCCGTTGCGTGCCGTGTCGTCGTCGCTAAAGCTCACGATCGTCGTGGTGCGACCGTGGAAGTTGCCATTCGCGACGATGATCTGCGCGGCATCAGCCGGTACGCCCTTGACGCGGTAACCCCATGCACGGGCGAGTTTGATGCCGCTTTCGACGGCTTCGGCGCCGGTGTTCATCGGCAGCACCATGTCTTTGCCGCACAGCGCTGCGAGCGCCGTCGCAAACGGGCCCAGCACGTCGTTGTTGAAGGCGCGGCTCGTGAGCGTGAGGCGGTCGAGCTGTGCGTGCGCGGCCGCGAGAATCTCGGGGTGCCCGTGACCGAAGTTCAGTGCTGAGTAAGCCGACAGCAGGTCAAGGTAGCGCTTGCCCTCAACGTCGGTTACCCACGCGCCCTCGCCAGACGAAATCGTGACGGGTAGCGGGTGGTAGTTGTGTGCCAGGTTCACATCGGTAGCCGTGGCCAGGTTGTCAGTCATGCGTTCGCTCCTCGCAGTTCGAGCGTGCAGCACTTGATGCCGCCGCCGCCGAGCAGCAGCTCGGAAAGGTCGATCATGA
Organism: uncultured Microbacterium sp.; assembly: GCA_947503655.1. GTDB lineage: Bacteria > Actinomycetota > Actinomycetes > Actinomycetales > Microbacteriaceae > Microbacterium. The sequence goes on from CANNEP010000092.1 coordinate 3,967, forward strand.
TGGGGTTGTAGCCGCGCTCTTCCAGCTGCTTCTTGAAGCCGGTGGCGCGGGGCGAGATGATGACGTTCTTGCCATCGGAGGCGCTGTTGAGGCCAAACACCGCACCGTCTTCGTCAGACACGTGAATAGCGTTCGGGAACATCGCGGCGAGCTTTTCTTGGCTCTCCTTGTCGAAGGCGTTCGGCAAGTACGCGACACCAACCTCGGCGCCGGGCTCAACGACCGGGTCGAGAATCGCGAGCGCCGTGTCGAGGTGGTAGAACCGGGGGTCGACGAGCGTCAGCGAAACGACGGGCTTCGCGAAAACTTCGCCGACTTCGCGGTGGCTTTCACCGGTCGAGCGGAATCCGGTACCCGCGAGAATAACGTCACCCGCGAGCAGGAAGTCACCCTCGCCTTCGTTCGTCTCTTGTGGCACGACGACGTGGTACCCCTGATTCCGGAACCATTCGGTGAAGAGCGCTTCTTCGCCAGCGCGCTCCGTGAAGCGGAACTTCGGCGCGTAGGCGGTGCCGTCAATAAGGAAGCCGCCGTTGGCGGTGTAGACCATGTCGGGCAGGCCCACGCCGGGCTCGATCAACTCGACCGTGTGGCCGAGCTCGAGATACAGGTCGTACAGCTTCTGCCACTGCTCCACCGCCTTCGCGGTGTCGGTGGGGTTGGCTGGCTCCATCCACGGGTTGATGGTGTAACTCACGGTGAAGTGCGACGGCTTGCACATCAGGTAGTGACGGATCTGCTGGGTACGCGTTGTCATGGACGCTCTGCTCCCTTTGTCGAAGGTGGCGGACGCTGTCCTGAGGCTCGGCGGAGCGATATGACACCAACGATCCGAGCACGCCGTGCCTCATTCTTTCACCAATGTGCACGGTTATGGAAGGTCATGTTTCACTTTTCTGCGCAATTTCGGGTCGAAGAATCACGACGCTCTTGCCGATCACGTCGCCCCGGGCGACCGCGGCGAGCGCCGCCGGAACCTCGGCAAAGTCAACGACGCTGGTCACCTGCACAGCGACGTCGCCTGCGGCTACGAGCGTCAAGAGTGCGGCGAGAACATCGGCATCAACCTTCTGCGCGACCGGAACCAGGCGGGCAGCTTTGCGGGTCAAGAACATGCTGCGCACGATGCGGCCGACCGGCCCGAGCACGCGCGAACCCTGACCACTCACAAGGGCCGCACGACCGCCCGGGCTGAGCTTGGAACGCAGCTGACGCAACGGCCGGTCGCCGGCAATGTCGATGATCGCGTCGAACATCTCACCCGCCACCAGTGGGTCAACAGCCCCTCGGGCTCGCACGTCGTGCGCACCCCACGACCGCACGATATCGACGGCCGACGCCCGGCACACGGCCGTGATGTGCGCACCCCGATGCAAGGCGAGGGCGATCGTGAAACTCGCGACGCCGCCCGATGCGCCCAACACCAGCACGCGCTTGCCCGCACCGCTCGACTCCGTTACGCCCGCGGCCTCTAGCGCCGCCCACGCCGTGGGCGCACCGACCGGAACCGCGGCTGCAGCCACCAGGTCAACGGAAGCGGGCACGGGCACGACGCGGTCACCGGCGGCGGCAACGAGGTCCGCGAATCCGCCCGCACACTCCGCCAACACGCGATCCCCCACCGCAAAGCCCCCTGCTTCTCTCCCCATGGCAACGACGGTGCCGGCGACCGCCATCCCGCGCACGCGCTCCTTCGGCCGCCGAATGCCGAAAAACGGCCGCACCAGGAGCGGTTCCCCCTGCATGATGCGGGTGTCGCCGTTGTTGACTCCCACCGCGGCTGGGGCGATGAGAACCTCATTCGCCCGCACCGCTGGTTCCGAAACCTCCATCAGACGCACGACACTGGCGTCTCCGTATTCGTCTTGCTGCCATGCACGCATGGGTCGCTCCTTTGTGAATGTCGCCGCGCGGGAGCACCAATTACCCCTGACCCCAGGCGGAGCCGACAACGCGCGGACTACCCCTCGGGGTACTGGAACACCTCGTCGAGCGGGGCGCCGAGCACGCGGGCGAGGCGGAAGGCCAGCTCCAGCGTGGGCGAGTATTTGCCCTGTTCGATCGCGATGATGGTTTGCCTGCTCACGCCCAGTTCACGGGCGAGGTCGGCCTGGGTGAGCTCTCCGCGGAGAGCCCGGATGTTGTTGGTGATCTGAGTGGGCTTCACCATTAGCTCACCACGTTCGGCAAGCCGCCGCGGTACATGATGAGCGCCGCAATGCCGCCGACGAGGGCGGAGGTGGCGAAGCCGGCGGCGATCACGTGGGCGATCCAGAACGGTGACGCGGCTTGCGCACACAGCACGATCGCAACGATGCCGGCAATCACCAAAAAGGCGGTGCCGATACGTTCGGAGGCGTGGCTGATGCGCACGTCTCGCTCATCGGGTGCCGATTCTTCACGGGTGATGCGTCCGGCCATGCTGAACACAACGGTGGCGATGGTCATCAGTGCGACGCCGCCGCCGATCACCCAGAGCATGCGCCACAGCCATTCGCTGCCGTCGTTGTTCGACGACGCCATGGTCCACGGAATGTACACCGCGAGCGCGGCAATGGTTCCGAAAACCTGCACCCAGGTGTTGCGTTCTTGGTATCCCACGACGCACCTCCATGTAAAGAAAACTTGACACGAGAACGGTAAGCCTGCAGCCGGTATCGTGTCAAGAATTTTTTACATTGCTAGATGACGTCAGCGAAGGCGGCGACCGAGCGGCCCCCGATGCTCACGGTCTGCTCGCGCAAGTAGGCCAGCAGTTCGACACGACCAACGGTGGTGGCCGGGTGCGAGAAGGTAGCGACCGGAACCACGGATTCGTCGCGGATGAGGGCGGCGGTGTCAGCGGCGTCGGCGCCGGTGAGACGCACGCGCGCGATGCGGCTTGCGACGACGCGTTGCACGAACTCGGCGTCGGTCTCGACGAACAGCGTGGTGCCCGCTTCACCGAGCGCACGGCGCAGCGCTAGCGGCAACCCTTCGGCGGTGCTGAGCGTGAAGTCTGCCTGCGAGCGCACCGCGGCAATCACGAGGCGCACCACAACCCGCACCGGCGTCTCCGCACACGCCCGGAGCGCGATCGTGGTCGGGCGGTACCGGAATAGGTTGCGTTCGATGCCGAGTCGAGTGACGTCGCGAATGTGGCCGAATTCCCGATCCCACGCGAGGGCGTCAGAAAGCGCTGCCCGGCGCACCCAGTCAAAGTCGTCAAACTCGAGGTCGGGTTGGGCCGCTTCAATGAGCGACGTGACGCGGGAGTCGAGGCCGCGCAAGTGCAGCGTTCCGCTCGCCGCGCGGCCTGCCGTCGGTCGCCACGTGCCGAGCGTTGCCAGTCGGTTCGGTCCGCCAGCCTTCGCCGCGGACCCCACGGCCGCACCGTGCCAGCCGCCCGAAGGCTGACGCTGCACGACGGGATCGATCGTGGCGCGGTTGATGTGCAACGAGCCCGCCTCTGCCTGACGCAGCCACCGCTCGGCGTCGGCCGGGTCGGTCGTGAAGAGACCGGCGACAGCGCCGGTCGAGAGGCTGTTAGCGACAATCGTCGCGGCGCCAACACCACCCGCGCTCAGAATGCCGAGCACGGGCGCGGCAAAGCGTTCGCTCGCAAAGCGGGAACCCGGCTCTACTCCCACCCGAATACCCGGCGTGTAGGTTCCGTCAGCAAGCTCGCGCGGCTCCACGAGCCAGCGCTGCCCCGGCTCGAGTGTCGTGAGCGCCCAGAGTGCGCCCTCGTCGAGCGCGACATGGCGAGCTTCGCCGCGGTCGATGCGCGCCTGCGCCAGGCGCTCGGCGCGCTCGGCCCACGATGTCGTCAGCTCAACGAGCGCGGCCGACAATCGATCTGACCGCGCGATACCACCGGCCAAAATCGTCAGGCCTACCGACTCGAACGCAGCACCATCGCGCGAGAATGCACTGGTCACGAGTGCTGCCGCCGCCTCGTCGATGTCAGCCGACGGCGCGATGATGACCGTGTTGCGGCCGTGCACGCGCGCGTTCAGTTGGCGTGACGAGATCGCGTGCACATCGGCGGCAGGCCCGCTCATCACAATGCTGTCGACGGTGGTTTCTTCTGCCGCCTGATGCACCGTTCCGGCGGCCACGCACAGCGCATCGTGCGGTACACCCGCGTGCCACAGCGCATCGGCGATGAGCGCGACAACGGCCCGTTGGTGCGGCGTTGCCACCACGATGGCGGCGCCGCCAGCGGCGAGCGTTGCGAGCACGCCCTCGGCCGTGGAAGCGATCAGGTCAGCCGAAGAACCAGCGACGATCGTGATGCCGGCGGGCACAAAAATGGCACCCGATACGGCGTCGAGTTCGCGCACCGTCGCGGCGTAGTACCGCGCAAAGTCGACGGCGGTCGTGACATCGCGGTCAGCGTCGGAGAACAGGATTCCCCTCGGGCGCGCGGCAACGATCAGGTCGCTCCGACGGGCCTCGAGGTGGTGTGCGGCGTGCTCCAGCACGAGCGCACGCTCGGCTGCCGCGAGCGCCTCCCACTCGCCGTGTCCGTGACGAATGAGCACGACGGCGTCCGTCGCCGAGTGCCACTCAGCACCGACGCCCTCAGCCGAATCAGCACCATCACGCTCGCGTGTTGCCAGCGCCCATTCCCGGTTCGCCGCCAACGACGGGTCTGTCGTTTGCGCATTACGGAATCCGGCCGCACCATACGCCAGGTCATCGGTCTCGCGCTCCGAGAACACCGCGGTCTCAACAAACGGCGTGCCGCCAAAGAACAGGCCGTCCACCGCCGTGTCGAGAGCACTGGTCTGACTCAACTTGGCAGCGCCGGCAATGCCCATCACAGCCTGCGTGAGGTCGACCGAATCGGTCGCGATGGGGCGCAGCAACGCCCCCGGCGCAATGTCACCAATTTCGGCCGAGCGGTCGAGGGTGCGGCGCGACAGCGGCGGATTGGTCTGTGCGCGGCGCGCGATTTCGGCGGCGTATGCCGGCATGTCTTCTTCGGTCAGCCGCGCGAGATCATCGATCACACCGGCGGCGACGCTCAGTCGTTCGGCGATCGCGTCAACCGCACCATCAAGCTCACGCGGCGTCAGGGCGAGCGAGGCGAGGGTGAGCGTCGCGTCGCTAACCACGAGACTCTCCCACTCCGGCGCGAACCCGGCCTGCAAGACGATCTCGACGGCGCGTTCGGGCGATGAACTCTCTGCGGCATACGCGAGCACAAACGGGTCGTGCGTCGCGACACTCACGTCGACGGCGCCAGCGTTTTCGTCGGC
>CANNEP010000093.1 GCA_947503655.1 uncultured Microbacterium sp.
ATGTGTGCATCAACGCGTTCACACTCGAGAACGGGCTCTGGCTCGGTGTTGATATGGCGCCGCTCGCCGGGTGGTTTTTCGAGCACTCGCTGCCCGATGGCGGCTTCAACTGCGAGTGGGAGAACGGCTCGGTACGCTCAAGCTTTCACTCCACGATCAACGCACTCTTCGCGCTCCTCGCCTTCGAACGGGCCGGCTTCGCAACCTCGGATTTGACGGCGGTACGTAAACGCGCCGAAGAGTATCTCCTGGAGCGGCGCCTGCTGTATTCGCTCCGCACGGGCGAGCGCGTTGGCGTCTGGGCAGAGAGCTTTCTCGCGATCCCACGCCATGCCTACTCGGCACTCCGCGCCCTCGACTACTTCCGCCTCGCGGCGCTGCACGATGGCACCAGCCCCGATGCACGCCTCGCCGGTGCCGTTGAACTCGTGCGGGAAAAGCAACAGCCTGACGGACGGTGGCTCAACGATCACCATCTTCCGGGCCGCGTATGGTTCACCATTGACGAACCGGTGGGGGAGCCGTCGCGCAACGTCACGCTCCAAGCCTTGCGAGTGCTCCGTTGGATCGATGACGACGCCGTCGATCACCCCTGACACGAAACACACAAGCAGACTGGCCCGGTTCGAGGGGATGAGCCGAGCCAGTCGCTCGCCTACATGCGAAACAGGCTGAGGTTTGCCTGTTCAGCGTCGCTGTACTGGCGTGCGGCGCTGTCGAGAGCGAGGTTGACGCGATCGAGCGCCGAATCAACCTCTCGCTGGGTGCCTCGCCACATTTCCAAGATCTCCTGGAACGCGATCGAGGCGGAGCCTGACCACGACCCCTGGAGCGCCTGGAGGTTTGCGACGAGCGATGCCACGTCGGTGCGCACGCGCTCAGCCGTGGCCCGCGCAGTCGCGGTTGCCGAGACGACGGCATCGGAATCTACTGCAAAAATCGCCATTTGGGTTGTCCCTTCTGATTGGTGTGCCACCACGCTAGAAGCGCGGCAAGCTCAGAAGAGCGGAACCAATAGTGCGGTGGAGAACAACGGGAAGTTGACCAGATGGGGAGGAAGACGTTCCTACTGATCCTTATTGATCTCGGCTGACATCTCGGCGATGTCTGCCTCGGTAAGGCGCTGTAGCGGCTGCGTCTCGATGTTGAGATGGTCGGCCGCTTCCGGGCGGGAAGCCAGCGGGAACGAGATGCGGAAGGTTGCACCGCCGCCGGGGGTATCTTCCACCGAGATATTGCCGTGGTGAGCCTCAACAATCGACGCCACGATGGCAAGACCGAGGCCGGAGCCACCGGTCTCACGCGTGCGCGACGTGTCAGCACGCCAGAATCGCTGGAAGATCTGCGTCTTCATCTGGTCGGGAATACCCTCGCCGTGGTCAATCACGGCAATCCAGCCCAGCGTCTCGGTGTCGTCAACGCCCACGGCGAAGTCAATCGGAGAGCCCTCCGGCGTGTACCGACGGGCGTTGCCGACGATATTCGCAACAACCTGGCGGATCTTGTCTTCAGCACCGAGCACGATCGGGTCGCGCGCCGGCGGCGGCAGAATTGCCTCCTCAACCAGCGGCTGTACCTCGCCGGGCACACCAGCCGGACGCGGACGACGACGCAAGCGCTGCAGCGTCGCCTCGGCCAGCGATAGTGCGGATGTCGCGGGGGTGCGTCCCTTACGGGCGTGCCCCGTGGTTCCGTTCGTCGTTCCCCGCTGCACCGGAATCGGCGTCGTCGGCGTCTGGCGTTCGGTGAACACCGTGACCGGGCGGTCGGGGGCCTGCGCGCGGAGGTCCATCGCGGCATCGCGGGCAATGGGCCGCAAATCGACCGCGGCGAATGTCAGCGGCCGCTTCTCGTCGAGGCGGGCAAGCGCGAGGAGGTCTTCCACGAGCGCGGCCATGCGGATCGCCTCCTTCTCGATGCGATCCATCGCCTGAGCGGTGTCTTCTTCGCCGCGAATCGCGCCCATGCGATACAGCTCGGCGTAGCCGCGCACCGTCACGAGCGGGGTGCGCAGTTCGTGGCTCGCGTCGCCCACAAAGCGACGCATTTGCCGCACGCTGGCATCGCGCTGGGCGAGGGCCGCGTCCATGCGCCCCAGCATCGTGTTGATGGCTGTCTTCAGCCTGCCAACCTCAGTTCGTGGTTCCGCTCCTGCCATGCGCTGGCTGAAGTTTCCGGAGGCAATCGCCATCGCGGTCGCTTCGACCTGCCCAAGGCTCCGGAACGTGAGCGTGACGAGCCAGCGCGTCAGCATGCCGACCGCGATGATCGTGACCGTCGCGAGAATGCCGAAGATGCCGAGGTACGTGCCGATGGAACGGTCAACGTCGGCCGTCGGAATCGCCACGAGCTGGCTGACCAGCACGTCGCCCTGCGACGTCGATACGGTCGTCAGTTCGACGCGGGCGCGGAACGCATCGCTGCGCCCCTCGACCGAAGCGAGATCAGACGCGCTGTCACGCTGCGGGCCAATGTCGAGGCGCAGCGTTGACGGAATCGCGGGGTCTTCGTAGCCGTACCCGCCCGCCACGGCCACGAGCTGGTCGCTCACATAGATCGCGGTGAACGGCATGGTGCCGGGAATCGTGGAGCGCGGTGTAAACACCAGCTGCCCATCGACCTCAGAGATCGTGAAAACCTGCTCGGGCGTTATGGTCGACGCCTGTTGCTTCAGCGAGTCATCGATCTGCTGAATAAACGCGGAATGCAGAAACGGTACGGCGCCGACGCCGGCCGAAAACAGGCCGATCGCCAGCACCGCGACGGTGACACCCGTGACCTTCGCGCGCAAACTGACGCCGCGCCACCAGCGCGTCAGAGCATCGGGTGAGCCGTCCAGAAGGACCGCCTCCTTGTCTTACTTGGAGGTCTTCAGCATGTAGCCAAAGCCGCGCTTCGTCTGAATGAGCGACTCGGTAGCGTGCGGATCGATCTTGCGGCGCAGGTACGAAATGTAGCTCTCCACGATGCCAGCGTCGCCGTTGAAGTCGTATTCCCACACGTGGTCAAGAATCTGCGACTTCGACAGCACGCGGTTGGGGTTCAGCATGAGGTAACGCAGCAGCTTGAACTCGGTCGGGCTCAGGTCAATCGCGATGTCGCCGATGTAGACGTCGTGCGTGTCTTGGTCCATCGTGAGCTCGCCCGCACGAATGATCGACTCTTCGTCGGCCTGCATCGTGCGGCGCAGAATCGCCTGGATGCGGGCGACGATCTCATCGAGCGCGAAGGGCTTCGTGACGTAGTCGTCACCACCGGCGTTGAGGCCGGCGACCTTGTCTTCGGTGTCGTCCTTCGCGGTTAGGAAGAGAATCGGTGCCGTGTAGCCGGCTTCGCGCAGACGCTTGGTCACGCTGAAGCCATTCATGTCAGGAAGCATGACGTCCAGCACAATCAGGTCGGGCTCTTCTTCGAGCACAGCCGAGATGGTCTGGGCGCCATTGATTACGGCACGGGTCTGGAATCCCGCGAAACGCAGACCCGTGCTGAGCAGGTCGCGGATGTTGGGCTCGTCGTCAACGATGAGGATGCGCGGTGCAGTCATGCCCCCATTATTGCCACCCGAGGCTATGTATTGCCTAAGGCTCGTGCAAATATCGCTACGCCGCGAGCGAATCAGCGTCCAAGATTGTGTAGCTGTACCCCTGTTCAGCGAGGAATCGCTGACGATTTTGGGCGTAATCCTGGTCGACCGTGTCGCGAGCGATCAGGGTGTAGAAACTCGCCGTGTGCCCTGATTTCTTGGGGCGGAGCAGGCGGCCGAGGCGCTGTGCCTCCTCTTGTCGCGAGCCGTACGAACCAGAAATCTGGATCGCGACGGAGGCCTCCGGCAGGTCGATAGAAAAGTTTGCGACTTTCGACACGACAAGAACCGGAACCTCGCCGGTGCGGAACGCTTGGAACAGCACTTCGCGCTCGTCAACGGGGGTAGCGCCGGTGATCTTGGGCGCGCCGAGAGCATCAGAAACGGCGTCGATCTGGTCAAGGTACTGACCGATGATGAGAATCTGTTCGCCCTTGTGCTTCGCCACGAGGTCGCGCACCGTCTGAATCTTGGCGGGTGCCGTGGAGGCGAGGCGATACCGCTCGTCGTCGGCGGAAGCCGCGTATTCGAGGCGCTCGTATTCGGGAAGGTCGATGCGTACTTCGTAGCAAACGGCGGGGGAGATGAAGCCCTGGGCCTCGATCTCCTTCCATGGCGCGTCAAAACGTTTCGGGCCGATGAGGCTGAAGACATCACCCTCGCGGCCGTCTTCGCGCACGAGCGTCGCGGTGAGCCCGAGCCGGCGGCGCGCCTGCAGGTCTGCGGTCAGCTTGAACACGGGAGCGGGAAGCAGGTGCACCTCGTCGTAAATGATGAGACCCCAGTCGAGCGCGTCAAGCAGTGCCAGGTGCGCGTACTCGCCCTTTCGCTTCGCGGTGAGGATTTGGTAGGTCGCAATCGTGACCGGCTTGACCTCTTTGACCTGCCCGGAATACTCGCCGATTTCCTCCGGCGTCAGCGTCGTGCGCTTGAGTAGCTCATCGCGCCACTGGCGGGCGCTCACCGTGTTGGTGACAAGAATCAGGGTCGTGGTCTTGGTCTCGGCCATCGCGCCCGCGCCCACGAGCGTCTTACCAGCGCCACAGGGGAGAACGACGACACCGGAACCACCGGCAATGAAGGTATTGACCGCGTCGTGCTGGTAGGGGCGGAGCGAGAAATCGCTCGTCTCATCCATGGCGATTTCGTGCGGGGTGCCGGGCGTGTAGCCGGCGAAGTCTTCAGCAGGCCACCCGATCTTCAACAGCTCCTGCTTGATCTGACCGCGCGCCCAGGCGTCGATGACGTAGGTGTCTTCGGTGGGGTGGCCAACGAGCAGCGGTGAGATGCGCTTGTTGCGGGCAACCTCAGTGAGCACGGCGCGGTCGGCGCTGCGCAGAATGAGCGTGCCCTCGTCATCGCGCTCGATCGAGAGGCGGCCATACCGACCCACGGTTTCGGTGATGTCGAGTGCCACCGACGGCGGCACCGGAAACTTCGACCACCGGTTCAGCGTGTCGAGCATGTTTTCGGCGTCATGCCCCGCTGCACGCGCGTTCCACAAGCCGAGCCGCGTGACGCGGTACGTGTGAATGTGTTCGGGCGCACGCTCGAGTTCAGCAAACACAGCCAGTTCGTGACGAGCAGCTTCGGCGTCGGGGTGTGCAACCTCGAGCAGAACGGTACGGTCACTTTGCACGATCAGGGGGCCATTAGCCATAACGAGCAAGTCTAGTCGCGCTTTCTGTACCCCGCGCCGAAAGCCACCGAGTTTGTCGCCCGCCCCGTGGTTCCGGTCGCCGCTGCCGTCGAACGGGTGACTCTGTCATCCAAAACGACACGTGGTTCCACTTTCCCTGCCGTCGACGAGCGGGCGATGCCCGTTATGCCGGAACCGCCCTGTGGTTCCACTTACCCTGCCGTCGACGAGTGGGCGATGCCGTTATGCAGGAACCGCCGCGCGTAGCACCGGCGTGTTGTGCCCAACACGCCGTACAGGTCGCCGCCCATTCCGACGTAACGGCAGTTCTGGCCGCCGGTCGCGGCGAGTACGGCGTGGCGAGGCGCCCGACCCTTTGTAACGGATTTTCGCCGGAGGTCGGGGAAACACGGCGACCGCGCACGATTCTGCCGCCGATCGCACCCAAATCGCAAAACTTCCGACCTCCGGCACCGCACCCCGTGGTTTCGGAATCAAATCGGAGCAGCGGACCCACGGCACGCGCTCCGTGGGTCCGGACGCGAATCGGAGCCGCGGAACCACGACACGCACCGCAATTCGGCCCCGGGTGCGAGGTGGACAGGAAAGCGGAACCACGAAACACCGCCGCAGGCAGCGATCCGTTATGCAGGAACCGCCGTCCGCGGCACCGGCGTGTCGCGCCCAACACGCCGCGATGGCGGCCGTCCGTTTCGACGTAACGGGCATTTTGGCCGTCATGCGCAGCGAACCGCGGCGAGCACGGCGTGAAGACACCCAGTGGCGCAGGCGAAGCGCCCGAGGCGTTTCGCCTCGGGCGCTTCGCGTCCAAGCTCAACGACTGGACGAGGGGGTCGGAACCAGGGCTAGGCGATGGTCTCGATGCTGGTGATGCGGGAGACCGGGAGAGTGCGTTCGACGTCGGCGGCCTTATCGCGCCCGCGCAGGCGGCCGCCGCCGAAGCCCGAGGCCTCCAGCGTGAAGGTGCGCGGCTCAGCGCCGGGAATCTCCACCGTCACCGTCACCGTGTTGCGGTTGCGAACGGCGAGTTCGAGCTCGCGCTCCAGCCACGCGCTCTCCGAATTGTCCGCAGCTGAGGCGCGCAACCGCTCCAGCAGGTCGGTGTAGGCCAGCGTCGCGGACGCAACCGATGGTTCCGCCAGCCGGTGTCGCTGCAACCGCTCCGGCGATCCGTCGGCTGCCACCAGAGTCACCGGGTAGTGGGCGTCAGCGAGGGCGACGCCGACGGTGTCGCGGCCAACGCGAGACGTGAGTCCGAGCGCCGAACGAGTGAGACCCAGCGGGCGTAGCGCCTGGTCAACGGCCAACGTGTCGATGAGCGCGTTCGACTCGGCGGTCACGAGCGTCTGGTCGCGGTCGGGGGTGAAGCCGACTCGAATGGAACCATGGCGTCGCGCCGATTCACCGACGAGGTAGGCGAGGGGCTGAGGGATACCCGTAAGCGAGATCTTCGTCAGAAACTCGGTGATGGTCTCTTCGGTTTCACCGCCCGTAACAGCGTCCATAAGCGATGACGCGGTGAAACGATACGTCGATGCCTGGGCGTGCGACTCACGCACGGCCATCGAGCGCAGCCGAATATCGAGACCGGCTTCGAGCGGGCCGGGGCTAATCGCGGTGAGGTCGTGCTGCAGATAAATCTGGTCGACCTCGTGCGGCAGCAGTTCAGACAGCGCAGCGCGATCGGGCTCGCCACCCGCAAGAAGAGGCTCGGCCCACGGGGTGGGTGAGCCGTCGGCGGTGAGAAGACCGAGCAAGAACAGTGCGGTGCGAATGCGCTGCCCGCGAGCGGGCCACTCGGGGTCCCACGGGTAGGCCGTGGGCCACTGGGCTGCAGGAACAACGGAACCATCGCTTGCGCGCATACCGGCAGGCAGGAAGGAGACGATGGCGTGGGCAATACGATCCCAGCGCTCGCGGTTGGAGGCTCCGAGCCAGCTGGCGCCCTCTGGCGTCGCCATCCACTTGCGGTCGACGGTCGCGGTCAAGCCGGAAATTTGCCCAACACGCAGCAGAGTATCGACGTCATCAGGGTCATCAACGACGTTGGCCTCGGCCAGGCGGCGACGCTCTGCGGCGCTGACAGCACCGGTACCGATCTGCGCGAGCGGGCTGGTCAAGAGCACCGTCAGC
>CANNEP010000094.1 GCA_947503655.1 uncultured Microbacterium sp.
AGTGGTTCAAGGGGCTGGCGGTGTGACCGACAACCCCTGACCTGTCTGATTCGGGACTCGACATGCCCCAAACTCTACATGCCTTCAATGGTGAGCGGTCTGGACAGATGCTTCTTGAATCAGCACGGTGTCATTGCGCGCGGGGGCAGAACAACGTCCCTGGACATCACACCTAGTCGCTGATGTGTAGCGTCATTCCTAACGTGTCGGCGATCTTGCCGAGGGTTGCTGTGTTTACGTCGTCGCCTCGTTCGATGCGTGCCACGGATGGCCGTGACACTTGCGCGTGGTCGGCGAGCTCCTCTTGCGTCCACTCTTTTGCGAGTCGTGCTTCACGGACGCGGTGGGCGATCTGGAGCATTGCTGCTTGTCGTTCAGACATTGTCGGGCACCGGTGCGTCTGGCGCTGCGTGTTCGGCGTGCATCTTCTCGGCAGTGATCGCGAGGAGCGATGCGAGCACGTCGGGGTCTGCGAGTGCTTTCTTGATCGCGTCGGTGTCTTGGAAGGCTTGGAACATCGCGTAGTCGCTGGCGTCGGCGAACTTCGTTGACACCTTCAGCTGTTCGACGTTGTTGCTCTTGGCCATTGCGACGGCTTCATCGTCGGCGTCCAGGAACCCCCAGTACGCGGTGATGAAGCCGGAGATACTTCCAGGATCAGCGTCTACGCCCTTGTCGCTGAAGAGTTCGTTGACGTGGCTGATGGCTTCTTCCAGCGGGCCACGCTGCTTGGAGCCGGGGCCGCCGGGCTCTGTCGTGAACGTGGGCAGCTCGATTGCGACTCCGGTGTCGGAGGCGTAGTCGAGACGGAAGTCGGCGTTGACGCGGTCGGGGACGAGTTTCACGCCGCCGAGCTGCACGCCGTCCATGTAGCTGTTGTCGTACTCTTCTGGCGTCAGGTGCAGGTTGCGTGCCAACAGTGTCATCAGCACGGCGCGAAGGCGCAGGTCTTCGTCTGCGTAATCGACGATCTGCGACAGGAACTGCCAGGCGTTTCGGTAGCTGATCGCGTCGGAGCGGAACTGCTTCAGTTCCTCCGTGCGAACCTTGTCACCCTCCCAGCGTGCCTTCTGAAGACCGGTCGACCACGCCATCTTGATGGGGCCGAGGGCTCGTTGGATGGCTTCGCCGCCGGCTTCTTCCATGTAGGCCTGAGCGACTGCACGCATCTGTGCGTCGGTGTAGAGGCCGACGGAGTCGAGACGGTCGGCGAGGTTGTAGAGTGCGTTCGCGTCGACTTCACCTTCGACGTGCGCGTCGGTGTAGTAGCGGGCGAAGTCCTTCTGGATCATCTCCGGCAGGTTCACGAAGTCAACGACCATCGGCGCGGACTTCCCCGGATACATGCGGTTCAGACGTGACAGTGTCTGCACGGTGGCGACGTCGGTGAGGACCTTATCGACGTACATTGCCATGAGGCGCGGCTCGTCGAACCCGGTCTGGAACTTGTTCGCAACGATCAACACGCGGTACTCGTCTTCTTCACGGAAGGCGCGTGCGACGTCGCTGAGCGCGTTCATCGACACCTCGGTGACTTCATCGCCGGCGTCGTTCTTCACGGCTCCGGAGAACGCGACGAGGGTTTCGAGGCCCGTGTAGCCCTTCTCTGCGATGTAGGCGTTCATCTTCTCGGACCACAGGACTGCTTCCTTACGGCCAGAGGTGACGACCATCGCTCGCGCTTGCCCGTCGAGCATGTGCGCGACGTTGCGGCGGAAGTGCTCAACAACAACCTGCACCTTCTGCGCGATCGCTGTCGGGTGAAGCCGGGCGAACCGGACAATTTCCTTGACGGCGCGTCCGGTCTCGACGTCCGTTTCGTCTTCTTCGTATTCGAGGGCGTTCTTCACGCGCAGAAACATGTCGTAGGTCGAGTAGTTCGTCAGCACGTCAAGGATGAACTGCTCCTCGATCGCTTGCGCCATCGTGTAGCTGTCGAACGCATCCCACCGGTCCTCCCCCTCGGCCGGCGTTCCGAACAGGCGCAGCGTCTTCGCCTTCGGTGTCGCGGTCAGCGCGATGAACGTGATGTTTGACGCCGCGGCGATCGCAGAGTCGGTCGCTGCTAGCAGGTCATCAGCGCTGATGTCTTCGTTGGGATCCAGGTCCAGGTCGACCAGCAAGCCCTTGAGGGCGCGGGCGGTGGAGCCGGACTGTGACGAGTGTGCTTCGTCGGCGACGACAGCCCACCGGCGCCCGTGGAGCGCCTGGGTGTCTTCGATCAGCTTCATGACGTGCGGGAAGGTCTGCAGCGTGCAGGTGATGATGTGGTTGCCCTCGAGCAGAGCTTCCTTCACCTGAGCGGATTTCGAACCGGACGCGTCACCGATGTTGACGACGAGTCCTGCGCTTGACTGCACGAGGTTCATGTCGTCGCGCACGTTCTCATCAAGCACCGTGCGGTCAGTGACGACGATCACCGAGTCGAAGGTCGCCTGCGCGTCAGCGCCGACGTGACGGATGAGTCGGTGGGAGAGCCACGCGATCGTCTTCGTCTTGCCGGACCCTGCCGAGTGCCAGATCAGGTAGCGGCCGCCGGTGCCGTTTGCTTCGATGGCGGAAACGACTCGTTCCACGGCGCGCAGCTGGTGAAAGCGCGGGAACACGAGACGCCCGTCGCCCTTCTTCGCACGGTTCGGCTCGAACAGCGCGAAGTTCTTCAGGATGCGCAGGAACGTGGGACGGGCGAGGATGTCCCGCCACAGGTAGTTGGTCGCAGACCCCGTCTCTGACGCCGGATTTCCGGCATGTCCGTCGTTGCCCTTGTTGAACGGCAGGAACGTCGTATCAGCACCCTGCAACTTCGTGGTCATGTAGACGGAGTCGTTGGAAACCGCGAAGTGCACGAGCGCACGACCCGGCTGCAACAGAGCCCGCGTGGAACCGGGAACACGGTCGTTCTTGTACTGCGCGATGGCGTGGTTGACGGTCTGCGTGTTGTCGGTCTTCAGCTCCAGCGTCACAACGGGGATACCGTTGGCACACAACACCACGTCGATCGACTCGTTCGTGGTGGTGTCGAACCGCACCTGGCGAAGCACCCGCAGCACGACCGCGTCCGACTTCTCGATAACGCTCAGCAGGTTCGGGTTCTCCGGCGGGAACTCCATCAACGGCCCGAACTTCGCCGCAGGCCGGCTCACCTGCGCGTACGCGAACCCACGCCGCAGCACACCGAGGAGACCCCCGGTAGGGTGCCCCGTGATCGGGTCCATCTTCGTCGCCTTGCTGAGCTCCTTAATCAGATGCTCCAACAGCTTTGACTGAGCAAGCTCCAGCGCGCCGTTCGCAAGATCCGACGGGACAGCCTTCTCGTACTCATCGGGATACTGCGTCGACAACCAGTGAAGGACATCTGCCGACACCATCGCCCGAGCAACATCCCACCCAGCAGCCGCCGGGCTACCGTCGTTCTCGTACGTCCACCCGCGAGCCGCGAGCTCGTCGCAGAGGTTCGCCTCGAACTCGCGCTCAAGAAGCTGTGAGTGACTCATGCCACTTCCTTTCGACCGGTCACAACATCCGTGATGAGCGCCGAACGACGCTCCAACAAACGAGCCTTCAGCTCCGCCGTCTTCGCCAACATCGCGTCGATTTTGCCCGTAACCTCATCGAGGTGGTCGGCGATGCGTTGCTGCTCCTCGAGAGGTGGGAGCGGAACTTGCCACCTGCGCATCATCGACTGACTAATATTCGGCTGTCCGCCGCCGACGGCGAGTCGAATGATGTCATCCCGCTGACCAAGAAGTGCGAAGTAGAAGAACCGCGGGTTGACGCCTGAAGGTTCGGAGAACACGCAGCAAGCCTGATTGGTGGCGGCATCGACACCAAGCGTCCCCAGTCGCCCAATCGTCGCTCCGTACATCGCGATAGCGATCGAGCCCTTCGGGTGCACCGTGAGCGATGAGACTTCAGAGATCGCGCGGTGGGTGACGTTCTTGGACGTCTGAAAGATCTCCCCTTCACGAAGTTCCGATGTCGTGATCCACGGGACACCTTCATCGGTCGACGAGTAATACCAATCTTCCTTCGGCGTCGTTCCGCTTCCAATCGAGTCGAAAAGGTGCGCCGTCGGCACCGTCTCCCAGCGCTCCCCTGACGAAGAGAACTGTGTCACTCGTTGAATAGCGGCAACCCGCCGCACCACCAACGTCTCAACCAGCTGATCCAACTTCGCGATCATTGCGTCGATTTCGCCGGTCTCACGGTCGAGGTAGTCGGCGATGCGTT
Organism: uncultured Microbacterium sp.; assembly: GCA_947503655.1. GTDB lineage: Bacteria > Actinomycetota > Actinomycetes > Actinomycetales > Microbacteriaceae > Microbacterium. The sequence continues at coordinate 4,231 of CANNEP010000094.1, forward strand.
GTTGCGTGGCGAGGGGTGGGAACGGGATTCGGATCCGGTTGATGTCTCGCTGGAATAGGTGTGGAACTCCCATCCCGTCTTGAAGAAGCCGAAACAACGATTGAGCGTATGAACTCGCGATTACCCAGTACAAATACGAGCCATCAAGGCCCGGATTCGGTGTGATCACGGCGATTGATCCGTTAACGGTTGCGGGTTCGGGAAGGTCGCGGACGACGTTTACCGTTCCGATAGTCGACCCATCTTTGGTGAGCAGCACGTCGCCGACGGAGAGCATGATTTCCGGGGATTCGTCGTATCGCTCTTGCGTGATGCGAGCTGCGTCCTCAAAGTTGAGCGCAGCACCTTTGATGTCAGGGGTCGCCAGCATAGGAATGCCATGATCGACATATTCGTTGGCCGTGAGCCCTTTCCAGCCGAGTCGTGCTCGTACCCAGGTCGCGAAACCCAGCGAACGCTCTTCCCATCCGTGAGGCAAAGACTCGATCCTCGGAAGTGTCGTCGGTTTGCGCTCAAGCATCCCGATGCACCTCCGCGAACATCTCCGCCAGCTCACCCATCAGGCGCGCGACGTCAGCGTCAATCTCCTCGAGCGGCCGCGGCTCTTCGGGGACGTAGAAGATCCGTGTGAACGGGATCTCGTTGCCGGGCTTTGCCTTCTTCTCGTCCCACGACGCTCCCTCTGCGAACGGCAACACTTCGCGCGCCATGTGTTCGTCAAGGTCTTCGCTCATCGGGACGCGCTCGGTGATCTTCCAACCGTCCAGCAGCACAGGGTTTCCCTTGCGGTCTACCGACAGCGGTGCTTCGTCGTTCTGCACGCCAAGGGCATCGGCGACGTTGTCGATCAGCCCGATGGGTGCCTTCAATCCTGCCGCCTTGCAGCGCTTCGGGAACTCGTCGAAGATGCTGTTCCACTCCACGCCGTCGAGGCCGCGGATGATGCTCTCGTAGTCAGCCGTGTAGTTCTTGTGCGTAGCGATCTGCTCGAGCGCTTCGTCGGTGACGACCGTTGCGAGCCGTGCCTGCTTGAACACGGGCACGTCGCGGAACATGAAGTCTTCCTTCGTGAGCACGCGCGAGATTGCCGGGTCTGCGTCTTCGAACGCCTTGTAGGCGTTGTGCACGAGCTGACGCTTCTTCTTCGTCATGGTGCGACGCTTGTCACCCATGCCCTTCTTCATCGGCTCCCAGAGCCCTGACCCGTCGATCAGCTGGATCTTGCCCTGGCGTTCCGGGTCCTTGTTCGTATCGAGCAGCCACACGTACGTGGCGATACCGGTGCCGTAGAACATCTGCGTCGGCAGGGCGATGATCGCGTCGATCAGGTCTTCGTCGAACAGCCACTGACGGATCTCGTTCGGGCCCTTGTCGGAGTTGAACAACGGCGACGCGTTCGAGACCACGGCCGCGCGGCCGCCGTGGCCAGCTTTACCGGCAGGAGCAAGCTTCGAGGCGCAGTGTGCGAGGAACAGCATCTGGCCGTCTGACTTGCTCGGCAGGCCGTGCGAGAAGCGGGACCCTGGAACAGCCGCCTGCTCGAGGACGCCCTTGTGCTGCTTCTCCCAGTCGCTACCAAACGGCGGGTTGGAGAGCACGTAGTCGAACTTCCGGTCGGCGTACTGGTCAACGAGCAGGGTGTCGCCCTGACGAATCGCGTCGGGCAGCCCGCCCTGGATCAGAAGGTCAGCCTTGCCGAGAGCGAAGGCGGAGTCCATGAGCTCCTGACCGAACAGGTTCACCTCGATGTTCGGGTTCAGCTCCGTCAGGTGATCCTTGCCGACCAGCAACATGCCGCCGGAGCCAGCCGTCGGGTCGTAGATCGACCGCGTGGTGTTCTGACCGGTGAGGGATTCTTCGTCGGCTGCGAAGAGCAGGTCGACCATGAGCTTGATCGCGTCTCGCGGGGTATAGAACGCACCCGCAGCCTTGCCCTTCTTGTCGAACGCGCGGTACATGACGTTTTCGAACAGGTCACCCATCGCCGTGTTCGGCATCGACTCTGCCGACAGGTCAAGCGTTGAGAAGTGGCGGATCACCTGGTGCAGTGTGTTCGCGTCGGCGAGCTTCTTCACCAGGCGCGGGAACTCGAACGCACTCCAGATGTCGGCGATGTTGTGGGAGAACCCTGCCGTGTAGTCGATCAGCGATGCTTCGACGTGGTCATCAGTCGCAGCAATCGCGCCGAGGCTCAGCGGGCTGGTGTTGTAGAAGCTCAGCCCGAACCGGCGCTTGACCTCAGCGTCGATGAAGCGCACCGGAGTGTCTTTCGCGACGAGCTTGTCGACGACATCGATCAGCTCTGTCTTGGTGTCAGCGAGTAGGCACTCCAGGCGGCGCAACACCGTGAACGGCAGGATGTAGTCGCCGTACTCAGTCTCTTCGACAACGTGACGCAGGAACTTGTCTGCAGTCGCCCACACGACCGTCTCAGTAGTCGCTGTGCGCTGTGTCTGGTCGATGGCTGAGTTTGCCACGGAGCCTCCTCGATCGTGCTGCTGCGGTGCCGCGGCAATGAATCCATGTATCAGAAATATTACATATCGCAGTGATTCGATGATGATTGAACATCAACCGCCCTGCCGCCCGAACAACCCAACGGCTCATCAGCACAAAGGCTCGATAGCATCCTCGTATGGATCGTCGCCACCAGGTCTTCATAAGCTCAACCTTCACTGATCTCATCGACGAGCGTCGCGAGGTTATGCAGGCACTTCTCGAAATGGACTGCCTACCCGCGGGAATGGAGCTGTTCCCGGCTGGCAACAGCGACCAGTGGACGCTCATCAAAGGTGTCATCGAGCAAAGCGACTACTACCTGATCATCATCGGTGGACGCTACGGTTCGATGACAGCAGAGGGCATCAGTTACACCGAGAAGGAATACGATTACGCCGTCGAACTCGGCATTCCGATCATCGGCTTCGTGCCCGCAGACGCAGAAGCCATTCCTGTCGGTAAGACCGATAAGGATTCGAATGCTGCCCAGAAGCTCTCGGCGTTCCAGGCGAAGGTCCAGACGCGCATGACCAAGGAAGGTCAAGCCCCGGGACGTGGTGTAGCGGTCGGTGATCCTTCTGCTGTTGGTAGTGGTTAGGCGCTGAGCTCGAGGGT
>CANNEP010000095.1 GCA_947503655.1 uncultured Microbacterium sp.
GGTGTCAGACAAGCCACCATTATCAACCTCTGGAGCACATCTGGCGCAAGGTTCTGCCGTGCTGTGGATAACCTCGCACAATACCGCTCGCATCATGCCACCATGACCGCTATGTCTACGCGTACGCACCGAGCCGTCTGGGCAGACGCCCGGTTTCTGATTGGTCTCGTTCTGGTCGCGGCTTCTATTGCCGGAGTCTGGTGGGTTGTTTCGGCAGCGCGGGCGACAACGCCCGTGGCTGTTGCGGATACGACGCTCCTTCCCGGTGCGCCGATCGATGACGATGATGTGAGGTGGGTCGATGTCGCACTGGGGGAAGCAAGCGGCACCTACCTGACCATGCTTCCTGACAACGCCACGATGACCCGCCCGCTGGCAGCTGGCGAGCTCATTCCCGCGGGCGCGGTCATCGAGCGCGAACGCAGCGAGGTCACGACAGTCGTGATCACCTCTCCGATTGATGTGGCCAGCACGCTCACGATCGGCAGCTCGGTTGAACTGTGGATGTCTCCCGTGAAAGACCGCGAGTACGACAACGCCGAAGTACTGATTGAATCAGCAACCGTCGCCGCGATCCGAGAGAGCTCTGGGCTCGCCTCGGGTGGCACGGTGACACTTGAGCTGGTGGTCAACCGGAACCATGTGGCAGGGGTACTGGATGCGCAAGCGTCCAAGGCAGCGCTGTGGGTGGTTCCGCTCGGGGGAGTGCGGTAGTGACTCGCGTTGTGCTCGCGCTGCCACAAGAACTGGCGTCGATTGTCGCGCTCGGCTTCGCGAACCGTGCGGAAGAGGTTTTCCAGACGGCGCCCGCGCAACTTGTCGCGGCTGACCTCACCGGGGTCGACCTGATCGTGGTACGCAGTGATCCCGGCGTGCTCAACGCGGCGCTGGTCGCCGCGTGCGACCGCGCGGGCGTTCGCATCGTGCCGTATGCGACGGATACGGCAGGCCACCGCCTGGCCGCGTCTTTTGGGCTCGACCCGCTGACGACGCTCGAAGCCGACACGATTGTGCACCACACGGTTGCGCAGCGCGCAGCCGTGACAAACGGCGGTGTGATCGTGGTGTGGGGTCCGCACGGCGCTCCGGGGCGGTCGACACTCGCTGCAAGTCTCGCTGCGGAGTGCGCTCGCGGCAATCACGTCACCGCCCTTGTCGATGCCGACAGTTACGCACCCGCGCTCGCGATGATGCTGGGGCTCACCGATGACGGGCCGGGCTTTGCGTCTGCCTGTCGATCAGCCGAGCGGCGCGCACTTGATCCGGCGGAACTGAGCCGCGTTTCGCAATCGGTGTCGCTGAGCGATGGCACGTGTGCCGTGCTGACCGGTATCAATCGCCCCGGTCGCTGGCCGGAGCTCTCCGCCGAGCGCGTCACGAGTGCGCTGGATATTGCGCGCGGGTGGGCCGAAACAATCGTCGTCGACGTGGCGGCGAGCCTCGAAGACGACAACGAAGTCATGAACGATCTGGATGGTCCGCGGCGCAACGCGGCCACGATTGCCGCGCTGCGGTCGGCTGACCACATCGTCGCCGTGGCAACAGCCGATGGCGTCGGTATCGCGCGGTTCATCCGCGCGTACGAAGAACTTCGCGCGATCGTGGGGGCGACCCCGATACACGTCGTGATCAATCGGGTGCGGTCGTCGGCGTTGGGCCTTGATGCGAAGGGCCAGATTCGGCGAACGCTCGCGCAATTTTCCGGTATCGAGGAGATTCTGTTTTTGCCGCACGAGGCCGACATCGCTGACGGTGCCGCATTGCATAGCCGATCGATAACCGACATTGCGCCGCGGTCAGCGTTCGCCGCCGGTATCCGCCGCCTCGCCGGCACTGTGCTGGCGAGGCCCGAGGCCCCAAAAAAATCGGCGCCGCGCCGGGTTTGGCGACGCACAAAGATTAATCACGAAACCACTGGCGTGTCAGGCGTGCCCCCCCAACTAGGCTGAACTTGTGTCAACACTGAGCGACCTCGTTTTTGCCCAGGGCCTTGCCGATCAGGCCGATGTGGAATGGCTGCACCGCCTTGCCGGTGACGGCCAGCTTCTTGCCGACCTCGCCATCGCCGACATCGTGTTGTGGGTGCCGACCGCCGACGATTCATTCATCGCCGTCGCCCACACCCGCCCGGGTGGTGCTGCCACGCTGTTCTACCGCGACATCGTCGGCGAAACCGTGCGTCCGCAATGGGCAACGCAGGTGCGCGAGGCCTTCCAGTCGGGCGCGATCGTTGACTCCTCGGCTCCGGACTGGTTTGAAGAGATGCCCACTCGCGTGTTGGCGGCACCCATTGTGCGCCAGCGCCCCGCGGGCGACGATGCGCCGCGGGTCATTGGTGTGCTGACGCGCCACACGAACCTGGGCGAAGCACGTACGCCGTCGCGCCAGCAAATCACGTTCAACTCGTGCGCCGACGCGCTCTTCGAGATGATCGGCTCGGCAGACTTCCCCGACATGGATGCCCCGGCATCCCCTCGTCGCGGTGCTCCGCGTGCGTCCGACGGTCTGGTACGCCTTGACGTTGATGGCATTGCAACCTTTGCGAGCCCCAACGCCCTTTCCGCCTTCAACCGCATGGGTTTCGATGACGAGCTCGAGGGCGAGCCCCTCGTCGAGGTCGTCAGCCAGATTGTGCCCAGCTCGCGTGAGGTCGATGAGGCGCTTCCGGTCGTAGTCACCGGGCGCGCGCCGTGGCGTGCCGACATTGAGGCTCGCGGTGTGACGGTGTCACTTCGTGCGATTCCGCTCAAGAAAAAGGGCACGCGCACTGGCGCGATCATTCTCTGCCGAGATGTCACCGAGATGCGTCACCAAGAGCAAGAGCTCATCACCAAAGACGCCACGATTCGTGAGATTCACCACCGCGTGAAGAACAACCTGCAGACGGTGTCGTCGCTGCTGCGCATTCAGGCGCGCCGCACGCACTCCGAAGAAGCACGCGAAGCCCTCACCCAGGCGATGCGTCGCGTGGCGTCGATCGCGATCGTGCACGACACGCTCTCCGAGGGCCTCACGCAGAACGTTGACTTTGACGAGGTCTTTGCGCGCGTACTCAAGCTGGTCGCCGAAGTGGCAGCTGGTGCCGGAACCTCGGCGCGCACGAAGTCGGTGGGCCGGTTTGGGCGCCTCCCGAGCGCGTACGCGACGCCGCTCGCGCTAGCACTCACCGAAGTCGTCACAAACGCCGTGGAACACGGCCTCGCCGGGCGCGAAGGTGAGGTCGAAATCATCGCGGAGCGCACCGGCGACGAACTCATCGTGCGCGTCATTGACACCGGCTCTGGCCTGCCCGAAGGCACGGTTGGTCGAGGTCTGGGCACGCAGATTGTGCGCACCCTCATTCAGGGTGAGCTGAGCGGAACCATCGACTGGCGCACGGGAGATGAGGGGGGCACCGAGGTGACGATCAAGATTCCGATGCGCTGGATCGCCAGCAACTAGCGTGACGAAGCCGACGATCCGCCCGACCACCGGGGCGGGGGAGTATCAGCGACTCGTCGATATTTGGCGGAGCGCCGTCGACGCGACGCACGACTTCGTATCGGCAGCAGATCTCCGCGCGATTGAGAGCAGGCTCGCGTCTGACTACTTTCCCGCGGTCACCCTGACCGTCGCCGAGATTGACGGCACAGCGGTGGGCTTCGCTGGAGTCGTGGGTTCAAGCCTGGAAATGCTGTTCGTCGATGCTGACCATCGCGGACTCGGTGTGGGCACGGCTCTGCTGGCTAAGGCCATTCGTGAGCAGGGCATCACGCGCGTTGACGTCAATGAGCAGAACACCGGTGCCACCGGTTTCTATACGCACCATGGCTTTGTCATCGTGAGTCGGAGTGAGACTGATGATGATGGCAGGCCCTATCCGATTCTGCATTTGGGGCGCGACGCGTAGCTTACGGTTTCGCCGCGTACAGGAGACAGCGAATGAGGGAGGGCACCCGATTGGGCGCCCTCCCTCATTCGCTGTTCAGCTTAGGAAGCGCGGCGTGCGCGTGCTGCGCGGCGCTTCAGGGCGCGGCGCTCGTCTTCGCTCAGGCCACCCCAGACACCAGAATCCTGGCCGGTCTCGAGTGCGTACTGCAGGCAGATTTCGGTCACGGTGCAGCGAGCGCACACCGACTTTGCCTTTTCGATCTGATCAACCGCGGGGCCAGTGTTGCCAACCGGGAAGAAGAGTTCGGGGTCGACAGTGAGACACGCTGATTTGTCGCGCCAATCCATTTTGGTAGTGCTCCTTGCAAAGGGGGAGTGTGAGTGAGGGCTCGGGATGTGCCGGGGTTATTCGGATACCCTGTGTGAAGAATGCGAGCTGAAATGCTCGCCCCACGCCGCTGTGGGAGCACACGGCTAAACCAGTTTCCCACGGGTCATCGGATGAATCAAGGGTTAATTCTTCTTCACACCTTGGAATCCGCTGGTTACTTATTCGGTTAACGCCATCGCTCCCCGACAGGAGACTTATGAAATCCCGCATCGCATCACGAATTGCTGCCACCATTATGGCCCTGGAAGCGCTGGTGGTGTTGAGTCTTGCCGGAATTCAAGTCGTTGAAATTGCCAAGGGAAATACGGCATCGATCACGAGCGCCGTCGCGCTCATCGTGCTCACGATCATTATTGGTGCGGGCATGGTGGCCTTCGCGTGGGGTCTGCTCACGGAGCAGACCTGGGCGCGATCCGGCGGCATTGTCACCCAGCTCATGGCGCTTGCCATTGCCCTCGGCGCCGTCACCGGACAATACGCCCATCCGGCGATTGCGGCAGCGATTGCGGTGCCCGCCATCATCGCTCTTGTCGCCATTTCTAAAGCATCCAAGCAGACGGCAGTAGCCGAGCGCCAGGAACGCGCCGCTGCTGAGGCTGCTGAGGCCGCTGAAGGCGACCAGGCAGCCGACGCCTAGTCGCGCAGCAACAGAAACGACCCGCGCACCGGAGCAGACAGCTCGGTGCGCGGGTCTTTTGCGTTTGCTACGCCGCGAGCCCCAGGAGCTTCACGACGCGCGCAACATGGCCGGTGGCCTTCACGTTGTACAGCGCGTTCGTGATGATGCCGTCTCCGTCAATGACGAACGTTGAGCGAATGACGCCCTCGTAGGTGCGGCCGTAGTTGATCTTCTCGCCCCACGTTCCGTATTCGGTGAGTACCGTGTGCTCGGGGTCAGCAAGCAACGGAAAGTTCAGGGCATCGCGGTCGCGGAAGCGTCCGAGGCGTTCGGCTTCGTCCGGGCTGATGCCGATGACTGCGTAGCCTGCGGCAGCCAACGCTGCGGAGTTGTCGCGGAATTCGCATGCCTGGGTGGTGCACGCCGGGGTCATCGCCTGCGGGTAGAAGTACAGCACGACCTTCTGCCCGCGGTAATCCGCGAGGGAGACGGGCTGGCCGTCTTGGTCAGGCAGAGTGAACAGAGGGGCACGGGTACCGGGTTCGAGGCGCAGAGTCACACTCTTCACCTTACGGTGCTGGCGAGTGCTCAGGGCAATCGCGCGTCAGGGCTGCTGTTTTGCGCGTTCTTCGAACGACGCCAGCAGGCGGTGCAGCGAGTCAACGCGCGCCATTCCTGCCTCACTGAGTTCGCCGGCGGCGGCGGCTTCGTTGAGCGCGCAGTCGGCCGCATCGGCCAAGTGTGTGCACCCGCGGGGGCACTCATCAGCGAGCTCATCCAGATCGCGGAAGGCGCGCAAAATGTTCTCCGGGTTCACGTGGCCGAGGCCGAACGAGCGCACACCGGGGGTATCGATCGCCCACCCGTGGCCCTCGGGAGATTCGTAGCGTAGCGACACGGTGGAGGACGAGGTGTGGCGGCCGCGGCCGGTGACTTCGTTGACGTGGCCCGTTGCGCGCCCAGCACCGGGCACGAGTGCATTGACAAGTGTTGACTTGCCGACGCCGGAGTGGCCCACGAGCACCGTGGTCTTACCGATCAGGGCACGCCCAATCTCGTCGATGGGCACGTCACCGGTGGCCGAGCGGAAGACCTGTAGATTCTCGATGCCGGCGAAGTGCTTCAAGAACTCCGTTGGGTCGGCCAGGTCGGTCTTGGTGATCACCAGCAGCGGGGTAATACCAGCGTCCAGCGCTGCCACCAGATACCGGTCGACGAGGCGCTCTCGTGGTTCCGGGTCAGCGGCGGCCACGACCACCAGCATTTGGTCGGCGTTGGCGACGATAACGCGCTCGACGTTGTCGGTGTCATCGGCACTACGGCGCAATAGCGTGGAGCGCTCTTCGATGCCCACGATGCGGGCCAGTGTTCCTTCGTCGCCGGACGTATCGCCGACGACGCGGGCACGGTCACCGGTGACGATGGCCTTACCGCGGAGTTCGCGGGCCCGTGAGGCGATGACGGTGCGCTCATCGTCGGTGTCTTCGCCGACCATGACCGTGTAGCGGCCGCGGTCGACGCCCAGCACGCGCGCAATTTCAGCGTCGGCGTGCGCCGGGCGCCGTTTGGTGCGCGGGCGATTGGCCTTGGGGTTCGGCCGGACTCGAATGCGCGACTCGTCGAACTCGTCGTCTTCGTCGTCGAAATCGCTGAGCCAGCTCACGCTGCGTGGTCTCCGTTGCCAGCGAGCATGCCCTCCCACAGTTCGCGGAACTGCGGGAGTGTCTTTGCGGTGGTCGTGATGTCGTCAATCACGACACCGTCGACGGCGAGCCCAATGAGCGCGCCCGTGGTCGCCATGCGGTGGTCGTGGTGTGCGCGCCAGACCCCGCCGTGCAGGGGCTGCGGAATGATGCGGATGCCGTCTTCGAGCTCTTCAGCGCGGCCGCCGAGCGCCTCGATTTCGCTGATGAGTGCCGCGATGCGGTCGGTCTCGTGCTGGCGAATGTGGCCGATGCCGCGGAACGTCGACGGTGAATTCGCGAGAGTTGCCA
>CANNEP010000096.1 GCA_947503655.1 uncultured Microbacterium sp.
CCATTTCGCAGCAGCCGCCTGATCGGCGCAGAGCGACAGCCTACCTCTGACTGCCGCCAATCTTTGCAACAGAGCCCCCAGGACTATGTGATTAACCGTGTCGCCAACTGTCCGATCTCACTGGTGTTGTCGCGAGATGAGACACATGTACCTCGGATTCTTGCGCACAAGCGACCAGCCGCGTTCGATCTGTCGTCTCACCAGAGGTGTTGGTTTTGGTGACACCCAGTCGAACTAGAAATATGTCACCGGTGACTGTATAGTCAGTGCATGCTGACTATTGCTTCCCGTATCGATGTAATGAACCGGCTTGGCCGGGCGATGGCCGATCCGACGCGTTCACGGATCCTGATGACCCTGCTCGAAGGGCCAAGCTATCCGGCCGTCCTTTCGCGCGATCTGGTACTCACTCGGTCGAACGTGTCGAATCACCTGACATGTTTGCGCGATTGTGGGATCGTCGTCGCTGAGCCCGAGGGCCGCCAGACTCGTTACGAGATCGCCGACCCGCATCTCGCCGCTGCGCTCGTCGCGCTCGTAGACGTGACGCTGGCTGTGGATGAGCACGCGCCGTGCGTGGCCTCGGCCTGCACGGTGGCTGGCTGCTGTGGCGCGGGAGCGGACGCGTGAGCGCGGCGTGTGGTTGCGAGCACGAGCCTGCCACCGCGGCGAACGAGGAAATCGAAGAGGCGGAGCGTCCCTGGTGGAGGGACCGCGGGGTCATGGTGCCGGTGTTCTCCGGCGTTGCGTTCCTCGTCGGTCTGATCCTCGAGTGGTCCAGCCTCGAGATCCCGGCGCTGGTGCTGTTCTGGGTCGGTCTGCTGCTCGGCGCCTCGACGTTCACGCCCGGCGCGATCCGGAAGCTGTTCAAGGGCAAGCTCGGCATCGGTCTACTGATGACGATCAGCGCCGTCGGTGCAGTCATCCTCGGCTACGTGGAGGAGGCCGCAGCTCTCGCGTTCTTGTACTCGATCGCGGAGGCGCTCGAGGACAAGGCGATGGACCGCGCCCGCGGCGGGCTCCGCGCACTGCTCAAGCTCGTGCCGGAGACGGCAACCGTGCTGCAGGGCGGCACCACCGTGCAGGTGCAGGCAAGAGAGCTGACGGTCGGCCAAATCATGGTGGTCCGCCCGGGCGAGCGGATCGCCACCGATGGTGTCGTGCGTTCTGGTCGCTCCAGCCTGGACACCTCGGCGATCACCGGGGAATCGATCCCGGTCGAGGTGGAGCCCGGCGATGCAGTGTCGGCCGGTGCGATCAACAGCGCCGGCGCGCTAGAGGTCGAGACGACGGCTGCGGGCACCGACAACTCGCTCACGACGATCGTGGAGCTGGTAGAGAAAGCACAGACTGAGAAGGGCGAGCGTGCTCGTCTCGCGGACAGGATCGCCCGCCCGCTCGTTCCCGGTGTTCTGATCCTCGCGGCACTCGTCGCGATCATCGGGTCGCTGCTGGGCGATCCGGAGGTATGGATCACTCGCGCGCTCGTCGTGCTAGTCGCAGCTTCTCCGTGTGCACTCGCGATCTCGGTACCACTCACGGTCGTCGCGGCGATCGGCGCCGCGAGCAAGTTCGGCGTGATCATCAAGTCCGGTGCCGTCTTCGAGCGCTTTGGCACCGTCCGGCACGTTGCCCTCGACAAGACCGGCACCCTCACCCGCAACGAGCCCATGGTTACCGCTGTCCTCACCGCAGATGGCGTGTCGGAGGCTCAGGCTCTGGCGTGGGCGGCCGCACTGGAGCATCACAGCACGCATCCTCTCGCGGCCGCGATCACGGCGGCCGCTCCGGGTGTCACAGCCGCTGCGGACGTAACCGAGCGGGCGGGTCACGGCATTGACGGCACGGTCGACGACTCGAGAATCACTGTGGGAAGCCCCCGCTGGCTGGACGCCGGCGCGCTCGGGGATCGGGTCGCGGGGCTAGAGGAGCAGGGCATGACCGTCGTGATCGTGCATCGTGACGGGACGCCGGTCGCCGCGATCGGTGTCCGTGACGAACTGCGCCCAGAAGTCCCCGAGGTGGTCGGAACTCTCACCGGTCAGGGCGTCGGCGTGACGATGCTCACCGGCGACAACGCCCGGACTGCTCGCGCGCTTGCTGCGCAGGCCGGGATCAGTGACGTGCGAGCCGAGCTACGTCCCGAGGACAAGGCGGCCGCGATCGCAGAACTGTCGAAGGCAGGGCCGGTCGCGATGATCGGTGACGGAATCAACGATGCCCCGGCCCTCGCCGGCGCGGACATCGGCATCGCGATGGGAGCGACCGGCTCTGACGCAGCGATCGAATCCGCCGACGTGGCCTTCACCGGCCATGATCTGCGTCTCATCCCGCGCGCGTTCGACCACGCCCGCCGAGGTCGACGGATCATCAACCAGAACATCATCCTGTCGCTGCTGATCATCACCGCACTGCTCCCGCTCGCGCTCTTCGGCGTGCTGGGGCTCGCAGCCGTCGTCCTGGTCCACGAGGTCGCCGAGGTCATCGTTATCCTCAACGGCCTGCGCGCCGCCCGCACTCCGCGAGTGAAGAGCTGATGCTCGCGACCATCGGATCAGCGATCGGCCTGTTCGCTGCGACCAACATCGACGACATTGTCGTGCTCACCGTGCTGTTCCTCGCCTCCAGCCGAGGAAAGCCGCGACCGTGGCAGATCGTCGCAGGCCAGTACCTCGGGTTCATCACCCTCGTCGTGATCAGCGTGATCGCCGCGCTCGGCCTCACCATCGTCCCGGACGAATGGGTGGGCTTCCTCGGGCTGATCCCGCTCGGCATCGGCATCTGGACGCTCGTGCGCGGCTTGCGTCGCAACGGCGATGACGATGACGATGATGCCAAGATCACCGCGGTCGGACTCTGGGGCGTCGCGGGGATCACGATCGCCAACGGGGCCGACAACATCTCCCTCTACACGCCGATCTTCCGCACCAGCGCCCCCGGCGACGTCGCGATCATGATTGTCGTGTTCCTGATCCTCGTCGCGGTCTGGTGTGCGGCCGGTCGGCTGATCGGTACCAACAAGGCTGTCACCGAGGGGCTGGAGCGCGTCGAGCACTGGCTCGTACCGGCCGTGTTCATCGGTCTGGGCTTGTTCATTCTGATCGAATCTGGGGTCATTGTCCGTCTGATCGAGGTGCTCGCATGACCTCCTACCAGAATGAGGCTCACCCGCCCGCTGCGCGCAAGCTGTCGTCGACGCGGCGGTGGCAGCTCACTGGTGGAGCGCTCCTGATCGCCGTGGTTGTCGTCCTGATTGATCAGGGAACGAAAGTGTGGGCCGAAGCGACCCTCACCGAGCGTGAGCGCATCCCGCTGATCGGTGACCTGCTGGGTTTGCAGCTCGCCTATAACCCGGGAGCGGCATTCTCGTTCGGCGAAGACTTCACCTGGGTGTTCGCGCTGCTCGCTGTCGCCGCTACCGTCACAGCGATCGTGTTCGCGTTCCGAGTTCAACGCCGGGGGTGGGCCATCGTCGTCGGTGCGCTCGGTGGAGCCGCAGCATCACACGCAGGCGACCGTCTCTTCCGAGATCCTGGATTCGCCCGCGGACATGTCGTGGACTTCCTCGCCTACGGAAACTGGTTCATCGGGAACATCGCCGACATCGTGATCTTCACCGCTGCTATCGCCGGAGCCCTCCTGGCGATCCGCAACGACACCGAACGAAAGAACGAAACGTAGATCTCATCCAGGAGCAATCTACAACTCCGATGAGAATCTACAACTCCAGTGAGACGTTCTACAGGTATGTGAGATTTCTACAGATCCGGTGAGACTGGACACCAACTTCGGACACTGACAGTTGTCAATGTCCGAAGTCCTCGACACGAGACGTCTCATAACCGTAGGGTTATGAGACAGCGGCCGTGGCGCACATCGGGCGCGCGGCATCTTCGCCATGGGGTAACCGCGTTCTTAGCGGCGACAAGCGGGTCACGCTATGCTCTTTCCATGCGTTTCGCCGTTTCGTCCTGGTGGTGGCTGCACAAGCAGCCGTAACGCACACGCGCGGGCTGCACGGCAGCCCGCGAAATTCGCGGTACTAACGTCCGTGTAGCTCCCTGAGTATCGGAGCAGACATGGACTCATTCACCGCCACCGCCGAACGCATGCCGGAGTTGCGCGCCTCAATCTCGGCGCACCCCGAGCATTATCGGGTCCTTACGGGCGAACGACCCACCGGACAGCTTCATCTCGGTCACTACTTCGGGACAATCAGAGAACGAGTGCGGCTGCAGATCGCCGGAGTTGAGACTTTCGTCATCCTGGCTGACTATCAGGTCATCACCGATCGAGAGTCTGCGGGCAACGTTCGTGAGAATGTCTACGGAGCGGTCCTTGATTATTTAGCAGCGGGCCTGGATTCACAATCGACAACGATCTTCACTCACTCAGCGGTACCGGCGCTCAATCAGCTTCTGCTCCCGTTTCTGAGCCTGGTCACGGAGGCCGAGTTGCATCGCAACCCGACGGTCAAGGCTGAGCTTTTAGCCTCAGGCCGCGCGCTGAGTGGGCTACTTCTCACCTACCCGGTCCACCAGGCTGCGGACATCCTTTTCTGCAAGGGCAACCTCGTGCCAGTAGGGAAAGACAACCTTCCGCATGTCGAGGTTACGCGAACGATCGCGCGCCGATTCAACGAACGATATGGCGAGGTCTTCCCAGAGCCAGTCGCGCTCTTCACCGATGTGCCCGAGCTGCCGGGACTCGACGGCCGCAAGATGTCCAAAAGCTACGGCAATGCGATCGCACTAGGTATGACGGCGGACGAGACAGCAACAGTAATCAAACGTGCCCGCACCGATTCTGAACGCACCATTGCCTACGATCCCGAGAACCGGCCCGAGGTTGCTGGCCTTCTCTCAACAGCGGCGATCGTGCTCAGCCGAACTCCGGAGGACATCGCCGCCGAGATCGGAAGTGCTGGTGCGGGCGCGTTGAAGGAGTTCACGATCGAGGCGGTGAACGAGTTCTTGCGGGAACACCGAGCACGCCGCGCTGCCCTCACGTACGCCGACGCTGCAACGGCGCTCCGCGAGGGCAACGCCCGTGCCCAATCGATCGCACAGAGCACTCTCGACGAGGTACGAGCGGTGATGGGGATGCTGTACTGAACCGGCCGCGCCTCGAATCTGCTCGCCGTCCTCGGTGAGTCCCCGACCGGGCGCATGTGTCTCGCAACCTCCCTGTCGCATAACCCATGGGATGCGAGACAACCGCCCCATCACGTGGGATCGACTGACGCGCACGAGTGTTGAGGACTTCGGACAGAAGTGTCGAGGACTTCGGACATTGACAGCGATTCTGGCTAACCGGTGCGCGTTAGAGGTGTTTACCGCCGGTCACCGCGAGCACCGCGCCGGATACGTACGACGCGTCTTCCGAGGCGAGATAAACGTAGGCGCCGGCGAGCTCGGCAGGCTGTCCGGCGCGGCCGAGCGGGGTGTCCTGCCCGAACTTCGGCAACTTATCTGGCCAGTCGGTTGCCGGGATGAGTGGCGTCCAAATCGGTCCGGGCGCGACGGCGTTGACGCGAATACCCGCGGCACCCTGTTCATCGGCGAGAGCTGTCACAAAAGCGACTTGCGCAGCCTTCGTCATCGCGTAGTCGAGCAGCTCAGGCGACGGCGAGGCCGACTGGATAGAGGAGGTGACGATGACGGAACTGCCCGGCGGCATGAGCGGAAGTGCGGTGCGCACCATCCAAAATGGCGCATAAAGGTTCGTCTTCATGACGCGATCAAACTCGGCCGTACTGAATGCTGCTTGCTCATTGCGGCTGCGCTGATACCCGGCATTGAGCACCAAAATATCGAGTCCGCCTAACGCCTCGAACGCGTCTCGTACGACTTTCTCACTCGTCGCCTCATCAGTGATGTCGCCCGGCAACGAAACCGCCGTGCGTCCTGTCGCCCGCAGGATTTCTAATGTGTCGTCAGCGTCACCCTGCTCTGCGGGCAAGTGGCTGATCGCAACGTCAGCACCTTCTCGGGCGTAGGCGATGGCGACCGCGCGCCCGATGCCGGAGTCACCACCGGTGATCAGCGCTCGCCGCCCGGTCAAACGCCGGGCGCCCTGGTAGGAGTCTTCGCCGTGATCGGGCTGAGGAGTTGTTTCGGTCACCAACCCAGGCTGAGAACCGGTGTCGCGGGGGAATCCGTCGGAATGATATTTCGTACGTGGATCCACGATTGTTTCAGTCATATCCCCACGATAAGGAGCCGAAGTTGCCTGGCCGAGGGGGTTGACACTCGGTAGAAGCGATGCGTTGCCTACCGCTCGAGGAGTGTTCGCAACCCCGTGACACCGGCGCGACTGCCGCCCCGCAACACCTCGCCCGCTTCATACGCTTCGAAGAGCCGCGGG
>CANNEP010000097.1 GCA_947503655.1 uncultured Microbacterium sp.
CGTCGAACCCCACGATTGCACAAGCGCGGGCACGAGCGTTACCCAGCGGCCCACGTGGTGCTCAGCGGTGTAACCGATGGCGCCGTGAACCTGCAGCGACAGGCGCGCGGCCAGCGTCGCAGCGTCCGATGCCGAAACCTTCGCGGCCGAGACATCGCGGTCGCGGTTCGGGCCGTCAATGTCGAGCGCCGCACGCAGCACGAGCGGGCGGGCAAAGCTCAGCGCAACGCGCACGTTGGCGAGGTGGTGCTTGAGCGCCTGGTATTCGCCAACCGGCTTGCCAAACTGCTCACGAATCTTTGCGTATTCGACGGCCTCATCGAGCAGGCGCTCGCCGGCGCCGACGAGCATCGCGGCGGTAGCGAGCGCAGCCTCTGCGAAACCGCGCTCGAGAGCGTCCTCAGAAACCGCAGTCGTGGTTCCGTTCGCCGTCAGCGGGAACAGCGTACGGGTCTTCGCCATCGACGCGATAGCGTCGCCAGCGTCTGCTGCCGAGTAGCCGGAACCATCGACAGCGAAGCGTAGGGAAGCAACGTCAGCGTCGAGCGCGTAGGGCACGAACGGTGCATAGGTTGCGGTTGCCATCGCGCCGCCGCAGATCTCTGCGCGCACATCGTCAGCGACGACCGCGGGCAGGAAGGCGAGGGACTCGATGTACGGGCCGGGTACGCCGTGGTAACCCAGGCGCTCGAACACGATCGCGAGGTCTACGGCGCTGGCACCCAGGCCACCGTCGTCTTCGGCGACGCGGAGTCCGCCGAGGCCCAGCTCGGAGAACTGTTCCCACAGGGCGAGGCCCGCGGCCTTGTCGCCTGCGGCCCACGCCTGCACGACGTCGGCGCCGCTGTTAGCGGCCACGATTTCGTCGATTGCCTCAGCGAATGCGGTCTGTTCGTCAGTAGGGAGGAACTGCATCATGCCTTCCTTCGGTCGCCGCGGGGGAGTCCAAGGATTCGCTCCGCGATGATGTTGCGCTGAATTTCGTTGGTACCGGCGTAGATCGGGCCGGCGAGGGCGAAGAGGTAGTCCTCAGCCCACTTTCCGCCGACGGGAGCACCGTCGCCAATCAGCTCAGCCTCAGGGCCGAGCAGGCGCAGCGCCGTCTCGTGAATGTGAATGTCGAGTTCTGACCAGAACACCTTGTTGATCGAGCCCTCGGCCCCCACGTCGCCGCCCTGCAGCAGACGCGAAACGGTCTGCCACGTGAACAACTTGTAAGCCTCGGCGCCGATCCAGCTGTCAACGACAGCGTCGCGGGCGCTCGGCTCGCTCTCGCCGCGCTCGTCCCACAGGTCGATCAGACGATCGACCGGGGCAAGGAAGCGACCGGGCGCACGCAGCGACAAGCCGCGCTCGTTGCCTGCGGTCGACATCGCAACGTTCCAGCCGTCGCCGGGTGCGCCCAGCACGTCCTCGTCAGGAACGAAGACGTCGTCGAAGAAGACCTCGGCAAAACCAGTCGAACCATCGAGCTGCTCGATAGCGCGCACGGTGATGCCGGGGGCGTCCATCCGGAACAGGAAGTAGGTGAGGCCGCGGTGGCGCTGTGCCTCCGCGTCGGAGCGGAACAGACCAAAGCCACGGTCTGCCCACACGGCACGCGACGACCATATCTTCTGGCCGTTCAGCAGCCAGCCGCCACGAGCGTCATCACGCGTCGCGGTGGCACGGATCGCGGCGAGGTCGCTACCAGCGCCCGGCTCTGACCAGGCCTGCGCCCAGATCTCGGTGCCATTCGCCATGAGCGGCAGGTACTTCGCCTTCTGCTCGGGCGTACCGTGCTCGAAAACGATCGGAGCCAGTAACGAGATGCCGTTCTGCGCTACGCGGGTCGGCGCACCGGAGCGGTAATACTCTTCCTCGAAGATGACCCACTCGGTGATGCCAACTTCGCGGCCACCATATTCGGCGGGCCAGGAAACAACCGACCAGTTACCCGAGGCGAGCGTGCGCTCCCACTCGCGGTGCTGTTCGAAACCCTCGGCGGTGTCCATCGAGGCAAAGCGCTCGGCGGGCACGTTCTCGGCGAGCCAAGCGCGTGCCTCAGCGGCAAACGCTTCCTGCTCGGGGGTGAAATCGAGATTCACTTCTTCTCCTCCGCGTCGCGGATGGTCTTGTGGTTAACGCCGCCGAGCGAGTCGCCCCCGACTTCGGCGTTGTGGGCGTGGGCTGCGTGGTGCAGACCAAAAACGCTGTCCATTCCGGCGCGCTGGCCCATCAGGTCTTCGGCCTGGTTGACGGCCTTCTTTGTGAGCGTGAGGCCGATGCGGGGCATCTGGCCGATGCGCTCGGCAATCGCGAGGGTGCGCTCTTCGAGCTCAGCACGCGGAACCACGTGGTTGACCATGCCAACCTCGTACGCACGCTGTGCGGGAACGCGCTCGCCGGTGTACAGCATTTCCTTCGCGAATCGCGGGTTGGTGACCCACGGGTGTGCGAAGTATTCGACGCCGGGAATGCCCATGCGTACAACCGGGTCTTGGAAGAACGCGTCATCGCTGGCCACGATGAAGTCACACGACCAGGCGAGCATGAGACCGCCAGCGATGCACGCACCGTGCACCATCGCGATCATCGGCTTCGGAATCTCACGCCAGCGGCGGCACATGCCGAGGTAGACCTCGCTCTCGCGAGCGAATCGTGCGTCGACACCCTGAGCGCCGACGTGGTCGTACCAAATGACCGCCTTGCGCTCGAAGCTCTTGTCGATGTCGCGACCCGGGGTTCCGATGTCGTGACCCGCGCAGAAGTGATCTCCGTTACCAGCAAGAATGATGACCTTGACCTCGTCATCGTTGACGGCGCGCGTGAAAGCGGCGTCAAGCGCGTAGGTCACAGCCGAGTTCTGTGCGTTGCGATATTGCGGGCGATTGAGGCGCACAATCGCCGTCGTGCCCTGCACCTCGTAGGTGACAACGTCAACTTCTGCTTCAGTCACGGGAGCTCCTCACTGAACTCGAAAATCAAAAACAACCAAACAATTGCTTGGTTGTACGCTAGCATGACATCGACACATACGTCGATGGCCGAAGAAGGCCCGACATCAAGGAGGCGCAATGGAGCTCACCTACTCGGCTGAGGACGAGGCGTTCCGTGCGGAGATTCGCACCTGGCTCGAAGCAAACCTCACGGGTAAGTTCGCCGAGCTGCGCGGTAAGGGCGGCTCCGGCCGCGAACACGAAGCTTTTGAAGAGCGACTGGAGTGGAACCGTCACATGGCGGCCGCTGGCTGGTCGTGCGTTGCGTGGCCGGTGGAGTACGGCGGCCGTGGGCTGACGATCGCGCAGCAGGTCATCTTCCACGAGGAATACGCACGCTCGGGTGCCCCCGCTCGCGTCAACCACCTCGGTGAAGAACTGCTCGGCCCGACGCTGATCGAACACGGCACTGCCGAGCAGAAGGCACGCTTCCTGCCGAAGATCGTCGCCGTCGAAGAACTCTGGTGCCAGGGCTACTCCGAGCCGGGCGCTGGCTCTGACCTCGCCGCCGTCGCCACCCAGGCGCGCCTGAACGGCGACCAGTGGGTCGTCAACGGCCAGAAGGTGTGGACCTCGCTCGCGCAGCACGCACAGTGGTGCTTCGTAGTCGCGCGCACCGAGGAGGGCTCGTCCCGCCACGCTGGCCTCAGCTACCTCCTGGTTCCGATCGACCAGCCCGGCGTCGAAGTGCGTCCCATTCTGCAGCTGACCGGCACGAGCGAATTCAACGAAGTCTTCTTCACCGACGCCACGACCGCCGCTGACCTCGTGGTCGGCGGCGCGGGCAACGGCTGGAAGGTCGCGATGGCGACCCTCGGCTTCGAGCGCGGTGTTTCGACTCTGGCGCAGCAGATCGCGTTCCGCGCGGAGCTGGATGGCGTTATCGAGGCGGCCAAGAAGAGCGGAACCATTGACGACCCGATTCTGCGTGACGCGATTGTGCGTGCGCACCAGGGGCTCGAAATTATTCGCCTGCACGCCCTGCGCACGCTCGGCGGCGAGCAGGGACTCAACGCTTCTGTCACGAAGCTGCTGTGGGCGCGGTGGCACCGCGACCTCGGTGAGCTCGCCATGGCAGCAGAGGGGGCGCTGTCGATCCTCGTGAAGGAAGCGCCCTACGAACTTGATGAACTACAAACGCTGTTCCTCTTCAGCCGCGCCGACACCCTGTACGGCGGTAGCGACGAAGTGCAACGCAACGTGATCGCCGAGCGTATTCTCGGCCTGCCAAGGGAGGCACGCGCATGAACCAGGCTCTGAACCCCCAGTACGTCCCGGGCCACGGCCTGCTCGCCGGAAAGCGTGTCGTCGTGACCGCCTCTGCGGGCGCAGGCATTGGTTCCGCCGCCGCTATCAAGTGCCTCGAAGAGGGCGCCGCTTCTGTGATGATCTCGGACACTCACCAGGGTCGCCTCGACACATCGCTGGCGGAGCTGCGCGAGCGCTTCGGCGACGACCGCGTGTTTGCCAAGGCGTGCGACGTCACCAACGAAGAGCAGGTCCAGGCGCTGCTGGACGCCGCTGAGGCTGTTGGCCCGATCGACGTCATGATCAACAACGCGGGTCTGGGCGGCACGGCATCGATTCTGGAGATGACCGACGACCAGTGGAACCTCGTGCTGAACGTCACGCTGACGGGCACGTTCCGCTGCATCCGCGCTGTTGGACAGCGCATGAAGGCAGCAGGTAACGGCGGTGTCATCGTGAACAACGCGTCGGTTATCGGCTGGCGTGCGCAGGAGGGCCAGGCCCACTACGCCGCCGCAAAGGCTGGCGTGATGGCGCTCACTCGTTCGGCGGCGAAGGACCTCGCGACCGAGGGCATTCGCGTCAACGCTGTTTCGCCGTCGCTGGCGATGCACCCGTTCTTGGAGAAGGTCACCAGCGCTGAGCTGCTCACCGAACTCAAGAGCAAAGAAGTTTTTAATCGTGCAGCCGAGCCGTGGGAAATCGCCAATGTCATGGTGTTTCTCGCGAGCGACTACTCGTCGTATATGACGGGTGAAGTCATCTCGGTCAGCAGCCAGCACGCATAAGTTAGGACAAGAAAATGGCAGAAGCATACATCGTTGACGCTGTTCGCTCTCCCGTCGGAAAGCGCGGCGGCTCGCTCGCGGGCATCCACCCGATCGACCTCGGCGCGCACGCCCTGCGTTCGCTCGTTGAGCGCACCGGAATTGACGCTGGCGCCGTTGATGACGTGATCATCGGAACCACCGACACCATCGGTGGGCAGTCGGGCAACGTCGGCCGCTCCGCGCTGCTTGCGGCAGGATTTCCTGAGCACGTTCCGGGCGTGACGATTGACCGCCAGTGCGGTTCGAGCCAGCAGGCCGTGCACTTCGCAGCCCAGGGCGTGCTCTCGGGCACGCAAGACCTGGTGATCGCTGGTGGTCTGCAGAACATGTCGGCTATTCCGATTTCGTCGGCCATGGTCGTCGGTGAGCAGTTCGGTTACACCACGCCGTTCGCCGAGTCGCCGGGCTGGAACGCCCGCTACCCGGGCGAAGAGATTTCGCAGTTCCGTGGGGCTGAAATGATCGCCGAAAAGTGGAACATCACCCGCGAAGAGATGGAAGAGTTCGCGTTTGCGAGCCACCAGCGTGCCGCTGCTGCGCAGGACGCCGGTTACTTCGACAACGAAATCTCGCCGCTGAACGGCCTCACGTTTGATGAGGGCATTCGCCGCGACACCACGCTCGAGCGCATGGCGGGCCTGAAGACGCTCGTCGATGGCGGACGCCTGACGGCCGCTGTCGCTTCGCAGATCTCGGACGCCTCGTCGGCTGTGCTCGTTGCGTCGGAACAGGCCGTGAAGGATCACGGCCTCACTCCGCGCGCCCGCATTCACCACATCTCGGTGCGCGGTGACAGCCCGGTCTTCATGCTGACCGCGCCGATCCCGGCAACGGAGTACGCGCTGGAGAAGACCGGCCTGTCGATCGACGACGACATTGACCTGTTCGAGATCAACGAGGCCTTCGCCCCCGTCGTGCTGGCGTGGATGAAGGAAACCGGCGCCACCCACGACCGCGTCAACGTGAACGGCGGCGGTATCGCCCTCGGCCACCCGATCGGTGCGACCGGAACCCGTCTCATGACGACGATGCTCAACGAGCTCGAGCGTCGCGGCGGCCGCTACGCGCTGCAGTCGATGTGTGAGGGCGGCGGACTCGCCAACGTCACCATCATCGAGCGCCTCTAAGCCCTCCCCACAAACGGCCCGCCGGCTCGGCGGGTTCTAGCGGTCGTCGCAACACCTCGAGTTTTGAGGAGTTGCGACGACCGTGTCTTTTTCGAAGGAAGAGAT
>CANNEP010000098.1 GCA_947503655.1 uncultured Microbacterium sp.
GGCTCGGTCTTGGTAACTCCAAGATGAAGTATAAGTGGCTGCCCGCCGCGCAGAACGACTACATCTTTGCGATTGTCGGAGAAGAGCTGGGGCTGATCGGATGCCTCGTCGTGCTTGCGTTGTTTGCAACGTTTGCCGTCGGCGCATTCCGTATCGTGCGCCGCACACCCGACCCCTTCGTTCGCATCGTTTCCGGTGCGATTGCCGTGTGGATAGTCGGCCAGGCACTCATCAACATCGGTGTCGTCCTGCGTCTGTTGCCACCGCTGGGAGTTCCGTTGCCGTTCATGTCGCAGGGCGGAACCTCGCTGCTGAGCGTGCTGATTGCGTGCGGCGTGCTGCTGTCGTTTACGCGCACCCTGCCCGAGATTCCGGCGACTACGAACGTCGTGCCCATGGTTCCGCGCCGTCGCACCGCAGCCTCCTGAGAACGCGCCCCAGCCACGTGTGGCAGGATTTCCAGGTGACAACGTACTTGCTTGCCGGTGGTGGAACCGCCGGCCATGTTAACCCTCTGCTCGCCGTCGCTGACGGACTCCGTGCGCGTGATGACTCCGCGAACGTGCTCGTTCTTGGCACCAAGGAAGGGCTTGAGGCTCGTCTTGTGCCGCAGCGCGGCTATGAGCTCTTGACCGTTGACAAGGTGCCATTCCCGCGCCGACCCAACAAGGCGGCGCTGGCGTTTCCGACGCGCTTTCGCAAGGCGGTCGCGCAGGTGCGCGAGCACATTCGCGCGAATAGTGTTGATGTTGTCATCGGCTTCGGTGGGTATGCGGCCGCCCCCGCCTACGTTGCCGC
The DNA here is from genome assembly GCA_947503655.1 of uncultured Microbacterium sp. Taxonomy (GTDB): domain Bacteria; phylum Actinomycetota; class Actinomycetes; order Actinomycetales; family Microbacteriaceae; genus Microbacterium. The sequence goes on from CANNEP010000098.1 coordinate 799, forward strand.
CCGCAAGGCCGGTGTTCCGTTCATCGTGCACGAAGCGAATGCGCGCCCGGGGCTGGCAAACGTGCTGGGTGCCCGCCGGGCTGCGGGCGTTGGCGTCGCCTTCGCTGGCACGCCGCTCAAGGGTTCCGATGTCGTTGGCATGCCGTTGCGCCGCGAGGTCGTGGAACTCGACCGCGCCGCTCAGCGTGCTGAGGCCGCCGACTTCTTCGGGCTCGACCCGGCGAAGCCGACACTGCTCGTGTTCGGTGGCAGCCTCGGCGCTCAGCGTTTGAATGAGGCCCTCGAAGGTTCGTGGGAAGACATTCTCGATGCCGGCTGGCAGCTCATTCACATCACGGGGGAGAAGTCGGAGTACGTCGACCCCAAGGTCGAGGGTTACGTCGTGCGTCGCTATGTCGACCGCATGGATCTTGCCTTTGCCGTCGCTGACATGGTTGTTTCGCGCTCGGGCGCGGCGACCGTGAGCGAGATCAGTGCACTCGGACTCCCTGCGATCTACGTGCCGTATGCGGTTGGTAACGGCGAGCAGCGTCTCAATGCGGCGTCTGCCGTCGAGGCGGGTGCTGCGCTCATCATCGGCAACGCTGACTTCACGGGCGATGCCGTGCGCGACGATGTCGTGCCGCTGCTACGCGACGCCGAGCGCCGCCGCGGCATGGAACACGCCGCGGTTTCGGTTGGCATTCGCACCGGCACCGAAAACGTCATCACCATGATCGACGAGGCGCTTTCGGGTCGCTAACCTTTCGTTCCCGTTACATAACCGCTTTCTTGGGCGTGCGGAACCACGGGGCGCGGTCGCGCTCAGCGCGCGGGAATCGAGTGGAGGGCGCGGGTGATCAGCTCGAGGGCGACGTCATCTGAGACGTGAAGCGAGCGCACGACCTCAACAAACGCAGCGGCGGCGTGCTGCACGGCCTGCTCGGTGGCGTCGCCGTGTGCGGCGACGAACGTGCCATGGCGTCCGCGCGTGATGACCACCCCTGCTTCTTCCAACTCCCGATAGGCGCGAGCGATGGTTCCGGTAGCCGTTCCGAGGTCCGCGGCCAACGTACGCACCGGAGGCAATCGCGTGTCGACGGCTAGCGAGCCACTCGCGATGGCATCGATGATCTGCGAACGCAGCTGCTCGTACGGGGCCACCGCGCTGGACCGGTCAATCTGAAACATGGCGTCCTTTCACAACACTGTGGCGCCACCGTATCAGGGCAGGAGCCCCGGGCGTGCCGACGATCCCCTCGGCACGAAGCAACCTACACTTGAGAAGTCATGATTCGACCCGATTTAAGCCTCCCCATCCCTGAGACGATCGACGCCGCGCACTTTATCGGCATCGGTGGCTCGGGCATGAGCGGATTGGCGCGCATGTTCCTTGCCCGTGGCATCCGTGTCTCCGGATCAGACCGGGCCGACAGCCCGGGCCTGCGTGAGCTCGAAGCGCTCGGCGCGACCGTCTACGTCGGGCACGACGCCGCGAACCTCGCTGACGACGTTGACACCGTGATTCACACCGGTGCGATTTGGCCGGAGAACCCAGAGTTCGTGCTCGCGAAGGAGCGTCGCCTGCACGTGATCCACCGTTCGCAAGCCCTGCACTGGCTCATCGGTTCGCACCGCTTGGTGTCGGTCGCGGGCGCGCACGGCAAGACGACGTCGACCGGCATGATCGTCACGGGTCTCACGGCGATGGGGGAGAACCCCACGTTCGTCAACGGTGGCGTCATTGCCGCCCTCGGCGTCTCGAGCGCTCCCGGTAGCGACGACCTGTTCGTCATTGAGGCTGATGAGTCTGACGGCACGTTCTTGCTGTACGACACGTCGATCGCGCTCATCACGAACGTTGACCCGGATCACCTCGACCACTACGGCTCGCGCGATGCGTTCGACGCGGCCTTCGCGCAGTTCGCTAACGAGGCGCGCGAAGCGGTCGTCATCTCATCTGACGACCCCGGTGCCGTCGCCGTGCGCGAGCGCATCACGCATCCCAACGTCATCACGTTCGGCCAGGCTACTGACGCCAACGTGCGCCTGCACGATGTCGAGAGCAACGCCTCGGGCGTTTCGTTCACGATCACCGTCGGTGAGCAGAGCGTGAGCGCGCACATGCCGGTTGCCGGCGTGCACAATGCGCTGAACGCCGCCGGTGCAGCCGCGGTACTCGTTGCCCTCGGCCACGACCTTGAAGCGGCCGTGCGCTCACTTGAAGGCTTCGGCGGAACCGCCCGCCGCTTTGAACTGCACGACACCATCGGCGGCGTGAGCGTCTACGACGACTACGCCCACCACCCGACCGAGGTCGACGCCGCTCTGGCCGCTGCCCGTACCGTTGTTGGGTCGGGACGCATCATCGCGCTGCACCAGCCCCACACCTACTCGCGCACGCAGCTCATGCACCGCGAGTTCGCGGAGGTGCTCGAAAACCGCGCCGACCACACGATCGTGCTCGACGTTTACGGAGCGCGCGAAGACCCGGTTGAGGGTGTCACGGGCGAACTCGTCTCCAACGACTTTGCCGACCCCAGCAACGTGCACTTCGTTGCCGACTGGCAGGCCGCCGCCGATTACGCCGCGCAGGTTGCGCAAGACGGTGACTTTATCGTCACGCTCGGGTGCGGCAACGTGAACCTCATCATTCCGCAGGTGCTCGAAGCGCTGGCCGCTCGCGCGAAGTAATCTATGCGTCGCCCCGAACCTCTTCCACAGCGTCCTCGCGTTGAACCGGCCGTCGAGCCGGTCTTCGACGCGAGCGACGTCGTCGAGGAGTTCGAGGAGTTCGACGAGTGCGTCGACGAACCAGTGACGTTCGGCGACGATTCGTCGCGCGACACGGGTGACGTCACCGAGTGGAACCACGGGGCTGAGGCTGAAGAGCCGGTCACAGCAGATGACGAGGAGACTGCGGTCATCACACCGTTTCACCGCCCGGAAAAGCGCACGGCTGACGAAGCTGCGGATGCGGAACCAGGGTCTTCCGCTTTCGACACAGCCGACAGTGACGACGCGCGCGACGCCACCGACGCTGATGACGCCACCGATTCATCCGAGGAAACCCCGCAACCCGCCGTCGGCTGGCGTGACGTATGGCGTGCCGCCCGCGCGAAGCGCAAGGCCCTGCGGCGTGAGGTGCGCCGCTTCACCGGCCGTGCGCGCCGTCGTCGCCTCATCTGGATCGTCTCGCTGAGTTCGCTCGCCGCCGTCATCGTCGGCTCCTTCGCGATTGCGTACTCGCCGCTGTTCGCGGTGCAGAAGATCACGGTGACCGGAACCACGTCTCTCGACCCGGCGGTTGTCACCGAATCGCTGTCGGGCCAGATGGGTACCCCGCTTGCCCTCGTCAGCGAGAGTGAGATCAAGGCCGTGCTCGTGACTTTCCCCGCCGTGGAGACTTACACGGTGCAAGCGCGCCCACCGCACGAACTCATCGTGACGATTGTTGAACGTACTCCGGTCGGAGTGGTCGAGACTGACGCCGGGTATTCGCTGGTTGATGCCGCCGGTGTCGTGCTGTCGACGACGCCCGATGCACCCGTTGGTTACCCGTTGTTCCAGGTTGCTGGTGGGCTGGGGGAGAGCACTTTCCGCTCCGCAGGAATGGTGATGCTCTCCATTCCTGACAGCATCCGTGGTTCCGTCTCTAAGGTCACGGCAACCACCCCGGCAGATGTGACGCTGACGCTCACCCCGACCGGCACGCAGATCATTTGGGGCAATGCTGACGATTCGCAGATCAAATCTCAGGTGCTTGAAAAGGCAATGCTGACGCGTCCGATTGACACGGTTTCGGTCTACGACGTCTCTTCGCCGACCGCAATTGTGATGCGTTGACCTATTTCTGACGTCCATGTCACGACACGCGCGCGTGTCGCCGCGATACAGGTCGATTCGGGCCGTACCTTCAATCAAGAGAAATGCATACCCGGCAATTCTTTAACCTTCTACTCGAAGGTGAAGGTTGAACCAGGTTCTAGACACGGAGGCCGGCATGAGCCAGAACCAAAACTACCTCGCCGTCATCAAGGTGGTCGGCGTCGGCGGTGGTGGCGTGAACGCTGTCAACCGCATGATCGAGCTCGGCCTTCGTGGCGTTGAGTTCATCGCGATCAACACGGATGCACAGGCACTGCTGATGAGCGACGCTGACGTCAAGCTTGACGTCGGGCGCGAACTCACCCGCGGCCTCGGTGCTGGCGCTGACCCTGAGGTCGGTCGCCGCGCTGCCGAAGACCACGCTGAAGAGATCGAAGAGGCCCTGCGCGGTGCTGACATGGTCTTCGTCACGGCTGGTGAAGGTGGCGGAACCGGTACCGGTGGTGCTCCGGTTGTCGCCAAGATCGCGAAGTCGATCGGTGCCCTCACCATCGGTGTGGTCACCAAGCCCTTCTCCTTCGAAGGTCGTCGCCGTCAGAGCCAGGCTGAGGCTGGTGTTGCGCGCCTGAAGGAAGAAGTCGACACACTCATCGTCGTGCCGAACGACCGTCTGCTGGAGATCAGCGACCGCGGCATCTCGATGATCGAAGCCTTCGCAACCGCCGACCAGGTTCTCCTCGCCGGTGTGCAGGGCATCACCGACCTGATCACGACCCCGGGTCTGATCAACCTCGACTTCGCCGACGTCAAGAGCGTTATGCAGGGCGCAGGCTCGGCTCTCATGGGTATCGGTTCGGCACGCGGTGCTGACCGCGCCATCAAGGCCGCTGAGCTCGCGGTTGAGTCGCCGCTGCTGGAAGCCTCGATCGAAGGCGCGCACGGCGTGCTGCTGTCGATCCAGGGTGGTTCCAACCTCGGTATCTTCGAAATCAACGACGCTGCTCAGCTCGTCAAGGAGGCCGCACACCCCGAGGCCAACATCATCTTCGGTACCGTCATCGACGACACCCTCGGTGACGAAGTTCGCGTTACGGTTATCGCTGCTGGCTTCGACGGTGGCGAGCCCCAGGCTCGCATCGAGCTGCCCGCTGTCGTCACGCGCCCGGCAGCCCCGGCTGTCGAGCCGGCTGTTGCGGCCGAGAAGGCAGAGGCGGCCGCTGAGGCTCCCGCCGAAGCGCCGGTCGCTGTTCCCGCGAACATGCTCCCGGACGTCGGTGGCTTTGACTCGGCATTCGATGAGGGCGACCTCGACATTCCGGACTTCCTCAAACAGTAATGAGCGAACTTCACACCCGCCTGGCGGAGGTCGATGAGAACATCGCCTCCGCCGCGCGGCGTTTTCACCGAGACCCTGCGGAGATCACCCGCATTGTCGTCACGAAGTTTCATCCCGCGCAGCTGATCACCGATCTGTCTGCGCTGGGTGTGCGCGACGTGGGGGAGAACCGACAACAGGAGCTCTCGCAGAAACGCGAAGAACTCGCGGGCCTCGAAGGCATGCGCTGGCACTTCATTGGGCAAGCGCAGTCGAACAAGGCGCGCCAGATT
>CANNEP010000099.1 GCA_947503655.1 uncultured Microbacterium sp.
GGCCAAAGCCGCCAGAACGTCGACACCGCGCTCATCGGTTCCGACGACGCCGAAATACGCCGCCTGCTCGGCACCCGCCCGCTTTGCATACACGGCAACGTTCACACAGTTGCCGCCGACGAAGCTGGTGCCTTCGGCGATGTAGAGGTCGATGACATTGTCACCGATGGTTGCAATCTTCATTGTTAGTAAGCGACTTTGCCCATGTATCGACGGGTGGACAGGTCGTGGTTGTTCAGGATCGCGTACTGTGCAGCGAGGCGACCGGTCAGCGTGAACAGAATGTGCGGAGCGGCAAGGTAGCGGTACTCCTCATCGAAGCCTTCGAGCTCGAAGTCCTTGGAGTCGAAGGTGACGACCTTGGAGGAGCGCTGCACCGCGAAGTCGCGCACGCGCTCAGCGAGCGGACGCGTCGAGTCTTCGCCGAGGAACACGAACACCGGAACATCGTCTTCGACGATTTCAACCGCACCGTGGAAGAACTCAGCAGCGTTGAAGAAGCCCGAGTTCATCCACTGCATCTCCATCAGGTAGCACATGGAGAGGTTGTAGGCCGCGGCCTGCCCGGGGCCGGATCCAACGACATAAGTGACGTTCTCGGTGTGATACTTCTTGGCAAGCTCACCGTATTCGGCGTCGACCTTCTCGTGGATCTGCTTGATGGCGGGGCCAAGCTTTGCGTAGTTGCGCTCGATGGCTTCGAAGTCGAGGTCGGCGCCGGCGGTCTTCAGCACCGCGTAAGCGAACACGGCGGTGAACAGTTGCTTGGCGTCGCCCGTGGTGGTCTTCGAGTCGTACGACCAGAAGTTCGGCGATGCGGCGCCCAGAGCGGTGTCGGCGTTCGAGCAGTATGCGAGTACTGTCGCACCACGCTTCTTCGCGAACTCAACAGATGCCACTGTCTCTTTGGTTCCGCCGGTGTGGGATCCAGCGATCACGATCGCGTCGGCGTTTACGCCGAGCGGCTCGCGAGCGAGGAACTCGCCACTGGTGATGTGGTGCACGGTGACGTCGGCGAGGTGCTTCTCCAGCAGGTATGCCGCGTTGAAGTTGGCGAGGTAGGAGCCGCCGCTACCGACCAGGTAGACGCGCTTGGCGCCCTTGTCGAAGGCATCGCGAAGCACAGCTTCGATCGACTCGCGCTGAGCGAGGATGCGGTCAAACGTTTCAACGAGATCTACCGGACTCGGGCGAAGCGGAACTGCCTCGATTGCCTGGGTTGACACTGATACTCCTTCAAAAATGGGAACGTTCCCTGGTTCGTTTCGAATCATCTTGCACGCAATTGGGAACGGTGTCAATATGTTTTCGGGAACGATACCAATTTCTGATCAAACCACCCGCCACTCTCCACCGATACGATGACGGGAATCACAGTGAGGAGCACCATGTCGCGAAAAGGGTCGCCGGCGACGATCATCGATGTGGCCAAGGCTGCTGGCGTATCCAAGTCGGCAGCCGCGCGGGTGTTATCAAATAACGGATCGGCCAGTGCGCGCACGCGAATGGCTGTGCTGGATGCCGCGGCCCGGTTGGGGTACCGCCCCAACCAACTGGCGAAGGCGATGAAAGCCGGCTCTACACAGTCCATCGGCATCGTGGTTCCGGATGTTGCCAACCCGTTCTTCTCCTCCGTGCTCAGCGGATTCAGCGCCGCGGCACGCTCAGCCGGCTTCGAAGTCATCGTGATGAGCACCGATAACACCGCTGACATTGAGGCGCGATCGCTCGAACTGCTAGCAGAAAAGCGCGTGGATGGCATCGCCGTCGCTCCCGCGCTGACCGACGCCTCCCCCACGATCGAGCAACTGCGCTCTGAAGGGCTTCCGCTGGTGCTGATCGACCGACGCCTGCCCAACCTGGGTGCGATCCCTCTGGTCAGCATGGATCATGCTGCCGCCACGGAGCTGGCGACCCAGGCGCTGATTACCTCCGGCCACTCCGATATCGCGATCGTCACCGAGGCCCGCGCGACGGCGAGTGAGATCACTGAGCTGCTGGATCTCGACGATCACGCCACGTCGCTGTTACGCCCATCGATGCAACGTCTCGTCGGCCACGCTCGCGCACTACGGGCGCACGATATTGCCTTCGACGAGAGCCTCGTCGTGACCGCGCCCTATGATCGCGAACAGGCCGCCGTGGTCGTCGCAGACTTTCTTCGCACAGATCACCATGCCACGGCGATCCACGGCACCAATGCGATTCTCTCGTACGCCAGCTACCGCGCCTTCAAGCAGTTGGGCGTCGTCATTCCCGATGATTTGTCTTTCGTCGGCTTCGACGACCAGGACTGGATGCTGCTCGTGCACCCGGCTGTGACCGTGGTCGGCCAGGCCGCCCGGGAGCTAGGCGAAGCCGCCGCACAGACGTTGATTCAGCGCATCGCGCAAGACACCGACGTTCACGATGTGTTTCTGTCTGCCCGGCTGATCGAGCGTGGCTCGATTCGCGAGGTCAACCCTGCGTGAGGATTGCGGAGCGTATGGCGGCGGCGAAATCCGTCGAAGCGTCAGACAAGCGCCGATGACCGGCCGAATGGAACAACTCCCTAAGACGCGCGCCACGGTGACCCCTGCGGTTCCGCACCCGCGTGATCCCCGTGGTTCCATCCCTCAACCGTGGTTCCGTCATTTCTCACTGCCTGGTTCTAACTCGCGCACATCTCACGCGCAGTGGCGCACCGAGCATCGGCTTCAGTAACAAGAAAGGTTAGAGCTTGCGCAGCGAGACGCGTTCGACCGAGTGGTCGGCACCCTTGCGCAAGACCAGGGTCGCGCGGTGCTTGGTCGGCATGACGTTTTCGACGAGGTTGGGCATGTTGATGTCATTCCAGTAGCCCATAGCCGTCGTTTCGGCCTCATCGTCGGTGAGGTGTGCGAAGACATTGAAGTAGGAGTGCGGGTTGCTGAATGAGCCCTTGCGCAGCGCGAGGAACCGGTCGACATACCACTTCTGAATGTGCTCGACGTCGGCGTCGACGAAGACGGAGAAGTCGAAGAGGTCGCTCACCGCAACGTCGTTGGGCGTTGCGGCCGGTTGCAGCACGTTGAGGCCTTCGACGATGACGACGTCGGGGCGGCGTACGACGACGTGCGCGTCGGGCACGATGTCGTATCGCATGTGCGAGTAAAACGGCGCGCGGGCCTCGGGGGCTCCTGACTTCACTTCGGTGAGAAATTCAATCAGCGCGCGGCGGTCGTATGACTCGGGAAAACCTTTGCGGTCCATCAGACCGCGGCGCTCCAGCTCAGCGTTCGAGTAGAGAAAACCGTCGGTCGTCACGAGTTCGACGCGCGGAGTGTCTGCCCAGCGGCTCATCAGCTCACGAAGTAGTCGAGCGATCGTGGACTTACCGACGGCGACGGAGCCAGCAACGGCGACGACAAAAGGCGTCGTGGCGTCTTCCTCCTGGAGGAATGCGCTCGTGGCCTCACCGAGGCGTTTCGTCGACTTCGCGTACAGGCTGAGGAGCCGACTCAGCGGAAGGTAAACCTCACGCACCTCATCAATGTCGAGGCGGTCACCGATACCGCGCAGCTGCACGATCTCGGTTTCGGTGAGCGGCTGCGTCATGCCGGCGGCCAGGCGCGCCCAATCCGCACGATCGATGTCGCGGTATTGGCTCAGCGCTGCAGGGGCGGCAACTTCATCAGACACTCCGTCATGTTATCGCCCTTCACGGGCGTGGTTCGCGCGCGTGACCTGTGGTGCGGGGCGAACGGAACCACGTGGAGGGTGCGAGCGGAACCACGTGGAGGGTGCAAGCGGAACCACCTGTCGGGATTCGGGTCGGCGAGATGACCGCGGCGCGCTACTGTTTTTAGGTGCGACTCGGCGTCATCGATATTGGTTCCAACACGGTGCATCTGCTGATTGCAGATGTTCACCCCGGCGGGCGACCCCTCGGCGCCACTAGCGACCGCTCGGTCGTGCGCCTCATGCGCTTTCTGGAAGCCGATGGTTCTATTTCCCCCGAAGGCGTGACGGCCCTCGTTGATGCGGTGACGCGTGCGCGCGAGATTGTGGCGACCGAGAAGGTCGACAAAGTGCTGGCGACCGCGACCAGCGCGGTGCGTGAAGCGACGAACGGCCCGGCGGTTATTGCGGTGATTGAGGCGGCGCTCGGCCAGCCGCTCACCGTGCTGGAGGGTGAGGCTGAAGCGCACCTGACGTTTTTGGCGCAGCGCCGTTGGTTCGGCTGGTCGGCCGGCCAAATTCTCGGATTTGACATCGGCGGCGGCTCGCTCGAGCTCGCGTGCGGTAGCGAAGAGGTGCCCGACATTGCGTTGTCGATGCCGCTCGGTGCCGGCCGCATGACGATTGACTTCATGCCCGATGACCCGCCCGGTGAAGCCGCGGTTGAGCGTCTGCGCGAGCATGCTCGGGCCGTTTTGGAGCCGGCGGCGCTCGTGTTTGCGGAGCAGCCGACACCGGATCACGTGGTGGGGTCTTCCAAAACGATTCGTTCGCTCGCACGACTCGCGGGTGACGTGCACTCGGGGTGGGCAGGTTCTGACCGTGTGACGCTGTCGCGTTCGGCACTGGGGTCGTGGATTCCGCGTCTCGCGAAGCTGCCGATCGCGTCGCGCGAGCTGTTGCCCGGCATCACGCCCGACCGCGCCCGCCAGATTGTCGCCGGTGCTGTCGTGTTGCACGAGGCCATGACGGCGCTCAAGGTTTCCGAGCTCGAAGCGTCGCCCTGGGCACTCCGCGAAGGCGTGCTCTTGCGCTTCACCGAGCTCAATGCCTGGGACCCGGCGGCCCTAAACTCGTAGGCTTCCCTCCCACCGCGCGGGGCTAGCGCGCGAAACCCGCCCCGTGGTTCCGCAACCCATGGTTCCACACGCCATGGTTCCGCCAACCCACGGTTCCGCAACCCGCTTGCCAACGACCGTTACGCACGACTCAAACGGGTACGCACGCAAAAGGTGCCGCACCAGCCACTCCAGCCCCACCAGTCACACCCCATCGTGCATAACGGTTGTTGAAGGTGCTGCGTGTGACCGTTCTGCAGAATTCAAAACGATCCGCAGGATAAACAAGCCCCTAATCGAGGCAATTGGCAACGAAATCCTGCAGAACGGTCACCTCGCGCGGGCGCGCATGGGCTTCCGGAACCACGGGGCGGCACGGCGTGAAATAACACGGCTCCGGAACCACGGGGCGGCATGACGAGGAATCACCCGGTTCCGGCACCCGTGATTCCCGCACCCCGTGGTTCCCTCACCCGTACTGCCGCCCCGTGCGGCGAACGACGAAGGGCCCGTGCCGAAGCACGGGCCCTTCACACGCAAAACCCTTAGGCCAGCGCGAGTTGTTCTTTCACCACGGCGGCGAGCTTGCTCGCGTGTGCGGTGGCGGTTGCCTTGTCAGCAGCTTCGACCATGACGCGCACGATCGGCTCCGTTCCCGACGGGCGTAGCAGCACGCGGCCGGTGTCGCCCAGCTCGGCTTCAACCGCGCTAATCGCCTCGGCGATAACCGTGTTGCCAGCAACGCCGTCGCGGTCGACGCCGCGCACGTTGATCATGATCTGCGGGTAGATCTTCATGATGGCCGCGAGCTCAGCCATCGTCTTCTTCTGGCGTGCCATTTCAGCGACGATGTGGAGTCCGGTGAGAATGCCATCGCCGGTCGTGGCGTACTTCGCCATGATGACGTGGCCCGACTGCTCGCCGCCGAGGCCGAAGCCGCCGCGGTTCATCTCTTCGAGCACGTAGCGGTCGCCAACACCGGTCTGCTTGACAGCGATACCGCGTTCGCCCATGGCGCGGTGCAGGCCGAGGTTGCTCATCACGGTTGCGACGAGGGTGTCGTCGGGCAGGATGCCACGCTCGTGCATCGAGGCGGCGAGGATCGCCATGATCTGGTCGCCGTCGATGATCTTGCCGTTAGCGTCAACAGCGAGGCAGCGGTCAGCATCGCCATCGTGGGCGATTCCGACGTCGGCGCCGTGTGCAATAACGGCGTCTGCGAGGTTGTCGAGGTGAGTAGAACCGACACCGTCGTTGATGTTCAGACCATCCGGGTCAGCACCAATAACGGTCACGCGGGCGCCTGCATCGCGGAACGTCTCGGGTGAGACACCAGCGGCGGCACCGTGCGCACAGTCGAGAACGACGTGCAGGCCATCGAGCTTGTGCGGCAGCGACTGCAGCAGGTGCACGACATAGCGGTCTT
>CANNEP010000100.1 GCA_947503655.1 uncultured Microbacterium sp.
CGTCGAGTCTGACGAAGACGTTCTGCTGTACGAAATCGGTCACATTCCTGGCGCCGTCAAGATCGACTGGCACACCGAGCTCAACCAGCCGGTTGTGCGCGACTACGTTGAGGGCGAGGGCTTCGCCGAGTTACTCAGCCGCAAGGGCATTTCGCGCGACGACACCGTCGTGATCTACGGCGACAAGTCCAACTGGTGGGCAGCCTACGCTCTCTGGGTTTTCGAACTGTTCGGCCACGAAGATGTTCGCCTGCTCGATGGCGGCCGTGACAAGTGGATCGCTGAAGGCCGCCCGATGACGACTGACAAGACGGAGCGCCCGGCAACCGAGTACCCCGTCATCGAGCGCGATGACAGCGTTATTCGTGCGTACAAGGACGACGTTCTGGCGCACTTCGGTAACCCGCTGATCGACGTTCGTTCGCCCGAAGAGTACTCCGGTGAGCGCACCACGATGCCGGCGTACCCCGAAGAGGGTGCGTTGCGCGCTGGCCACATTCCGTCGGCACAGTCGGTGCCGTGGTCGCGGGCCGTTGACGAAGACGGCGGCTTCAAGTCGCGCGTCGAGCTCGACGCGCTGTACCGCGACGGCGCTGGCCTGAAGGACGATGACGACATCGTCGCATACTGCCGCATCGGCGAGCGCTCGTCGCACACCTGGTTTGCGCTCAAGTACCTGCTCGGCTTCGAGAACGTCCGCAACTACGACGGTTCGTGGACAGAATGGGGCTCCTCGGTACGCGTGCCGATCGTCGCTGGCACCGCACCCGGTGAGGCTCCGGCCCGCCGCTAACGGCACCGTGGGAGAATGGAGGCGATGAGCACTTCACCTCTCCCCCAGACCCTCGCGGACATCCGCGAAGACTTCCTCGAGTTGGAGCAGCAGGATCGCCTGCTGCTCCTTCTTGAGTTTGCGAACGAGTTGCCCGATATTCCAGAAGAGTACGAGGGGCATCCCGAGCTTCAGGAGCGCGTCGTCGAGTGCCAATCACCGGTGTACATCATCGTTGACGTCGATGACGACAACGTCGTGGCGATGCACGCGACGGCCCCGAAAGAAGCACCGACAACGCGCGGCTTCGCGAGCATCCTCGCGCAGGGGCTCACGGGCCTGAGCGCCGACGAGGTTCTCGCCATTCCCGACGACTACCCGCAGACCATCGGCCTGACGAAAGCTGTCTCAGCCCTGCGCATCGGCGGCATGACCGGCATGCTGATGCGCGCCAAGCGCCAGGTGCGCGAGAAGAAGCACGCGTCAGTCTGACTCTTCCGCCGGCACGCGGTCCGCTTCGTCGTCCACCGTCAGCTCCGGAACCACGAGAGATGGGCGAGACTGCTCACGGCTACGCGCCCACGCGGTGATCGCGTTCGTCCATCGCATCTCGTCGTAATTCCACAGCTTCGTGTGGCGTGCAACCGTGAAGGATTCCAGCGTCACGATGTCTGGACGCGCCGCGGCGAGAGCGCGCGAGGCGTCCGAGGGCACGAAGCCATCGTCATCGGAGTGCAGAATCAACGTCGGCACGCGGAGCGCGTCAGCGCGCGCGAGCATGTTCATGTCGTCAAACGGGATCTTCGCCTCAGAGCCCGCGACTTTAGCCACGACGGGGTTCTCGAGTGCGGCAACAGCCAGCGACCCGATCGCCGCTGGCACTCGATTTAGTTCCGCCTGGTAGGCCAAAACCTCACGCCAATTGACTACCGGCGAGTCCAAAATGATGCCGTCGATCAGTGCCGCGTGCGAAGACTGCAAAACTGTCTGCATGACGATGGCACCGCCCATCGACCAGCCCATCAGCAGCAGACGCTGTGCGCCGTTGCGGCGCGCATAGCCGAGCGCCTCTTCAACGTCACGCCACTCGGTTGAGCCGAGCCCGTACGTGCCACCCACGCTCCGCGGTGCTTCACCGTCGTTGCGATAGGAGACCACGAGCGTCGTGTATCCCAGCGCGTGAAAAACCGGAACCGCGCGCAGTGTCTCGGCCCTCGTGGTTCCGCGTCCGTGAACGACAACCACCCAGGTGTCGCCACCGGGAAACAGCCAAGCGGGGCTCGGCCCGACGGCCGTTCCGATCAGCTCGGGCGTGTAGTCGAGACGCAGGTCATCGGGGGTGTCGCAATACCAGCCCGAGAACGTTGCGTCACGATCAATCCGCGACGTCGTTTCGACCTGCGTGAGAAGTTTGCGTGTAACCGACGTGTCGGTGGCCGAAAGCACGGCACCCAGCTTGAGATAGTCCGGCGTGCCCGAAACGTGCAGGCCGTAGCGACCAGGAAGCTCGGTGTCTGGCGTGCGCGACAACGTGATCGTCTGCGCCTTCAGATCAAAGCCTTCAATGCGCGTGTCAGGCTCACGTTTGCTCGGCGTTACCACGCGTTTCGCCATCAATAACGACGCCGCACCGATCGCGCTCGCAGCGAGCAGAACGGCACCACCAACAATGCCCGCAGATACGCGAATGGCCGTCACGAAGGGCAACGAAACGGCGCGCCTGGAAGTCTTCATGCAGGTCTCATTCTAGTCTGGCGCCGTGACGGAAGATTCGGAGCTCAGTGCTGAGTTCAGTCGTGCCCGCGAACTCGTGATGGCACTGGAACTGCGTAGCGACTTTGCGGTGCGAGAGATACCCGCGCCTGCCGGTCTAGCGCCCGAGACTCTCGCGCTTGCGGGCGACGTACGACCGCACGAAGAGGGTGAATCCCTGTACGGCACCGGACGCCTGGTCTTGCTCTACGACCCCGAAGTTCCAGACGGCTGGGAGAGCCCGTGGCGCATCGTTAGCTTTGCGCAGGCGCCGCTGGAGACCGAAATTGGGGTCGACCCCCTACTCGCAGAGGTAGCCTGGTCTTGGCTAACTGACGCACTGGCTTCACACCAAGCGCCCTACCGCGCCGTTTCTGGCACCGCGACGAAGACCCTTTCGAGGGGGTTCGGCACGCTGGCCGAAGAGGGCGATGGCGCTCAGATTGAGCTTCGCGCGTCGTGGTCACCAACAGATAACATTGCGGGCCACGTGGCGGCCTGGGCCGAGCTGGTTTGCATGCTCGCCGGCTTGCCGCCCGGGTCAGAGCGCATCGCGGTATTCGGTGCGAGAAAGGTCGAGCGTGACTGATTATCACGTCATCGATGACCGCTCCGAGTACGAGCGCGCCTTAGAACAACTCACTGAGGGCAACGGCCCGGTAGCCGTCGATGTGGAACGCGCTTCTGGCTTCCGCTATTCGCAGCGCGCCTATCTGATTCAGGTCTTCCGCCGCGATTCCGGTGTTTTCCTGTTTGACCCGCCAGCAATCGGCGACTTCTCTGGGTTGCAAGACACTATTGGCGACATTCCGTGGCTTTTGCACGCTGCCAGCCAAGATCTCCCGTCACTTCACGATGAAGGCCTGTATCCCGAAGCCATCTTCGACACCGAACTTGCGTCACGCCTGTTGGGCTACGACCGGGTCGGCCTGGGCGCCGTGGTCGAACGCACGCTCGGCATCACGCTGGCAAAAGCGCACTCGGCCGATGACTGGTCGACGCGCCCGCTACCCCAATCGTGGCTCGAATATGCCGCCCTCGATGTCGTCTACCTGGTAGACGCATGGGACACCGTGAGCGCAGAACTTGAGGAGCAGGGCAAAACGGAAATCGCGCGCCAAGAGTTCGAGGCCGTACGGCTCAAGGAACCGAAGCCGCCGCGCGAAGACCCCTGGCGCCGCCTCAGCGGCCTGCACTCGGTTCGCGGCCGCCGCAATCTCGCCGTTGCCCGATCACTGTGGGAGGCACGCGAAGAGTTCGCGCGCGACCAAGACGTCTCACCCGGTCGCCTGGTTCCCGACCGCTCCCTCGTGGCTGCCGTCATCGCCGATCCGTCGTCTAAGCATGAGCTGGGTGCCCTGAAGGCATTCAACGGTCGCGCCAGCCGAAGCCAGCTTGACCGCTGGTGGAGTGCGATTGAACGCGGCCGCCTGGCGCAAGACTTGCCCGCTGAGCGCGTATCGAGCGACGCGTTGCCGCCCACCCGCGCGTGGGCAGATCGCAACCCGGCAGCTGACTTGCGATACAAGGCGGCGCGCCCGCTCGTCGAGGTAGCAGCTGAGGCGTTGCACATGCCGACAGAGAACCTCTTGACGCCGGATTACCTCCGTCGCGTGGCTTGGGAGTACCCCGGCGACGACGCAGCGTCCATCGGTACCGCGCTCCGCTCATTGGGCGCACGCGAATGGCAGATTGACGAAACCTCACAGATAATCGCGACCGCCTTTGTAGAGAGTGCCCAAACTGCGCCCGAGGGGACCGAAGCCCATTCGTAGAATCGGCCCAACCGATTCCTTTCACCTCCCGCGCCTCAATAGGCTGGGTTAAATCCCACAAACTTGGAGGCAGAGTGGCCGAGATTTCGGACGTCTACTTCGTCGATGGCATGCGCACCCCGTTCGGTCGCGCCGGCGAAAAGGGCATGTACTGGAACACCCGCGCAGACGACCTCGTCGTCAAGGCGATGATCGGTCTGATGGACCGCAACCCCGAGGTTCCGAAGGACCGCGTTGACGACGTCGCAATCGCTGCGACGACGCAGCAGGGCGACCAGGGTCTCACCCTCGGTCGTACCGGCGCGATCCTTGCCGGACTCCCCCAGACGGTTCCGGGCTTCGCAATTGACCGCATGTGCGCGGGCGCGATGACGAGTGTCACCACGATGGCGGGCTCGATCGGCTTCGGCATGTACGACATTGCCCTCGCCGGTGGTGTCGAGCACATGGGCCGCCACCCCCTCGGCGGCGACGCTGACCCGAACCCGCGTTTCCTGACGGAGAAGCTGGTTTCGGCTGACGCCCTCAACATGGGCATCACGGCCGAGCGTATTCACGACCGGTTCCCGCACCTCACCAAGGAGCGCGCTGACCGTTTCGGCATGCTGAGCCAACACAAGGCGCAGGCCGCGTACGACGCCGGCAAGTTCCAGCCCGACCTGGTGCAGGTTGCAATCAAGGACGCCACCGGCGCTTGGGGCCTGGCCACGGAAGACGAGGGTCGCCGCCCGGAGACCACGATGGAGGGTCTCGCAACACTGAAGACGCCGTTCCGCCCACACGGTCGTGTGACCGCGGGCACGGCGTCGCCGCTGACCGATGGTGCCACCATCTCGCTGCTGGCGAGCGGAACCGCGGTGAAGGAACTGGGTCTTCGTCCGAAGATGAAGATGGTTTCGTTCGCATTCGCCGGTGTTGAGCCGGAGATCATGGGCATCGGCCCGATCCCGTCGACGGAGAAGGCCCTCAAGAAGGCCGGTCTCACGATCGACGACATCGGCTTGTTCGAGCTCAACGAGGCCTTCGCCATTCAGGTGATCTCGCTGCTCGACCACTTCGGCATCGCCGATGACGACCCGCGCGTGAACCCCTGGGGTGGCGCGATTGCTCTCGGACACCCGCTGGCAGCCTCGGGCGTACGCCTGATGATTCAGCTCGCGGCCCAGTTCCAGGAACGCCCCGACGTGCGCTACGGCCTCACCGCCATGTGCGTTGGACTCGGCCAGGGCGGCTCGGTCATTTGGGAGAACCCGTTCTACACCGGAAAGAAGAAGTAATTCATGACGAACTACGACGCCATTGACTTCTCTTCGCTCGACGCGTTCAAAGACGACGAGGTCATCACGCACTCGCTCGTGCGCGACGTTCGCCTGGCGAGCGGCAAGGTTCTTGCCCTCATCACGCTGGACAACGGCCGTGACCACACCCGCCCGAACACGCTGGGCCCGGCAACGCTGAAGGAGCTGGGCGAGGCGCTCGCCACGCTCAAGGCACGTGCCTCCGCCGGCGAGATCCAGGCTGTCGGCATTACCGGCAAGCAGTACATCCTCGCGGCCGGTGCCGACCTCTCCGACGTCGCACGGGTTCCGGATGCCGCCACGGCACTGCTGATCGGCCAGCTCGGCCACAAGGTGCTGGGCTCGCTCAGCGACCTGGGCGTTCCGTCGTTTGCTTTCGTGAACGGCCTCGCACTCGGTGGCGGCCTCGAGATCGCTTTGAACTCGACGTACCGCACGGTTGACGCTTCGGCTGCTGCGATCGCTCTGCCGGAGGTCTTCCTGGGCCTCATCCCCGGCTGGGGTGGCGCGTACCTGCTACCGAACCTCATCGGCATTGAGAACGCGCTCGAGGTTGTTATCTCGAACCCGCTCAAGCAGAACCG
>CANNEP010000101.1 GCA_947503655.1 uncultured Microbacterium sp.
ACACATCCACCTCGCCACCCCAGTAGGGCAGGTCGTCGTACTCCCAGCGGCTATTCGCGGCGAGCTTCTCGGCGGTGTCGCCCAGCGCTTCGGCATCGACGCCCCACATGCGCAGCATGTTGAGAGACCAGGTGCCAGCCATCGTACGCGCGTGGTTCGTCGAGCACAGTGCCCCTGCGTGCAGACGCTGGGTGCCGTGCGCCGACGCAAAAGAGCGAGGGCCCCGACTTTCGTCGAGGCCCTCGCCGTGATCTGTGTGATCAGAGACTTAGAAGTCCATGCCACCCGACGGGTCACCCATCGGAGCTGCAGCCTTTTCGGGCTTGTCAGCAACGACGACCTCGGTCGTCAGGAACAGACCGGCGATCGATGCAGCGTTCTGCAGTGCCGAACGCGTCACCTTGGCGGGGTCGATGATGCCCTGTGCGAACATGTCACCGTACTCACCGGTTGCAGCGTTCAGGCCCTGGCCGCTCGGCAGCTCAGCAACCTTGTGCGCAACAACGCCGGGCTCCAGACCCGCGTTGAGTGCGATCTGCTTGAGCGGAGCTTCAATTGCCACGCGAACGATAGCAACACCCGTTGCTTCGTCACCGGTCAGTTCAAGCGAGTCAAGAGCCGACGCTGCCTGCAGCAGAGCCACGCCACCACCGGGGACGATGCCCTCTTCGACAGCAGCCTTTGCGTTACGCACGGCGTCTTCGATGCGGTGCTTGCGCTCCTTGAGCTCAACCTCGGTTGCAGCTCCGGCCTTGATGACTGCAACGCCACCGGCAAGCTTTGCCAGGCGCTCCTGCAGCTTCTCGCGGTCGTAGTCGCTGTCGGTGTTGTCGATCTCGCGGCGGATCTGGGTAACGCGACCCTCGATCAGCTCTGCCTCGCCAGCGCCCTCAACGATGGTCGTCTCATCCTTGGTGATGATGACCTTGCGAGCACGACCCAGAAGGTCAAGCGTTGCGTTCTCGAGCTTAAGGCCGACCTCTTCGGTGATGACCTGGCCGCCGGTCAGGATAGCGATGTCCTGCAGCTGAGCCTTGCGGCGGTCACCGAAGCCGGGAGCCTTAACAGCTGCCGACTTGAAGATGCCACGGATCTTGTTGAGAACGAGCGTTGCGAGTGCTTCGCCCTCGACGTCCTCAGCGATGATAACGAGTTCCTTGCCGTCCTGGATGACCTTGTCAACGATGGGCAGCAGGTCCTTGATGTTACCGATCTTCTGGTTAGCGATCAGGATGTACGGGTCTTCGAAGACCGCTTCCTGACGCTCAGGGTCGGTGACGAAGTAGGGGTTCAGGTAGCCCTTGTCGAAGCGCATACCTTCGGTGAGCTCCAGCTCGGTGCCGAACGTGTTCGACTCCTCAACGGTGACAACACCTTCCTTGCCGACCTTGTCGATAGCTTCAGCAATGAGCTGACCGATAGCCGGGTCTGCAGCCGAGATCGATGCGGTAGCGGCGATCTCTTCCTTCGACTCGATTTCCTTAGCGTTCTCGAGCAGCTGAGCGGTGATGGCCTGAACAGCCTTCTCGATACCGCGCTTCAGCGAGATGGGGTCAGCGCCGGCTGCGACGTTGCGCAGACCTTCGCGGACGAGTGCCTGTGCGAGAACCGTAGCGGTCGTGGTTCCGTCACCAGCGACGTCATCCGTCTTCTTGGCAACTTCCTTGACGAGCTCTGCACCGATCTTCTCGTACGGGTCGTCGAGCTCGATTTCCTTGGCGATCGAGACACCGTCGTTCGTGATCGTGGGAGCGCCCCACTTCTTCTCGAGCACAACGTTGCGACCGCGCGGGCCAAGGGTTACCTTGACGGCGTCAGCCAGGATGTTGAGTCCGCGCTCGAGGCCACGACGTGCCTCCTCATCGAAAGCGATGATTTTAGCCATGAGTCTTTCGTCCCTCCTGGACGTCGGCGAATCAAATTTTTAGCACTCAGTGATGGCGAGTGCTAAGAACCATTCTGGCACTCACCCCATGCGAGTGCAAGCCAAACCGCTCAGCCCTGGGCGGACAAAAATCGTGAGGCGTACTTAGCCTGCGGGCGCGAAATCGGCACCGATGACAATGGTCAATTGCGCGGACTCCGCGACATCACCCATCTGGTAAACGTCGCTCTGCTCGATGAGCGCTTCATTCATGAGGCCGGCAACGCCCAGGGCGGGGCTCTGATCGCCGGGCAGCGGGTAGTACACCGTGGTGTGCTCGAAGTCTTTGTCGTCGGAGTCAATCGAGAAGATTTGCTCTTGCGTCCACCCGGCGGTCACGAGCAGTTGCGTGACTTCAGCGGTCTTCGCTTCTTCCGGCGTCGCGTTGAGAATTAAGATCGAGTAGCTCGTGTCAATGCGAGGCTCGACCGGTGCCTGCGTGATCGTTGTGTCGGGCTTGTCTTCACCGAACGTAATCTTGCCCATGACAACCAGAGAGCCAAAAACACCCCCGGCGAACAGCACGACAGCCGCAACCGATGCCCACAGGAACGTGGCCCACCCGCGACTGCGCGGCAACTCGGCGCGGTGCGCTCCGACGCGGCCCTTGTCGCGGGCTACATCATCGAAGCGATCACGCGGGAAGTTCGAGGGCACCCGATGATGCTATCGAACCCAACCCCGAATGCTCGGCAGATTCTCTCAGCAAAGGGGCTCTGCCCGCCCGCTGGCGTCTGATGCGTGCGACCAAGAATGGGTCGGCGGCGACAGCCGCCGGCGACGCGCTCACCCTCGCGAGCACCTGGTAATACCGCACCGCTGACAGCCCCCAACGGGCCTCGATTTCTTGCGCTTTGGCGGCCGAGTGTTGCGGCCACTTGGCTTCAAACAGCAAGAGGTCGTGCGCCGGAACCACGGGTGAAGTGCTCATGATTGCACCGTACGCGGGGCCTCAGACATTACGCCCGAGCATCACGATTCGGCGTCGTCTAACCAGTCGATCCAGCGCCCGAGCGGGTCAGCGGCCGCCAACACCACGCCATTGCGGGCGAGCGCAAAGCCATCGTCGGGCACGCGGTCGGTCGCCGTTGTCCACGCCGAGTGCAGGCCCGGGGCATCCAGCGTGATCCAATCATCTGCAACCTCCTGAACGACTTCGATGAGTCGCTGTCTGCCCGCCCACGGAATATGCGGAAGTACACCAGGCGTCGTGATGACGATGCGAGCACCGGCGGGAGCCTCGGCGACCACCGCCGCGAGCACATTCGCGCCATCCCCCGCCACCAGGAGTGGAGGTTCCGCCGCCGCGATGTCGAGCGCCGCGGCGATACGCTCCTCGCGGCCCGTTTCTCCCGGCCACACCAGGGCGCGCAACCACGCGCGGTCGGCGTCATCGCGGGCATCGAGCGGGTTGATATCGACGCCGGCACGCCACACGATGTTGGGCGCGCGGAGCGGCGGAACCACGGCGCCGCGAAGCTCGGACTGCAGCGTCACAGAGCTGCCATCGTCGGGCGCCCAGGCCGCCACCTCACCCGTCGGTGCAACGTATGAGTAGGCGTATCGGTCGGGGTACAGGCAGAGGCCCGCCGACGCTCCGACTTCAACCAGCGCGATCGGACCGTCAATTGCGGCCAGCGCCGGCATGAGCGCCGCACACCGCAACGGCTCGTTGGTTTGCACCGAGCGCCCCTCGCCCGCCGCGAGAATTTCGGCGGCGTGACCCACCACCCAATCTCGCCACGGGGTTCCGCTCTCCTGGGGTGCTCCGGCCAGACGCATCACGGCGAACACGAGCGGCGGCTGGCGGCGTTGCGGCGCGAACTGCGCAATGACCGCCGCTACAGCATTGTCGGTCGCCGCCGTGTGTGCCCACGCCTCATACAGAGTGCTCCGTCCGGGAGCCTCCTCGGTCGCGAATCGGGCGTAGCGTTGTTGAACTTCGGCAATGCTCACTCCCCCATTCTGTCTGCTGGCCGCGCCAGCGTCGGCGGCAGGGGTGAGAATAGAAGGGAAAAGAGGAGCACCATGTCGTACAACGTGAATAAGTCCGAAGCAGAGTGGCGCGAGAAGCTCGACGCCAACCAGTTTGCCGTGTTGCGCGAGGCGGCGACCGAGCGCGCGTGGACGGGCGAGCTCCTCGACGAACACCGCGCTGGCCTCTACTCGTGCGCCGGTTGTGGTGCTGAGTTGTTCCAGAGCGGAACCAAGTTTGATTCGGGCTGCGGCTGGCCGAGCTTCTACGAATCGGTGCGCCCGGAGGCCGTCGAGCTCATTGAAGACACGTCGCACGGCATGGTGCGCACCGAGGTTCGGTGCGCGGCGTGCGGCGGGCACCTCGGCCACGTCTTCCCCGATGGTTTCGGCACCCCCACCGGCGACCGTTACTGCATGAACTCGCTGTCGCTGTCGTTCACGCCTGAGGCTCCCGGCGCCGCCGAATGAGCGTGCGCGACGCGGTGTTGGCGCGCCGTTCGTGGTCGAAGGTCACCGACGACGCGCCCACCCACGCCGAAGTGCTCGAGTTCGTCGCAGCCGCCAGCCGCGTTGCCGACCACTCGTCATTGAGCCCGTGGCGCGTCATTGAGTTACGCGGTGACGCCCGCGAAAAGCTGGGCCGCGCGATCAACAAGTCGAATGGCGACAAGGGGTCATCGTCGAAACCGTTGCGTGCACCGCTGCTGCTCGCGATCGTTTTCTCGCCGCAGAAGAGCGGCAAGGTTCCGTCGTGGGAGCAAGAGTCCGTCGCATCCGGTGTCGCGCACACGCTCAGCCTGATGCTCGACGACGAAGGCTGGGGCGTCATCTGGCGCACTGGCGGCTACACGCGCTCGAAGGCCGTTGCCAAGATGCACAAGCTCGGTAAGCGGGAGCAGCTCATGGGCTGGCTCTACGTCGGCGGCAAACCCGAAGGCAAGCGCGAAGGGCGTCGCAAGATCGCCGACCCCCGCAAAAAGGTCACGACGCTGTAGCGAGCGGAACCACGGGGTTGCGCTGTGAGCTTCGCGTCGCTGATCGCTAGCGACGACGACGCAGGCGGTTCCACGGCACGGTTGCGGTGATCACCGCGGCCAGCGCCAGCACCACCATGAGCGTCGATTGCCACCACGCTGGTGGATTCGATGCCGGGAAGAAAATGTCGGTGACGACTGACGTCGCCAGCTGTCCGACCACACTCGCAAGCCCGAGCAGAAGCACGCCGATCTGGTGCACAACGGCGGCGGCAACAAAGATGTACACGACACCCATCACGCCGCCGATATAGAGCCAGGGTTCTGTCGGCCAGGGCTTGGTTGGGCCCATGATGCTGACCGAAATGATCGCGGCGATCGTGAGCACCGTCGTTCCGGCGATGAAGTTCATGAGCGTCGCTGTCATCGGGTCGCCGACGAGCATGCCAAGGCGTCCGTTCGTGGCCTGCTGATACGCGATACCGACGCCGACGCCAAACGGCATGAACAGGATCCACCACGGCGTCTGCTGAAGCAGATCACCGGTGAGGGCGACGCCGACCGACGCGAGGGCCAGCGCCGCGCCGCTCGCGCGGCCGATCGTCACGGCCACGGCACCCGCCGGGCCGTAGCCGATGCGGTCAATGATGAGTCCGGTGACCGCCTGGCCCGCGACAATGCCGACGGTGAACAGCGCGACGCCAATGATGCCGACGGTGAGCCCCTGCGTCGTCACCGAGAAAGCGCCAGCGAGCCTACCGGTGAGCAGGTACCAGGGAATGCGTCGATCGCGCACGCCGGTGAAGAGACGCTGCGCGCCCGCGCGGCCCGACTTCGTCAGCACGGTGATGAAGATCAGCGCGATAAGGCCGGAGGAGAACGAAATGAACCCCGCGACAATCCCGTTCTCGATACGGGTGCCGAGGTTGCCGTTGATGCGTGCCTGAATGGCCGTGAGCGCGCCGACCATGACGGCCGCGAGCATGCCCATCCAGAAGGTTCGGCTGTCCCGCGTCAAGTAGTTGGCAGGAATTCTTCGATTTCGAAGTTGGGGATGGTGGGGTTGGCGGTGCCTGCGTAT
>CANNEP010000102.1 GCA_947503655.1 uncultured Microbacterium sp.
GGCACCACCTCGGCATCAGAGGCAAGACCCCCATCGACCGAATCAACAACGGTCGAGGTCAGTACAGCTAGACGGCGGCGAGTCCGATGGTGACGAGGATGAACCCGAGGAGCTGAAGCGATCCTCGGGTGATTTGGAAGACGTCCCAGCGGCGGCGCATTGCGATGAAGCCTTCGGGTGCGGTGTCCTGTTTGATGCGTCCGGTGCGGAAGTTGATGGGCACGTTGCCGGCGATGGTGACGATGAGCGCGATCCCGAGGGCAACGGCGGCGGCGATCAGCCAGGCCGAGGGGGTGGGGATTGCGACGGTGATCGCGAGGACGGTGGCGGCTGTCATGCCGATTGGCATGATGCGTCCGTAGGTCTTGAGCAGCCCTTTCTCGAAGGTGAGCTGGTCGTCGGGGGCGAGTTTTCGGATCACGGGGTGCACGAGTGCGGCAGAGGCGAACTCGGCTGGCCCGACGAATCCGGTGACGAGGATGGTGGCAGTCTCCAGCCAGTTCATGGTGTTGGCCTTTCGGTGGTGTTGTCGCGCTGGTGTACGATCCACCCGGTGAATGGGGTGGGTGGGGTGCCGAAGTCTTGGAACCACGCGGTGGTGTCGGTCACGTCGCCGTGGCGGTCAATGCTGTCGAGGATGTCCAGGGGCCTGGTCATCTCGCCCTTCAGGAATAGGCGATTGATGGCGCGCATGAACCCGAGCGGCATGACCCGCACCGCCCTCGGTGCAACGGGCTTGCCGGAGATTGCGCCCGCGTATGCGGCGGTCGCCTCCCGCAGCGTCATGGCCTGTTCTCCGGCCACGTCGTAGATCTTGTTCGCGGTTTCGGGCATCTCGAACGCGCGGGAGGCCGCGGCCATGATGTCGTCAGCGGCGACGGGGTGGATCGGGTGCGGTTGGTTGCCGATGAGTACCGGGCGGCCGCCTCGGATGAACTTCGCGAGCGTTTCGTTGATGAACCCGACGCGGAACACGGTGGATGCCACCGGGCTGGCCATCAAGATTTGCTCGCCGCGGGCTTTGGAGTGTTCCCGGGGATAGTCGGCATAGGCGGGCTGTGCGAACATGCCGGAGATCAGCACCACGCGCCGTACACCAGCCGTTTCAGCGGCGGCGGCGACGTTCGCAACGCCGTCTTCCTCGATGTGTCGCGCCCGCTCAGGGTCGCTCCCACCGTTGAGGGTCAGCAGGACGCCATCAACGTCGGTGAACGCGGCCGCCAGCGTGTCGGGGGCCGTGACGTCTCCCCGCACGGTCTCGACACCCTTTGGTAGCGACGCCTTTTCTGGCGACCGCACGATCGCGCGCACTGTGTGGCCGTCTGCCAGCAGGCGGGTAAGGGCGTACCCACCGAGGTACCCGGTTGCTCCTATGACAGCTATGCGTACCATCCCCGCCTCCTCATGGATAGTGTGGGTATCTATTTATGGATACTAGTATTATCCATCTGAAAGCGCCAGCGCGATGGGAACGAGGTGCGACGTGGAGATGCGGATGGCGGAGCTGTCACGGCAGTCAGGGCTCAGCGTGCCCACGATCAAGTACTACTTGCGTGAGGGTCTGTTGCAGCCGGGGCGACGGACGAGCGTGAATCAGGCCAGATACGACGACGCCCATCTCGAACGCCTCCGACTGATCCGAGCGCTCGTGAAGGTCGCCGGGCTGCCGCTAGACAAGGTCCGAGAAGTCGTGCAGGCGGTCAGCGTCGAGTCCTCCGTCCTCGACGCGATGGGCATCACGCAAGACGCACTCGTTGGCGACGTTGGAGCCGCCCCAGGCGAGAAGGCTGCGTCGCAGCTCCTCTCGGAGCTCCTCGCCGCACGCGGTTGGCGATGCCAGGAGGGGTCGCCCGCACACGTCGCAGCAGTTCATGCGATAGCCGAGCTGCAGGCAGAAGACCTCACCCTCCTTCTGGATCGCCTCGACGAGTATGCCGACGCCGCCGACGCGGTTGGACGCATAGACGTTCAGGCCGTCGCCGAAGCCGATAATCTCGAAACGATGATCCGAGGCGTCGTACTTGGTAGCGTGCTTCGACGCCCGCTCCTTGACTCCCTCATACTCCTTGCCCAGCAGCACTACGCCAACCAGCTCAACCAGAAGATCGAAAACGCCAGGCGCGATGCTCCTGCACGTCAGGCTCGCGCGTAGCACTCATCGCTCGACACGGATTGTCTGCCCTGCCATCGCTAGAAGCCGACCACTGTTCTTCTGAATGCACGCAGGCGACGATTTCGTAGATGCGCCGCCGATCGCGGCGGCTACACTGGGGGCATACATCGGGGTGTAGTTTCCATTTCTTGCTGATGGGAACCGAAGCGCTACATGGGCCTGTTCAGTGTCGCGCGCCGCTGGAGCCGATCGAGTGTCGGCACCGGGGGAGTTGAACTGACCTCGACCCCCTCGCGCCGCGAAACCGTGTAGGGTGTTCTGTCGCATAAAATCAACGATCTAGGGCATCTGACCTGTGGATGACTCCACCGCGATACCCCGACCTACATGTTGCTTAGCACTTTCGTTAGCACTTTTGGCGGCTGCTGTTTCCAGTATCGGATGGAGTCATAAGCTCCGAGAGCGCGCCCAGTCCGCGATTGCGGGCGCGAGGCCACCGCG
Organism: uncultured Microbacterium sp.; assembly: GCA_947503655.1. GTDB lineage: Bacteria > Actinomycetota > Actinomycetes > Actinomycetales > Microbacteriaceae > Microbacterium. The sequence continues at coordinate 2,615 of CANNEP010000102.1, forward strand.
GTCTCGAACCCAGGTAAAGTGCGATCCCGGCTTGGCTGCCCCTCGCGCACTGTCGTATGCATACCGAGTGACGTGGGCTCTGGGCACCTTCGCCAGCAGCGCGTCCGTGGCAGTCCGCGGCGCCAGCACATCGTCCGAGACATCGACCACGAGGATGTCGCCCCGGTATCCGGTAAGTGCGGCCTCGTAGTCGAACGATCCTGTCGCTGCAGGGGTCTGATGTCGGTTTGGTTGACTCTTGTCCGCCAGTTCTTCGGGGCTGGCAGGGAGGATGTACATCATGGCGAAATACTCGGAAGGGTTCAAACAAGACGCGGTCGCGTTAGTGCGGCAGGGCGCAACACGACGAGAAGTGGGACGCGACCTTGGCGTCTCGAAATCGGCGCTGTCGAAATGGGTGGCTGACGCTGACCGGCGAGATGCTGGCCTCCCCGTAACGAAAGACGTGTCCCCGGCAGAGGATGCGCAGATCCGTGAGTTGATGCGCCGTAACAGGCTCCTCGAACAAGAGAACGAAGTGCTCAGGCGTGCGGCCGCATATTTGTCACGGATCCACATCACGCCCCCAAAATAGTGTTCCCGCTCGTCCAAGAAATGGCCGCGAAAGATGCCCCGGTGCGGGTGCCTATCGTGGTGGCGTGCCGGGTGCTCGGTTTCTCAAAACAGGCGTACTACCAGTGGGTGAAACAGCCAGTGTCGAAACGCGAAGCTGATGATCAGCAGCTCATCGGGGTGCTGCGTAAGCTCCATACTGAGGACCCCGAGTTCGGGTACCGATTCCTCACTGACGAGATGCAGGACCTCGGCTACGCCGTCACCGAGCGGCGCGTATGGCGGCTGTGCAACCAAGCAGGTATTCGTTCAGTGATCACCAAACGCAGGCGCCGTAACCTCAAGACGGGTGAGCCGGTTGGTGATGATCTGGTTGAGCGTGAGTTCACCGCAGACGGCCCGAACCGGTTGTGGCTGACCGATATTACGGAGCAATGGACGAACGAAGGTCGTTTGTATATGTGCGCGGTGAAAGACGTCTGGTCGAACCGGATCGCGGGCTACTCGATCGGTGATCGTATGCAGGCATCGCTTGCGGTGACGGCGCTTGAGAACGCAGTCACACAGCGCGATAGTCCGGTCGGGACGGTGGTGCACTCCGACAGGGGCGGCCAATTTCGTTCCCAAAACTTCCAAGGTGCGCTACGTCGGCATCAGTTACAGGGGTCGATGGGGCGTGTGGGTGCTGCCGGGGATAACGCGGCGATGGAGAGCTTCTTCTCGTTACTGCAGAAGAACGTGCTTGATCGGACGGTGTGGGCGACCAGAGAAGAACTTCGTTTAGCGATCGTTTCCTGGGTCGAGGGGAAGTATCACCGTAAACGTCGCCAGCGTCGATTGGGCAGACTGACGCCAGTGGAGTTTGAAGTTGTTAATGTAGGCAGCGTCGCACTCGCGGCGTGAAGAGAAACCCGAGTCAACACAACCGACATCAGACCCTCTCGATCACCCGCCGCGACCCGCCACCAACCGGCTACACTCGGACCAAGCGAACCGCCCGGTTCCCTGTAAACACAAGGGAATCCGCGAGTTCCCGAGACGATCGGCGGAGAACGGAAATCGACCGGACCCTCTCAAGGGGTCGCAGGTTCAAATCCTGTCAGCCCGACAGAAAAACCCTGATAAGAAAAAATTCTCATCAGGGTTTTGTCGTTTTTTGACGGGTCTATTTGCCGTGGGTATCAAACGACGGTTTGAATGCCTGCCTGCCGCAGTGCCTGCATTTGTGACGCGCGAAAGGTTCGCGATACGCCTTTCGAAAAGAACACCTGGTCAAAGCCGTGGAAAGCTCCGGAAACGATGTCCACTTCACAGGCGACACCTGCGTCTCGAAGCCGTCTCGCATACTCGATGTCTTCCTCCAGGAAGAGGTCGAGCGTGCCAACTCCGATCCAAGCAGGCGGGAGCCCTGTGAGGTCTTCCCTCCGGGCGGGAACTGCGTACGGTGAGATTTCGGCCGAACCAGCGGTTTTCGCGAGATATGTGCTCCACCCCAGCCTGTTGCTCGCCGGGCTCCACATGTGAAACATCCTGAACGATTCTCTGGGGGCTGACACCGTCCGGTCGTCGAGCATCGGGTACACCAGGAGTTGGAACGTGAGTGGAACCACTCCATGATCGTGGTTGAAGAGAACGAGCCCGGCAGCGATTCCACCTCCGGCGCTTGCACCCCCTACGGCGAATCGATCGGGGTCAAGGCCCAGCTCCGGGGCACCCTCGTAGAGGAAGCGCAGCGCCGCGTAGCAGTCGGTCACGCTTGCCGGTGCTGGCGCAAGGGCACCGATTCGATACCTGACGGCTGCCACCACTATTCCGAGCTCCCTCGCAAAGATCACGTTGGCGCGGTCGTCTTGTTCGGGAGCTCCGGTGAGGTGCCCGCCACCGTGGATCCACAGCAGGAGGGGGAGTTGCCCTCCCTTGAGACGTTTCGGGCGAAAGAGCCGAATCGAAACGTGCGGATTGACCGCTATTTCTTCGATGGAAACAAACTCATCTTCTCGTTGCCCCCGAGGGGGAAACTTTCGCGCAATTCTTGCGATGAGGGGCGTAAAACTAAACCGTGGAATGAAGCACGCTGCGGCAAGGTCGGGATGAAACGGTGTCCTCATAGAGTTTCCTTCCCTCCGCCGTGCCGATGCCGCCTTGACCGATCATGCAGGTGTGGCACCTCATCATGGTCGCACGCAATCTCACGCTTCGTTTTCACCACACCTCGCGTGAAAGAACTGGGAAAGTAAGCCCCGGGATGCGAAAGCTGGCAACCTCAACAGCGCGCTTTTTCAGACGGACGGCGAGTTCCTATCGATGAGCGAAACGCTCACCATCGGAACATCGAACATTTCCTTCGCGAGTCGCGCGACGCGATCAACGCGTTCAGCTGGTGGAATGTCGAGCACTCCCAGGGCGTCGAGGGCGGCCTGTCTGCGGACTTCGTCGGTCATTTTCTTCCTCGGTGGACGGAACGAATCTCTCGGCATCCCGATTGAATCGGCCTGACTTTCGTTCCTATCGGGAGCCTTGTCCGGCAAGGGCCGGTTGGGCTGATTCTTGGTCAGCGTA
>CANNEP010000103.1 GCA_947503655.1 uncultured Microbacterium sp.
CATCTCCGGTGAATACTTCCTGTTCATCGTGTTCCATCCTTACTTGAAGAACGGAACGAAAGTCAGGCCGATTCAGGTTGCGGTCGCCGGCGTCGCAGGCTCGCGAACGATCACGTACGACGTGACCTACACCGACGGTGTTGAAACCGCACGCGTCGAAGTATCAAACGTTGTGACGGCAGAGCCCGTTCACGAAGTGGTGTCCGTGGGCATGTACACCCCGCCCGCGTCCTTCGCAGGCGGCGGCGACAGCGCATGCAATCCCAACTACGCCGACGCCTGCGTACCGAATGACCCGGTCGACGTTGATTGCGCGGGGGGAGGTGGCAACGGGCCGTCATTCTTCGACGGTGTTGCTCGCGTCGTCGGTAGCGATGTCTACGGGCTCGACCGCGACAAAGACGGCTACGCCTGCGAGAGCGACTAGACGGCTGAGGTTACTTGACGGCGACGACCGTCAGTTCCATGCCCATGGCGCGGTGGTTGCCGACGGAGCACCAGCCGTCCATGTCATCACCGATGACACCGACCTCGACAACCGTGCTCTTGCCGGGCGCAATGTCTCCCGAGTCGGCACCGTTCGCAAACTTGAGGTCGTGCATCACGGTTCCGGTGTTCTCAAACGTGACGACCAGCTCGTTGCCAACCGGAACCTCAATCACGTCAGGCACATACGACATGCCCGAAACCGTCACGGTCACTTCGGTGGTCTCACCCGTCGGTTCAACGGCCGGGCCACTCGCCGCACACCCCGTCAACAGAATCAGCGTCGCGGCAATCGCTCCGAGCTTGATGAGGGGTTTGCGAAGGGACACCGTTTTCTCCTGACGTTGTGAGTTCTTGGCGGTCCTTCCATCCTCTCTCACTATGTGCGACCGGCCTAAACCGCCCCGCCTCGCCACACCCCGTGAATGGCCCACAGGCGCCCCGACCGACCTAGGCTTGAGGTGTGACTGCGTACGTCTCTGCTTTTGACCTGTTCTCCATCGGTGTAGGCCCGTCAAGCTCCCACACCGTGGGGCCGATTCGCGCTGCCGTGGACTTCGTGGAGCGGTTGCAGAATGACGGAACCATTGCTCGCGTCACGCGGGTCGCTTGCGTTCTCTACGGATCACTGGGAGCAACCGGCATCGGCCACGGCACACCCGATGCGGTTGTCGCGGGCCTGCGCGGGCAGCATCCCGAAACCGTTGACCCGGCGGCCGTGCGAAACGCGTGGACCAACTATGTCGAAGGCGAGCCGCTGACACTTGCGGGCACGCACGATATCGCGTTCGCGAAGGCCGACATCACGTTTGAGCCGCGCACGCGCTTGCCCGGCCACCCCAACGCGATGACGCTGTGGGCCTATGACGGTGACGCGATCGTCGCTGAAGAGACCTATTACTCGGTCGGTGGCGGCTTCATTCGCCGCGATGGTCAGGCCGAGAGCCTCGGCACGCGTTCCTTCCCCTACGCCTACCGCGATGCTGAAACGCTGCTCGCGCTGTGCGACGAACACAACCTCACGATCGCTGAAATCGCTCGCCGCAACGAAGAGTCGCTGCGCAGCGAAGCAGACGTCGCGGCCGGCCTCGACGCGATCTGGAACGCGATGGCGGGCTGCGTTGACGCCGGTCTTCACACACCGGGCGTGCTGCCCGGCATTCTCGGGGTGAAGCGTCGTGCCGACACAATCCGCGAACAGCTCGAGCACTCTGAATCTGACGGCCACCGTGAACTCCCCGGCGAATGGCTCGGCGCCTTCGCCCTCGCCGTCAACGAAGAAAACGCCGCCGGTGGCCGCGTTGTCACCGCCCCGACGAACGGTGCCGCGGGCATCCTTCCCGCCGTTGCTATGTACTGGTGGCGCTTCCTCGCCGACTCCGGCCTCGGCCAGGGCAACGCCGTCACGCCGCACGGTGAGCTCGTCGGCAGCGCCCTGCTGGGCTTCACCTCAGAACCCCAAACTCCAAATCCCGACAACCTCACCGACGAAGAACTTGCCGAGGCCAACCGCCGCCGCGGCATCCGCCGTTTCCTCCTGACCGCTACCGCACTCGGCTCGCTGTTCAAGGCAAATGCCTCCATCTCGGGAGCCGAGGGCGGCTGCCAAGCCGAGGTTGGTTCCGCCTGCGCGATGGCAGCCGGCGGACTCACCGCCGTCATGGGCGGCACGAACCGCCAGATCGAAAATGCCGCTGAAATCGCGATGGAGCACCACCTCGGCCTGACATGCGACCCGGTCGGCGGCCTCGTGCAGATCCCGTGCATTGAACGCAACGCGATCGCGGCTTCCACCGCCGTCACCGCCGCCCGCCTCGCCCTGCGCGGCGACGGCACGCACTACGTTTCGCTCGACCAGGTTGTCGAAACCATGCGTCAGACCGGCATCGACATGTCGACGAAGTACAAAGAGACGAGCGAAGGCGGCCTCGCCGTCAACGTCATCGAGTGCTGACCGCGCGTCACCCTTGACGCAACGCCGTCACGGGAGGATATTCGTCGCATGACGAGCACACCGGCGGTGACTGTCAGCGGCCTCCACGTAAAACGTGGCAGCCAATCCATCTTTCGCGGCTTCGATCTGGAGATCGGTGAGGGCAAACTCGTTGGTCTCCTCGGGCCGTCCGGCTGCGGCAAGACGACGCTCATGAGATGCATCGTCGGCGCGCAGCGAATTAACTCGGGGATGTGACGGTGCTGGGGTTGCCGGGCGGAACCAGTGGGTTGCGCAAGCGGGTGTCGTACTCCACGCAGTCGGCGGCCGTGTACGACGACCTCACCGTGCGGCAGAACCTCGACTATTTCGGCCGGGTGCTTGGTGGAACGCGCGCCGACACCGATCGGGCGCTCGCAGCGGTCGGCCTTGAGCCTCAGGCCAAACAGCGCGTCGCAACACTGAGCGGTGGCCAGCGCGGGCGCGTTTCGCTCGCCGTCGCGATGCTTGCCGACCCCGAACTCCTCGTGCTCGATGACTCGAACCCGGAAATGGGGGGCGATGTTCTTGCCTCCAAGTCTACCGCCTACACGCTGGCGGCGTAAGACCCTCGTGCTCTGGACGACCCGGCGGCTCAGAGTCGACGCGCTGGGTCGGAGCGGCGAGCAGCATTCCGGGGGCGAGCGTTGTCACGGATAGACCCGCTGAGTCGTCGCGCGCGGGCCAGCGCGGACTGCGCCGCTCGGTGTTCGGCTGCTTGGTCGGCGCTCGTGACTGCCTTGGCATCGCCCAGCGGTGACGGGCCGGTGATCTCGTAGCGGTAGCGGTACAGCGCAACGGTGGCCGCGTGCGCCTCCCACCGCTCTCGTGCATCGGGCCGTGAACTCGGCTGCCCGAGCCTCGCCACCCATGCGGCTCCCGCTTCTTGGGCGTCATTTAGCAGTCGATGCGCACCCGACTCGATGAGCGCCTGCCGCTCGGTGAGTGCGGTCTGCATGTCGTCTGCGATCGGCTCGGCGGGCGTTGGGATGAGTCCAGCGACTCGTGCCCTGGTGCGTTTACCGGGCCGGAGCTTCTGAGTGGCTTGGTCGAGCATGTCGGCCAGCTGCGCGGCGGGGTCGGCCTGGTCGTCGCCCGGTGTGAGTCTCGGTGCGAGCGCGGTGAGTGCGACCGCGGGGAGATGGCCGGCTGCCTCGTGACGTGCGAGTGCGCTCTCCAAGTGCTCGTAGTAGGGGCTGGTGAACACATCGTCGGCCACGTTCTCGGGGAACGGTGCGACGTCGAGCAGCGTGGCCCAGCGGTCGATCTGTGCTTCGCGGGCGAGCACGTCGTACTCGGCCAGCAGCGTGGGCAGCGAGGCGTGACGGTCTACCTCGAGCGCGAGGGTTTCGGTGGCGGACAGGTCGGCGTCGCTGCGCGCGAGCACCTGGGCGAGCCGGTCTGTCAAGGTCAGCGGCTCGGGCTGGTCGAGATGCGGCTCGATCTCGTGCGGGTCGGGCACGATGACGTAGGCGTGGTTGCGGTGCTTGCCTCGGGTCATGGCGACGTAGAACAACTCCCGCGACGCCGCTTCGGGGTCAACGAGTGCGTGCGCGGTGTCGACGCTGGCTCCTTGGGCGCGGCGAACAGTGGAGGCGTAGCCGAGTTCGAGTTCCTCGCGCACGTACTTCGCGGGCAGCACGAGGGCTTTGCCGTGGGGCTGGTCGCCGCGCCCCAACCGGCGCACGGCGAGGGAGCCGTCGTCGTAGCGGTAAGTGACGTGCCAGCGGTCGCCGTTCTTGACCCACGCTTTGCCCGTGGACAGGCGGCGGTCGTTGAGCCGGGTGACGACGAGATCGCCGATGCCTGCGGTGGTGCCGTCGTGCAGGCGCAGGCCGTCGGCCTCGACCTGTCCGGCTTCGATCAGATCGGCGCGGGCGCGTTCGTTGAGTTGGGCGACCATCTCGCCGGTGCCTGCGATCATCAGCGTGCGCAGGCCCTCGTCTCGGTCGGCGCGCCATGCCTCGTAGATCGTGTCGAGCATGGTCTCGGCGTCGCCGTCGAGCAGTCTGCCGCGCCCCTGGTACTCGTCGAGCGCATCCGTGTTTCCGTGCCGCAGGCCGAGGCTGGCGGTCTTCTCCCACTCGTTGGCGAAGCGGCGCACATCAGTGAGCTCGGGAACCTGATCGCGGTGGCGGACGAGCATCCCGAACGCCCCGCCCGTTTCGACGGCGCTCAGCTGCGCCCAGTCGCCGATGAGCACGATCTTGGCTCCGACCTCGGCGGCGTGTTCAGCGATGCGATCGAGCGCGAGGGTTCCTGCGAGGGAGGATTCGTCCACGAGCACGAGTTGCCCGGCTTCGAGGTTCCAGCGTCCGTGGTGGTGTTCGTAGAGGAACTTCGCGGTGTTCTCCGCCCGGACGCCGAGTGATTCGCCGAGCACTTCGGCGGCAGCCGCCGACGGTGCGAGACCGATCACCGAGTCGCGTCCGTGCGCTGCTGTCCATGCGCGATGGAGTGCGCGGAGCGCGGTGGTCTTGCCAGAACCGGCGGGGCCGACGAGCAGATCGAGCGTCAGCCCGGAGCGGGCGATGCGGGTGATTGCGACGGCCTGGTCGGGGTCGAGCCGGACTCCCCTGATCTTGCGGGAGGTGTGCCGGGCGACGAGCCGTGCAGTCAGTGCTGGCCCGCCGGTGTGCTGGCTGTGCGCGAGTAGGCGCTGCTCGGCGTCGAGGATGTCTTGGCTGGAGTAGGCGATCTGATCGACCGGCTGGAACCTATTGCCCTCGCCGTCGACGTAGTGGGCGGGTAGAGCGCGGTCGTAGTCCGGGGTGAGCCGGAGCGATTCG
>CANNEP010000104.1 GCA_947503655.1 uncultured Microbacterium sp.
GCGCGATGTCGTCGTCGCTACGAACATCGCCGACGATAGGCAGAGCCTTGCCGCCGGCAGCGATAATCGCCTCCGCAGCCGTGTGGATCGTGCCTTCCAGCGCCGGGTGCGGGGTGTCGGTCTTGGCGAGCAGCGCGATGTTGGCGCCGTCAGCCGCCGCGCGCAACGCGATGGCAAGGCCAATGCCGCGGCTCCCGCCCGACATCAGAATGGTCTTTCCTGCGAGGGACATTATTTTGCCTTTCGTGCGGAACGGTCAGCGAACGCCTGCACACGAGCCTGAGCTTCAGGCGTCTGCAGCGCTGCATTGATGGAACGAGCTTCTTCGTCGAGTTGCTCCGCGAACGTGCGCGACGGCTGCGTGCGGATCAGACGCTTCGCCTGCCCATAGGCGCCAGTGGCACCAGCGAGCCACGACTGTGCAACCTCTTCCGCACGAGCCTGCACCTCGTCAGCCGCGACGACCTCAGCAACCAGACCCCAGTCCAGTGCCTGCTCGGCTGAAAGGAGTCGATCGGTCAGCACCAACTGCAGCGCCCGGCGCTCGCCGACGGCCTTCGCCAGGCTCGCCGACACCGACAGGTCGGGGGTGAGGCCAATGTTGGCGTAGAGGCTACCAATCTTGGAGTTCTCGCCGATGATGACGTAGTCGCTCGCCAGGAGGATTCCGAGTCCGCCACCAGCCGTGGTTCCGTGCGCCGCTGCAACGACGGGAATCGACGACTCAACAAGTGCGCGAATACCGTTGTTGATGGCGTGCGCGAGCTCTTCGATCGTGAAGTCGCTCATGCCGTGCGCCATTGCGAGAACGTCGCCACCCGCGCAGAACGACGGGCCCGCAGCGTCAATCAGGATCGCGTGAACGTCGTCGCGCGACGTTGCCTCCGCCGTCGCCTCAGCCCAGGCATGCGCCATTGACTGCTCAAACGCGTTCATACGCGCCGGGCGATTCAGCGTGATGCGGGCAAGCCCATCGACGACAGAAAGAAGGACAGGGGATTCACTCATTATTTCGGTGCCATTCGGATCGCGCCGTCGAGACGAATCGTCTCGCCGTTCAGATAGTCATTTTCAACAATGTGGGCCACAAGAGCCGCGAATTCGTCGGGCCTGCCGAGACGAGAAGGGTACGGAACCTGCTGGCCGAGAGAATCCTGCGCCGGCTGCGGGAGGCCCGCGAGCATCGGCGTCTCCATGATGCCGGGGGCGATCGTGCAGACCCGGATGCCGTAGCGAGCGAGCTCGCGAGCAACCGGCAGCGTCATCGCGTGCACGGCACCCTTGGAGGCCGAGTACGCGGGCTGACCGATCTGGCCGTCGAACGCGGCAACCGACGCGGTGTTGATGATGACGCCCCGGTCATCGGTTCCGGCGTTCTTCGCCATGACCGCCGCCGCCTGCGACAGCACGTTGTAGGTGCCGACAAGGTTGATCTGCACGACCTTCGCGAAGTCGGCGAGTGAACCCGGGTTGCCCTCGCGGTCCAGTACCTTGGCCGGCGGCGCAATTCCCGCACAGTTCACCACGACGCGCAGCTGTGCGCGCTTCGCGGTCTCGACCACCGCATGTGCCACCTGCTCAGCACTCGTGACGTCTGCGGCGACAAAATAGCCACCCAATGACGCCGCAACCTCGGCGCCCGGAGAGGACTCCAGGTCAACAATCGTCACGACAGCGCCTGCTGCCGTCAGTCGCTTCGCCGTGGCCAGACCCAGGCCACTGGCCCCGCCGGTCACGAGCGCGCTAGCGCCTGCGATATCCATAGCTCTCCTTCGAACTCGTCATTTTGCGCTCACCCCACACGGCAAACGCTCCCCCGCGCCGACGTGGGCGCGGGCAAACTGTGACGCTCCGTCGCGGAACGACACCGGGTGTCAGCCTACGCGGCACTCGAGCCCGTGAGCACGTCGCGCTGTCGAATCAGCACATTCCGCCGCGTAAATCGGCACCCGCCAACTGTCGACCCGACACAGCGCAGCCGCACGCACCCCTGGTTCCGCCCCCTTGGTTCCGCCCGCTGCCTCCGCCGACCCTGGTTCCGCATCCGCGGTTCCGCATCCGCGGTTCCGCTTCCCGTTCCACACCCGCGGTCCGCGCCCCTGGTTCCGCCCCAGGTTCCACCCCTGGTTCCGCCCCCAGGTTCCGCACCCCGGGTTCCGCACCCCGGCAGCCCCCTCAACGACCGTTCTGCACGACTGAAAACGGTACGCACGCAAAAACTGCCCCAACTGCCCCTCCAGCCACAGGAGTCACACGGGTGCGTGCATAACGGTCGTTGAGTCCGGTTGGGGAACAAAGCGGACCCCCGGAACCACGGCTCGCGGTCGCCTGTCGGGGGCAGAATCCGGAACCATGGTCGAGTGCGACACTATCGCTCGCGTGGTGACCCGCTTGGACGGAGCGCCCATCTGCGGAACGTGCTACCGCAACCACCGCAACGGGCTTTGCCGCCCGCTGACCGTCAAGCCCCGCACGCAGAGCGGGCCGCTCCTCGGCGGAATGCCCGATGAAGATCGGTCAGCGCTGTTGTCACGAGTGCTCGGCGACTCGGACATAGACGCGGGCACTCGACTCGCCGCCGCCCTGATCCTTCGGCGTCGCCTGCACATGATCGGTTTCCCCACTGCCGATATCCGAAAGGGCGCGCTCATAGCGCTGGCCGGCTCCGTGCACCCCGTCGTCCTCGCCGAACTCACGGGGATCCACATCCGGACCGCTATCTGGTGGCGCGACGCGATCGCCGCCAGCCGCTCGCGCTACATCGGCGAGCTGATGAACCGAAGCTCAACGAGCTAATCGTGAGGACTACCGGCTTCGAAGATCAGGGGCGTTGTCTGGGACCAAATCGACCAATGATGTCTCAAGCACCTGTGAGAGGGCGAGCACCGTGCGCAACATCGGATTAGCTGGATACCCCGGCCGCGATTCGCCCTTCTCGTATTTCTGATGCGTGTACCGGGTGAGACCCGACCTGTACGCGACATCTTCCTGACTCAACCCAGCGCGCTCTCGCGCAGAACGAAGCGAGGTTGCGAAGCGCTGGGAGTACGCGCTCCACTCCGCTTCAGTCTCGTCGTTCCGTCGTGGCACCTACCAAGCGTCGCGAGTGGCCACTCCTCGTATGGCCTAATCGGTATGGCCTAATTTCGAAGGCCATACGAAACAATCTCGTCCTCGTCGGACCTCTCCGCTCTCCTCTGCACGTGTGCTGCGCATCCCGATGACAGGCGGTCGCGTCGCGGGAAGGCCCGTGCAAGCGACCGCGATTGTGATGGTTGAGATGCCCGAGTGCTACCCGATCTGGTGGCAGGAGCTCGATTCTCCGCCGCCAGCCGAATGGGTCTTCATGTTCGAGGACTTCACCGGTGACGACACGGCAGAGCAATGGGCGCTGGCTGCGGCGATCTTCATCGCGCAAACGCGCCGCCGCACAGCAGCGGGCCCCACATTCGCTGAACTCTTCACGTATCTTTTGCCAGACACCGACGGACTCCCTGGGCCCCTACCGCGAAACCTAGACTTCATGCGGCGGCGCCGCGCCGTCGCGGGCTTCTGCGGCCACGCGGCAATCGAGTGGCGCCGCCGAGGAATGATCAGTTTCGACAACGGCGTCATGCGCAGCCTGCGTGTAGGTCGCGAGTTTCGCGAGCGGTCGCGTCGTCGTCAACAGGCCCGAGAAGCCGCGCGTCACCCGGGCAAAACGGAGCGCGAGAGGGTCGTTGAGCCCGCGGATACCGATGCCATCACGGAACGAGAGAGTTGACATGATCGAGGAGTATCCGTCGGAGGTCCACGGCCTCCTCAAACAGATCGCCCCCGGCTGGCCCGATCAGCTGGAAGTCGGAGTCGGCTGGTACCCGCTGCTGGTGAGACTCGATGCGACGCTGTCCGTCATCGCCCCGAACTACGTCGTGCAGCGGGTGAAGTCGAAGTTTGGCGCCCTGAGCTTCTATGCCGCCCCGTCCGATGACCCATCGAACTTCGATGAGGCGTTCGCGGACGCGGTACGTGCGGCTGAGTGGGAAAGCACCCAGACGTGCGAGGTATGTGGGGCGCCGGCTAGGCAGTACGTGATCAGACTGTGGGTATCGACACTCTGCCAACGTCACGCGGCCGAGGCGAGAGGTGACGTGGTCGACCCAGACCCGCCGCCTTCGGCGGTCTGACTTGACGTCGCTGGCCGACACAGATTCGCACTCCTGCTGAGCCGTAGACTCGACTGCATGTCCTCTCAGCCCGGAGCCAAGCCGCGCGTCGGCGCTGCTCTGGATCGGGGAGCCGCCGAGGAACTGGCGCGCACGCTGAGAGCTGTCGCCGACCCCACACGTCTGCAGATCCTCAGCATCATTCTCGGGTCAGTTGACGAGCGCGCGACCGTCGGTCAGCTTGCAGACGTTCTGGGGTTGAGGCAGCCGACCGTCACTCACCACGTCCGAATCCTGGTCGACGACGAGTTCCTCACCCGGCAACAGGACGGAAAGCTCGGCTGGTTGTCCGTCAGTCCTTCGCGACGCAGCGCAGTTGAGGACTTCCTCCGATGAATGATCGCGCGGAGCACCGCGTCGGTCGACCACTGGACGAGCAGTCAGCTCGGGATCGCGCCGCGCAGGTCTCTGTGTTGGGAAACCCCGACACCCTTCGAGTTCTCAGTGCACTCGCATCCGAAGTGCCGATCGGTGACATCCCTGCCGAGTTGGCGCTCGATGTTGGAGTAGTCAACGCCGCGCTCAAATCACTACGGATGACAGGGCTGCTTCGTGACCTCGACGGAGTCACGGCGCCGACAGTCGATGCCTGGGTGAGATTCGGGCGACTGCTGGCGAGCGAGTCGATACAGCCCGCCGTCCCGACGCCTGCGGCCACCGCGCTCCCACCCGGCGTAGCCACGATCGTCTCTGATCTCGCTTATCGGTTCAACTCGACGTTCAGCCGCGAAACGGTCGCCAGCTACGTCGCACAGAGCTACCTGCTTCTGAGTCAGCGGGCCCGCGTGCGCGAACATCTGCTGACGATGACGGCACGATATGCGGCTGATCGCCTAGATGTACTGACCCGGATCGTTGTTGACGTAGGAGAGACCTCCGTAGTCGAGTTGGAGCTGTCTAGGTTCCCTCG
>CANNEP010000105.1 GCA_947503655.1 uncultured Microbacterium sp.
TTGCCCGCGAACGCCCCGGATGGTTCGACGGGTGGACGCCGGGGTGCGCTTTTTGGAGCAGCAGGAAAAGCGCGGAACAATTGCAAAGACCGGAAAACGGGGTGGGGCGTTCGGGTTGGGTCACGCTGATAATCACCCACACGAAGATCGCGGTGACAATAACTTCGGTGATCATGGCAGCGACCAGGCCGAATCCGCCGGGGGAGAGCTCGCCGTAACCGTTCGAGCCGAATCCGCTGGCTTGCGCCGCCGCAATCCAGCCATCGGGGCCGAAGACACCGATGGCCATGGCGGCCGTCGTCGCGAGCAATCCGCCGACCACTTGTGCAACGAGGTACCCGGCGACGTTGCGCCATTCAAAGCGCCCCGCGGCGGCCAGGCCGATCGTCACGGCCGGGTTGAAGTGGCCGCCGGAGATGGGGCCGAATGCGTAGACGCCGATGACGAGGGCGACGCCCAGGCCGAGGGCGACGGCAATCGGGATGACACCGCCAGCAGGTGCGGCTTCCGGAACCAGGAAGAAGGCTCCGAAGACTCCGGTGCCCATGATGGAGAACACGAGGAGGAAGGTGCCGACCGCTTCAGCAGCAAGTTTGGAGCCGGTGGTCGGCTCGGTGGCTTTCGGTGTGCTCATGATGTTTCCCGATCTGGTCTGGGATGAATGTGATGCGGCGATGTTACCGGTCACGGTTGTCTCAGAGGGAAAGGATCGCGAACAAACAGAACGGGCTCAGCATGTCACCATGCCGAGCCCGTTGCTACCGCGAAGGGTTATGCACCCACGCGTGCGCGAATCTTGTCTGCCAGGTCGGCGTCAACGTTCGCCCAGTACTGCAGGAAGCGCTCCTTGATGCGGTCAACCGTCAGGCCGCCGTACTGACCGACAAGCGTGTCGAGGAAGCGAGCCTTCTCTTCGTCGTTGAACACGTCGCGGTACAGCGTGCCGGCCTGACCGAAGTCATCGTCTTCAGCGTGCAGAGCGTAAGCCGAACGCACGAGTTCGCCGTCGTTCTCCCAGCTGCCCTCACCAGCGCGAGCGGGCTCGGCCGCCGGGCCACCATAGGAGTTCGGCGCGTAGACGCGTGCGTCTGCGTCGTTGTACAAGAACTGCATGTTGCCCTGGTGCATGTAGTTGCGAACCTCGGTAGCGTGCGGCTGGTTAACCGGCAGCTGGTTGTAGTTCGTTCCAATGCGGTGGCGCTGAGCGTCGGGGTACGAGAAGACGCGAGCCATCAGCATCTTGTCGGGCGAAATGTCGGTGCCAGGAACCTGGTTGCCCGGCGAGAACGCCGCCTGCTCGATCTCCGCGAAGAAGTTCTTCGGGTTGCGGTTCAGCGTGAAGGTACCGACCTTAATACGCGGGTAGTCCTTGTTCGACCAGGTCTTGGTGAGGTCGAACGGGTTGAAGCGGTAGTCCTTCGCTTCGGCGTACGGCATGATCTGCACGTACATGTCCCACTTCGGGAAGTTGCCCTCTTCAATCGCGTTGTACAGGTCGCGACGGTAGTAGTCGGCGTCGACACCGGCGATACGCTCTGCCTCGGCCGGGTCCATGCGAACGACGCCCTGGTGGGAGAGGAAGTGGTACTTGACCCAGAAGCGCTCGCCTTCGGCGTTGATCCACTGGTAGGTGTGCGAGCCGTAGCCGTTGAGTTCGCGCCACGAGTTCGACAGACCGCGGTCACCCATAAGGTAGGTGACCTGGTGCGCGGACTCAGGGGAGAGGGTCCAGAAGTCCCACTGCATGTCGGCGTCACGCAGGCCCGAAGCGCCCAGGCGCTTCTGCGAGTGGATGAAATCAGGGAACTTGATGCCATCACGGATGAAGAAGGTCGGGGTGTTGTTACCGACGATGTCGAGGTTGCCCTCCGTCGTGTAGAAACGCAGCGAGAAGCCACGAACATCGCGCCACGTGTCGGGCGAACCCTGCTCACCGGCAACTGACGAGAAACGGATAAGCGTTTCAGCCTTTGCTCCCGGTTGGAATACAGCGGCGCGCGTGTACTTCGAGACGTCTTCGGTGACCTCGAACTCACCGAAAGCGCCGCCACCCTTGGCGTGGGGGTTGCGCTCCGGGGTGCGCTCGCGGTTGAACGAAGCGAGCTTCTCAACCAGGTAGCGGTCGTGGAGAGCGGTGACACCGTTAGAACCAACGGTGAGCGAGAACTCATCGCTGGCGACCGGGGTACCGGTCTGTGTGGTGGTGAAGTTGTCAGTCATTCTTGCTGCTGTTTCCTTTCGCAGTCGGAGCAGATGGCGCGGAATGTCACGGTTGCTTCCAGCACGCGCATTCCGTGGTTATCGGACGGGGTAAGACAGGGGGCGTGGCCGACGGCGCATTCGACGTCTTGCACGGAACCACACATGACGCACTGCACGTGGTGGTGGTTGTCGACAGGCTCGGCGAGCTCGTACAGGGCGCGGTCGCTATCGGGGAGGCTGACGCGGCGCACGATGCCGGCAGAGACCAGGTCGCCGAGCACGTTGTGTACCGAGGGGAGTGCGATGCCGGGCACGGTTTCGCGAACCTGCGCGAAGACGACATCTGCGCTGGAGTGGGGATGGTCGGCAAGCGCGCGATAAATCGCAACGCGCTGTGCGGTTACGCGTAAGTCGGCGCGGCGCAACGCTTCTTCGGCGGGTGCCGGAGTCGCATGGGTGTGCATGGCACCCACTTTACCACTAAATATGAATGATTCATAAAAAGGAACCAAGCAGATGATGGCTACAACCGACCCAATCGCTTCAGCGCCAAGTAACGGTCGGCAACACGCGGCGGCAGGCCTTCCGGCGTGTCGGTGATGGCCTCAGCCCCGGCGCGCTCCATCGCCAAGGCAACGGCACGCGCTTCGGCGGCGGTCTGTTCGGCAGCCGCAGCGCGATAGACCTCGTCAATGTGCGCGCGCTGTTGGGTGATGTCGTCGAGGGCTGTGTCGGTGGCGGAACCAACGATCACCCGGGAGCGTGCCGTCACCGGCTGTAGAGAGCCGAGGAACGCTCGGGAAGCATCCGGGGAGTCTTGCGCTGTCAACAGGACGACGAGCGACGGTCGGGTCGTGAGGGTGCGGATTTCTGCAAACGCAGCATCCCAGTTCGTGTCGAGCAGTTGTGGTTCGACCGGCGCCATAGCGTCAACGATCGCTGGCAGCAGGCGGGGGCCATCGACGCCGCTGACACGGGCGCGAACAACGCGATCAAACATCACGACGTGCACGTGGTCGCCAGCGCGCTGCGCCAGCGCCGTCAGCAACAGCGCTGCCTCTAAAAACGCATCCAGCCTGGTTCCGTCGCCTACGCGTGCCGCTGACGTGCGACCCGTGTCGATGAGAATCACAACATGGCGGTCGCGCTCCGGGCGCCACGTGCGCAGCATCGTGGTTGACGAGCGGGCCGTGGCACGCCAGTCAATCGAGCGCACGTCATCGCCACGCACATACTCGCGTAGTGAGTCGAACTCCGTGCCCTGACCACGCACCTGGAGCGAGGTGTTGCCGTCCAGCTCCTTCAATCGTGCGACGCGAGAGGCGAGATGACGACGAGACGTGAACGGCGGCAACACGCGGAGCGTACCGACGTTCTTGATGAGGGATTGACGGCCGGCAACGCCCAGTGGTCCGGCGCTGCGCACCGCGACAAACGGGCTCTGTAATTCGCCCCGACGTCGCGGCAATAGCGGCACCGAGATGCGGCGCCGTTCGCCACCGGGAATGTTAGCGGCGGCGCGCTCGAGCGGGGCGCCCGCCGTGGGCTGCCACGCATCGCGCACGGTGAGGTGCGCGGAACGTGCGTGCGTATTGGTGATCCAGATTCCGGTCTGTACTGCGTCGCCGAGACGCGACCGGGTGGCACCGTCGCGCACGAGTGTCAACGCGGCAGGGCTCACCGCACGCCACGCATCCCCAGTCGCCACCACGAGCGAGAACACCAGCCAGGCCACGAGTACCGCCCACGGCGAAATTCCCGCCACGGCGAGCACCATGACGGGTACGACGCCGAGGGCGACGAGCAGGGGAAAGCGGCCGGTGACGTACATGTTTAAAACGGCACTCGCGTCTGCTGCAACACGCTGGCGAGCACACTGTCAGCGGTGACGGCTTCGATTTCGGCCTCGGGGCGCAGCTTGATGCGGTGACGCCACACCGGAACCACCATCGCCTGAACATGGTCAGGGGTGATGGCCGGGTAGCCGCTGAGCCATGCCCAAGCCTTGGCCGCAGCCAGCAGCGCGGTCGAGGCACGCGGACTCACGCCCACCTGCACCGAGGGGCTGAGACGCGTCGCGCGAGCGAGATCAACGATGTAGGCGAGCAGGTCCTCGGTGGCATGCACGCCGGCAGCGGACTGTTGCGCAGCGAAAATCTCCTCGGGAGTGATCACGGCCTGGAGGCCAGCATCAGCGAGTTTCGTCGGCGTGAACCCGGCGGCGTGCTTGCGGAGCACCGCGACCTCGGCATCACGCTGCGGCACCTCAACGATGAGCTTCATCAGGAAGCGGTCGAGCTGAGCTTCTGGCAACGTGTAGGTGCCCTCCTGCTCGATCGGGTTTTGCGTTGCTGCCACCAAGAACGGGTCGGGCAGCTTGCGGCTCACGCCGTCCGTCGAGACCTGGCGTTCTTCCATCGCCTCGAGGAGTGCTGACTGCGTCTTCGGGGGCGTGCGGTTGATTTCGTCGGCAAGCAGAATGTTCGTGAACACCGGGCCCTCACGAAACTCAAATTCGCCGCTCTTCGCGTCATAAATGAGCGAGCCGCTGACATCACCTGGCATCAGGTCGGGCGTGAACTGGATGCGCTTCGTGTCGAGGCCAAGGGCCGTCGCTAACGATCGCACCGTGAGCGTCTTGGCGACACCGGGAACACCTTCGAGCAGCACGTGCCCGCGAGCCAACAGCGCAATCAGCATGCCGGTGATGGTTCCGTCTTGCCCCACCACCGCCTTCGCAACTTCATTGCGCACACGGGCGATCGCGTCGCGCGCCGGATCTGCCGGAGCAGGATTCGACGGGGCAGGATTCGCATTCATGCT
>CANNEP010000106.1 GCA_947503655.1 uncultured Microbacterium sp.
CAGTCGGGTATCGGCCGCGAAAACCACCTCAAGATGCTCGAGCACTACCAGCAGACGAAGAACCTCCTCGTCAGCTACGCCGAAGGACCGATGGGCTTCTTCTAAGCCCTGTCTTGTTCAATTGACCTCCCCGGGCGCCGGATTGTGAATCCCTTCCTGGCGCCGGCGCCCGGGTGAACAATGGGGACTCTCGCAGACCAGGGTGGGAGCAGGGCCGCTCCTGCTCCCACCCTTCATTTATTGGCGTGGGGGCGGGTTTTCGGTTTCTTGCTCGGTCGTTGAGCGAGGACGCGGAGCGACCGAGACGAAACGTACCTACTGAATCGAATCGGTGAGGGTGTGCGTATTTCGTAACCAGATGGTTCCGACTCTTCTGCAGAGAGGGGAGCAGGTGGTTCCGGAACCAGCGGAGCGGTGTTTTGATTGGCATGCGTCTCGAAGAAGAGGAGCAAGTGATGAGTGAATTTTCGCGGGTGGCCGTCACCGATGAGGCGGCCGAGCTGCTGCGGCAGCTGACCGGGCAGCACGGGCCGCTGATGTTTCATCAGTCGGGCGGATGCTGTGATGGCAGTGCGCCGATGTGTTATCCGGTGGGGATGTACATGCTCAGCGCCGTCGACGTGCACCTCGGATCGCTGCACGTTGACGGGCTCGAGCCGATCGAGGTGTACATGTCGGAGTCCCAGTTTGAGTACTGGAAATTCACGCACCTCACGATCGACGTCGTCGACGGGCGTGGTGCGGGGTTCAGTGTGGAGAGTCCGACCGGGAAGCGATTTTTGATTCGATCACGCATGCTGACCGACGACGAAGTGCTGCACTTCGGGCTGCTAGGGGAGCGGGCTGCGGGGCGGTGATGGGCTTTCGCGCGGCGGGTGTTCTCGTTGCGCGTAGGTGCTGGTAGCCCCACCGTTCGTCGGGTGAGGATGTGTAGGGGTCGAGGATGCGCATGGGGACGAGATCGAATCGGCCGGGGCGTGATGCCCGGGTTTCTCCGGCATCGCACGGGATAGCTCCGGCGATATCTCCGGGTCGCCCGGCGGGCGGCCTGCCAGTCCCGCCAACATCCCCTCCGCCATCTCGCACTCCTTCTTGGGGGCGTCGCGGTGCCCAGGTGGCTGAGTTGAGCAGCGCCTTCGACTCTGCGCTCAGCCCCGCAACCCGCCCGAAGCTTCTATGTTTGTCAACCGTTTTCGAGGAGGCGGTAGATGTGTCGGGCGAGGAGTCGTTTGAGGCTGCGTCGGATGTTGCGGTCGGTGTCTCCGTCTGCTCGGCGGCGGGCGGCGTAGGCGAGGGTTTCGGGGTGTGATCGCCATCGGGTGATGATGACGCGGTGCAGGGCCGCGTTGAGGCGTCTGTCGCCGCCGCGGTCGAGGCGGTGCTGGGTTTTGTTGCCGCTGGATGCGGGTTTCGGGGCGACTCCGGCGAGGCGGGCGAACGCGGCTTCGGAGTGGATGCGGCCGGGGTGTGACCAGGACGCGAGGAACTGGGCCGCGCTGACGGGTCCGATGCCGGGTTCGATGCCGGGTTCGGCGATCAGTTGCGGGGCGAGGGTCGTGGTCCAGCCAGCGAGCTCGGTCTTGTTCCGGTTGATGTCGGTGGTGAGTGCGCGGATGCGGGTCGCGAGACGGATGGCTTCCGCGCGGGCGGTGCGGGTATCGATCGCGTCGCTGCTGCGGGTGCGCCAGGCCGCGATGCGGGTGATTTGGGTGGCGGTCAGGGCGCGGCGGGTGTCGATGCCGAGATCGAAGCGGCGCGTCAGCGCGTTGAGCGCGTTGATCGCTTGGGTGCGTTCCCGGGTCATGTCGGTGCGGGCAGTGAGGAGGATCTGGATCGCGTCGCGCTCCGGCCCGGCTTTGCGGTCCGCGAGGCGTTCAATATCCATCGGGAGAACCGCGGTCGCGGCGGTGCGGGCATCGATCCGGTCGTCTTTGCCCGCGGGCCGGTAACGGATGTGTGGGGCTTCAACGACGCGCACTCCCGCGCCGGTGAGGGATTCTGCGAGTTGCCGGCCGTAGGAGCCGGCACCATCGATCGCGGCGAGCAGCGCCTGCCCGCCGGTCGCTTCGTGGAGCCAGTGCGCGGCACGAGAATTCCCGGCCGGGTTGGCGGGAAACGAGCGCTCCGCGATGAGGCGGCCGGTGTAGTCCATGAGCGCGTACTGGTGTTTCTGGGAATGCGTATCAACGCCGGTCACGAACCGGTAGTTGTCTGCAACGATAGTCACTGCGATCTCCTTTGAATCGAATGGGCGGTCGTGGCCGACGCCCGGGATCTACAGGAAATCGTCGTGGGACAAAACTGTCATGAGCCATCACGGCAGAGCTTCTATCAAGTCACCACGACGGGCAGAACCCGGCGTCGGCACCCACCACCAGACGGACAATTCGAGCGCAAGACACACGCAAACGCGGTCAGTTGAGCGATGAGTCACGTCCAGCAGCAAGTACCAACACCGAGCCTGTCAGCAGACACCGTCGGCCACCACCCACACTGACAGTTGAGCGAGCGCGTGAGACGAAAGGCGACACGCCGGCGAACTCGTTCGCCAACCCACCGCTCGGAAAATGAGACGCCTCGAACCGGAACGGTACGCCAGCGCTGGTGGCAGTCATCCCTCGGTTTCGCGCCCGAATATAGCGAATCTGCAACGTTTCTCTCCGCGGGTTGCTTGCTGGCAAAGCCGATGCGCGTGTCGTTTAACATGAGAACTAATTAATCTCTACGGCGGCATGCTCGGTCAGGGACTATAGACCGGCTGTCTCCTCACTCTTTTCGGAGCCCCCATGACTGATCAACTCCCCGCAGCGGACCTCACGGCACCTCAGGCTGCAACGCCGCAACCGAAGAACACACTCGCGCTCGTCGCGCTGATCCTTGCTATTGTCGGATTCGTCTTCGCGTGCATGCCTGGCGCGCTGATCGTCGGTTGGATTCTTTTGCCGATCGCTTTCCTGCTGGGTCTTGTTGCGACCTTCCAGAAGGGCAAGAAGGGGAAGGCAATCGCTGCGATCCTGCTGTCCATCGTCGGCACCATTGTTGGTGTCGTGGTCTTCATGGGTGTGGTGGCCAAGGCAGCAGACGACGCTTTCGGTGGCGGCGAAGCTTCGGTTACCGAGCCTGGAGACGCTGAATCGGGCGAAGGTGAAGCGACCAAGGACGATGAGGCCAAGGAAGACGCTCCCGCGGCCGCAATTGGTACGCGGGAAAACCCCGCGGCACTCGGTTCTGAGATCGCGGCTGACGACTGGAAGGTCACGATCAACTCCGTAACCCTGGGCGCAGGCGAGCAGATTCTTGCCGCCAACATGCTCAACGAAGTTGCGGATGAAGGATCTGAGTACATTCTGGTGAACTACACGGTGACGTACATTGGTGACGACGCTGATGGCCAGATGCCGGCATTTGTGGGCCTTGAGTATGTCACCGCGGCCGGAAACACGGTGGACGCAACCGCGAAGCTCGTCGTCGCGCCTGACGCGATGGACACGATGTCGACGCTGTACAGTGGCGCATCGGCAACGGGCAACACCGTGATTCAGGTCCCGTCGCCCGTTGATGGCGTAATTGCGGTGCGCGCTGGCATGCTGGCCGACAAGGTGTTCGTCGCCACCAAGTAAGCGTTTTGCCTGGTGACTTCACCGCGTGTCGGTCAGGTTGTTACCGTCACCAAGATCAACGCGTAATTTCGCTTAACTGATCTGCGAGGGCCCCTGGGAAACCAGGGGCCCTCGTACGTTTACACACTAGCCCTTCCTGTCAGAAGATAAACACCATGAGTCACCTCCTCGTCACCGGTGGCGCCGGCTTCGTCGGTGCGAACTTCGTGCATCACGTGCTCGCGCACACTGACCATCGGGTGACGGTGCTCGACAAGCTCACCTACGCGGGCAACCGCGCTTCTCTGGCTGGCCTCGACCCGACGCGCTTCGCGCTTGTCGAGGGTGACATCAACGACGCCCCACTCGTCGACCAGCTCGTGGCCGGCACCGACGCCACCATTCACTTCGCAGCTGAGTCGCACAACGATAACTCGCTGACAAACCCGCGTCCCTTCGTCGATACCAACATCGTCGGCACCTACACGCTGCTCGAGGCCGTGCGAAAGCATGACGCACGTCTGCACCATGTCTCGACCGATGAGGTTTTCGGCGATCTCGAGCTCGATAGCCCGGAGCGGTTCACAGAGTCGACCCCGTACATGCCGTCGTCACCGTATTCGTCGTCTAAGGCCGCCAGCGACATGCTGGTGCGCGCGTGGGTGCGGTCGTTTGGCGTGCGTGCGACGATCTCGAACAGTTCGAACAACTACGGCCCGTTTCAGCACGTAGAGAAGTTCATTCCTCGGCAGATCACCAACGTCCTACGTGGCATCAGACCGAAGCTCTACGGCGACGGTCGCAATGTGCGCGACTGGATTCACGTCGACGACCACTCCGCTGCCGTGCTTGCGGTCCTTGAGCGGGGTCGCGTGGGGGAGACCTACTTGATCGGCGCAGAAGGCGAGCGGAACAATAGGGCCGTCATCGAGACGATCCTGGTAGAGATGGGTCACCCCCGCGACGCCTACGACTGCGTCACAGATCGCCCAGGTCACGACCTGCGTTACGCGATCGACTCTACAAAGGTCCGCACCGAGTTGGGCTGGCAGCCGCAGTTCACCGATTTCAACGCCGGCCTGCGCGCCACGATCCAGTGGTACCGCAACAACGAGCCCTGGTGGGCTCCCCTGAAAGACGCCACCGAGCTTCGCTACGCCGCGCAGGAGCACGCATCGAAGGAAGAGGGTGGCCGCCACAACCCGTTCTACACGAACTACCGCCCGCAGTTCTACTTCCGTACCACGGACGT
>CANNEP010000107.1 GCA_947503655.1 uncultured Microbacterium sp.
GCCATCGTTCATCTTTATTTTTTACTAAATTTTTTTTTTTTTTTCGCCCCGGGGGTTTCTTTGTCTGGTTGGGCGTGGCATACAAAAACCCCGCCACCCACGACCCACTGAAAAGGAACGCCATGACGATCACCGCGCCGCGCCCCACTTGGCGCAACCGGCTGTCACGCTTCGACTACCGGGCATCGCCGTACGGCTACATCGCGCCCTTCTTCCTGCTGTTCGGACTCGTGGGCCTCTTCCCGCTGCTCTACACAATCGTTGTCGCCATGCACGACTGGGACCTCCTGAAGGGGCAGGGCGAATTCGTTGGCCTCGCGAACTTCACCGAGACGCTCGGCAGCGCCACCTTCTGGAACTCCATCAGCAACACGATCAGCATCTTCCTGCTGTCGTCGATCCCGCAGCTCGCCGTCGCCCTCGTCATCGCCTACCTGCTTGATCGTGGTCTGCGCGCTCCCACGTTCTGGCGCATGAGCGTGCTGATCCCGTTCGTTGTCACGCCCGTCGCCACCGCGCTCATCTTCTCTAGCATCTTCAACGAGGCCGACGGCCTCGCCAACAACCTGCTGAATCTGCTCGGTGTCGCCGACCAGCGCTGGAAGACCGACCCCTTCCTCAGCCACATCGCCATCGCGATCATGGTGAACTTCCGCTGGACCGGATACAACGCCCTCATCCTGCTCGCCGCGATGCAGTCCGTTCCGCGCGACCTGTATGAGTCCGCCGCCATCGACGGCGCTGGCCCCGCGCGCCGTTTCTTCAACATCACGATCCCCACGATCCGCCCGACCCTGATCTTCGTCATCATCACGTCCACGATCGGTGGCCTACAGATATTCGCGGAACCACGGCTCTTTGATGTCTCAGCGGCTGGCGGCATCGGCGGGGCTGATCGGCAGTTCCAAACCACCGTGCTCTACATGTGGGAGCTGGGCTTTGTGCGCCGTGACCTCGGCATGGCATCGGCCGTCGCGATCCTGCTGTTCGTGCTCATCATCGTGATCGGGCTGATCAACTTCTTTATCTCCCGCCGTATCTCCTCCGGAGGTCGCAAGTGACTACGCTTCTTGAACCCGCCACGCGCACCGAACTCGTTGTGCAACCGCCCGCCTCGTCGCGCAAACGGCGCCCCGGTGGTGGCGTTGCCGGCGTCGGCTCCCGCCCCGGATTCCTCACCTACGGCTTGCTGACCGCCTTCATTCTCGGCAGCGTTTACCCGCTGTGGTGGTCATTCGTTGTCGGCTCCGGCACCAACGCAACGCGCGGCGAAACCCTGCCCATGGTTCCGGGCGGCAACTTCCTCGCCAACGCCGCAAAGGTCTTCGATGCCATCCCGTTCTGGCTCGCGCTCGGCAACTCGCTACTGATCTCGACCATCATCACGATTTCAGTGGTGACCTTCTCGACCCTGGCCGGCTACGCGTTCGCGAAGCTGAGGTTCCGCGGTCGTGACGGCCTCATGGTCTTCGTCGTCGCAACCATGGCGATCCCTACGCAGCTCGGCATCATTCCGCTGTTCATGGTGATGAGCACGATGGGGTGGACCGGAACCATTGGTGCGGTCATCGTGCCGACTCTCGTCACAGCGTTTGGCGTTTTCTTCATGCGCCAGTACCTGGTTGACGTGATTCCGGATGAGCTGATCGAAGCTGCCCGCATGGACGGTGCGAACCAATTTCGCACGTTCCTCGCGGTGGGTTTGCCCGCCGCGCGGCCGGCGATGGCGATCCTCGGACTGTTCACTTTCATGACCGCTTGGACCGACTATTTGTGGCCGCTCCTCGTGCTCAACCCGCAAAATCCGACCCTGCAGACGGCGCTCAGTCAGCTGCAGTCGGGCTACTACATTGACTTTTCGATCGTGCTCACGGGAGCGGTGATGGCGACGATTCCGTTGCTGGTGCTGTTCGTTCTCGCGGGCAAGCAATTGGTGAGCGGCATCATGGCCGGTGCCGTCAAGGGCTAGAACGAGAACCCGTTAGAGAGAAAGATGTCTGTCATGACTGCTGATCAGCGCGCCTTCCCATCGGACTTCCTGTTCGGAACAGCCACCGCTGCCTACCAAATCGAGGGGGCCGTCACCGAGGGTGGACGAACGCCATCGATCTGGGATACCTTCACCCGCGTGCCCGGAGCCATTGTCGGCGACGACAACGGCGACATGGCGTGCGATCACTACCACCGCTTCGGCGACGACATCGCGCTTATGAAGAGCCTCGGCGTACAGACGTACCGGTTCTCAACGGCGTGGCCGCGGGTGCGCCCAGACGGCGGTGCCCCCAACGCGCAGGGCATCGACTTTTACTCGCGCCTCGTCGACGCCCTACTCGAGGCCGATATTCTGCCGTGGCTCACGCTCTACCATTGGGATCTGCCGCAGGCGCTGCAAGACCGGGGCGGCTGGACCAACCGCGACACCGCCGACCGCTTCACCGATTACGCGCTCACCCTGCACGATGCTCTCGGCGACCGCGTAAACATCTGGACCACCCTCAACGAGCCGTGGTGCGCGGCTTTCCTCGGCTACACCGGCGGCGAGCACGCCCCGGGGCACATGAGCGTGCGCGAAGGTTTGCTGGCTTCGCACCACCTGCTGCTTGGTCACGGTCAGGTCATCCGTGAGCTGCGCTCGCGGGATGCGAGCCTCAACCTCGGCATCACGACCAACCACACCGTCGCGGTTCCGCTGGACCCTGACAATGCGGCTGACGTCGATGCCGCCCGCCGCGTCGATGGGCAGTTCAACCGGTGGTTCCTGGACCCGCTGTTTCGTGGTTCCTACCCCGCAGACATCATCGAAGACGTGCGCGCTGTCGATGCCGCCGCCGTCGAGAACTTCGAGGCGGCGGTGCACCCCGGCGACCTCGACCTGATCTCGCAACCCATCGACACCCTCGGCGTGAACTACTACCACGGCGACCTGCTTTCGGGCACGCCGCAGCAGAACCCGCCGGCATCGGGTGGCCCGACGACGACGCGTGTCGGGCGGAGCCCGTACCCGTCTGACGCCGGAATCCACGGCGTCGAGCGCGGACTTGCGCGCACGGCACAGAACTGGGAGATCGACCCCGCCGGCCTCACCACGATTCTGCAGCGCATTTGGGACGATTATGCGGAGGGTGCCGGAACCACGCTGTACGTCACCGAGAATGGTGCGGCTTTTGATGATGAGCTGGTGGTGGAAGACGGCGAATCTCGGGTTCACGACACCCAGCGCGCGACCTTTTTGCGTGAGCACCTGACCGCGACGCTGGACGCTCGAGACGCCGGCGTTGACGTGCGCGGCTACTTCTACTGGTCGCTTATGGACAACTTTGAATGGGCGTGGGGCTACAACAAACGCTTCGGAATCGTGCACGTTGACTACGACACCCAGGTACGAACGCTGAAAGACAGTGCCCTGGAGTATCGTCGGATCATCGGGGATCGCGCGCTGTCTGACGCCCCCGCCCTGCTGATCTAGAGAGTTCAACGATGACACCAGCGACAACGGCCGCCACGATCGAAGAGGTCGCCGCCGCCGCTGGGGTCTCACGATCCACTGTTTCTCGTGTGGTGAACGGGTCGACGTCGGTGAGCCCAGCCGCGCTCGAGGCCGTCAATCAGGCGATTGCGAAGCTGAAGTACGTGCCGAACCGCGCAGCCCGCACCCTCGCCAGCCGCACCACCAATGCTGTCGCTCTCGTGGTTCCGGAAGACCCCACGCGCTTCTTCGGCGACCCCTACTTTGCCTCCGTCGTCGGCGGCATCTACAGCCGTCTCGCGGCGACGCCGTATGTGCTCAATGTGTTTTTGGCGTCGGATGATCAGGGCGACAAGACCACGACGTACCTGCGCGGCGGCAACGTTGACGGCGCGATGATCGTGTCGCACCACGCGCGCGACTCCTATGTTGAGCAGATTGCCGACTCGGTTCCGGTCGTGTTCGCCGGCCGCCCAACGCAGCCCGATGTCGCTTCGCGCTCGTACTACGTCGACGTCGACAACGTGCTCGGCGGCCGACTCGGAACACAAGAACTCATCGACGCCGGCCGCACCCGCATTGCGACGATCGCCGGCCCCGCCGACATGCCTCCCGGCGTTGACCGCCTCATCGGTTTTAACGCCGCCCTGGCAGATGCGGGGTTGGAACCTTCAGGCTGCGTTGTCGGAGACTTCTCGGAACAGGGCGGTGCCGCCGCGATGCGCGAGCTGCTCGCGGGCGGCGGAGCGATCGACGGCGTGTTTGTCGCCAACGACCTCATGGCACGCGGCGCGATGGCGGTGCTTTCTGAGGCCGGACTACGCGTACCCGGTGACGTTTCGGTCGTGGGCTTTGATGACTCCGTGGTCGCGACCCAGGTCACACCGCAGCTCAGCACCGTGCGCCAGCCGTCGTTTCAGCAAGGCGAGCTCATGGTCGACGTGCTACTCGGTCTGCTCGCGGGGGAGGGCGCCGACCGCGTCACCATCGTCGATCCCGAAATGGTGACCCGCGACTCCGTGCGCTGAGTTTCGGTTTCGCGGGTTCGCTCGGGGGCGGTGTTCTCTCGTTCAGCGAGGCGGGTGTGGCCCGGTTTCGCCCGTTGAGCGAGGAGGCGAAGCGACCGAGACGAAACGGTTTGAGTAGACCGAATCGGCCTGGCTTGAACGGTCCTCAAATAATGTTTCAAACACTCAGGAAACACTCAGGTAAATGGCCTCAGATCGGCCATTTATTGGGTCTGAATGTCGGTGGTTGGTGAGATGCTTTTGGCATGAACACGGCAGGTCAGTCACCGGTATCGCGAGTCCGCGATGCCATCGGTGCGCTGGCGTCTGTTGTGCGAGATTTTCATGACTCGGAGTGCGTT
>CANNEP010000108.1 GCA_947503655.1 uncultured Microbacterium sp.
GTGAGGCCGTCTTTCAGTTCGTCGCGCGCGGCGCGGGTCTCGGGAGACTCCGGCGCAGGCGTCGTCGGGGTTGACTTCGCATTGTTGTCGTTGATGGCGGTTTCTGCCTTGTCATAAAGGTCGCCCGCGACCTTTTCGATGCGGTCATCGATCATGTCGTAGACAAACCAAGCAACGAGCAGAATCAGCGGCGGAAGGATGATTCCGGTGAAGAAATCCCACGTCCAGATGCCGGAGAAAGCGCGCACCAGGATCCAGACCAGCAGGGCAACAACGAAAACGATGCCGTACTCGATGGCTTTCTGCACACCAGTACTCAGGCTCTTGCCCTTGCCCGCGCCATCCGTGACGTTCTTGAGGAGCTTGGTGACCGCGGGCTTCACAAAAATGGTGGCCGCTGTGAGGATGACGGCGCCCCACAGGGCACTCCATCCCACGTATACGCGTGGGATGAGCGCTCCGATCAGGAACAGCACGACCACGTTAAACACATAGAGCGATCCGAAACGCACGACCCAGGTTTTCATGGCTCAATGATGGCAGGAGCCGCAATTCTTCGCTAGATCCCGGGTCTATTACTGACAAAAGTTGGTAATTGACTGAGCGCTTGGCCACGGCGCACTTTCAGCAATCGCGAAGCTCGAAGGACGTCTGTAACAAAGGAGTTCCTGCTATGCACACGACGCAAGCGCGCACGGAAAAGCGCAGTTTCATGCGCCCCATCAACCGGTTCCTGGAGCGGTGGATCCCGTCCGCTCTGACCTTTGCCATCATTCTGACGCTCATCGTCGCAATCCTCGCGATGACGCTCGCACAGCAGAGCCCCGTGGCTGTCATCAAGGGTTGGGGCGACGGACTCGCCGGCCTTTTGGCCTTCATGACCCAGATGCGCCTTGTGCTGTTGCTCGGCTACATGCTCGCCAACACGCGCCCGGTACGCAAGCTGCTGCGCCGCGCCGCTCTGGTTCCGAAGTCCGCCGGCTCGGCCTACGTCTTCGTCTTCGTTGTCGCAGCCATCGCGAGCCTCTTCACGTGGGGCCTCGGTCTCGTCGTCGGTACGCTGCTGGTTCGCGAAATTGCGGTGCAGGCACGTGAACGCGGAACCATGAAGGTGCACTTCCCGCTGCTGGTTGCGTCGGGCTACTCCGGCTTCGTTATTTGGCACATGGGTTACTCGGGCTCGGGGCCGCTGACGGCGGCAACGACCCGATTTTCGAACTGCCCGCGCACGTTGGTTCTGAGAACCACGATGAGGCTGACGACGCTGTTGAGACGCCGGCCGACCGCGTCGATGCTTCGCGCATCCTGACCCTCGTGCTCGGCGCGATGCTCACCGCATACCTCGTGATTCACGTCGTTCAGGGCGGTAGCCTCACCCTTGACATCGTGAACTGGTCGTTCCTCGCCCTCATCCTGCTGCTCGTGCGCAACCCGTTCGAGATCATTCACCTCGCCAAGCAGGCGGCATCGAACGTCGGTGAGATCCTCCTGCAGTTCCCGCTGTACGCCGGCATCCTCGGCATCATGACCAGCTCGGGCCTGATCCAGATGTTCTCTGACGCATTCGTTTCGATCGCTAACCCGACCACGTTCGGTGCTCTCGCACTGCTGTCGGCCGGTATCGTCAACTTCTTCGTGCCTTCGGGCGGCGGCCAGTTCGCCGTTCAGGGGCCGATCATGCTCGACGCTGCCAACCAGCTCGGTGTTGACCCGTCGATCGCCATCATGGCCATCGCGTACGGTGACCAGTGGACCAACATGATTCAGCCGTTCTGGGCACTGCCCGTGCTCGCAATCGCGGGTCTCAAGATGCGCGACATCCTCGGCTACACGTTCATCACCCTGATCGGCTCCGGTGTCGTCATGGCCGCGGCACTGACGATCGTCAGCGTCACGATCTAAATCACAACGCGAAAAGGGCGGCCAACGGAATCATCCGGTGGTCGCCCTTTTCGCGTTATTAGTAGCTGGCGCGGGTGGTGTCGTCAGCCTTCGGAATAAAGCGGGCCGCGAGGGCTTCGGCACCACGGGCAAGAATCGAGACGTCTGCGGCGACAGCAACGAAGGCTGCGCCGTCGGCCATGTACTGCTCAGCCGCTGCCGGGTCGAACGCGTTGACGCCCACGGGCTTGTCCGCCGCACGCACCGCGGCGAACGTGCGGTTGACGGCGGCGACAACGTCAGGGTGCGTCTGCTGACCGAGAAGGCCCATCGAGGCCGCCAGGTCAGAAGGGCCGACAAAGACGCCATCGACACCATCAACGGCGGCAATTTCGGCGGCGTTTTCGACGGCCTCAGCAGACTCCACCTGCACGAACAGTGACACGTGGTCGTTCGCATTTGCGAGGTACCCGTCGACGCGGTTCCACCGGGCCGAGCGCGACAGCGCAGAGCCCACCCCACGCACACCCTGCGGGGGATACCGCACCGCCGACACCACGGCTCGCGCCTGTTCGACGGTATTTACCATCGGCACGAGTACGTTCTGGGCACCGATGTCGAGTACCTGCTTGAGGATGACGTCATCGCCATACGGCACCCGCACGAGCGGAGATACCGGGTACGGGGCGACGGCCTGCAGCTGGTGCAACACAGTGTCGAGCGAGTTCGATGAGTGCTCCATGTCAATCAGCAGCCAGTCGACACCGCTGCCGGCGAAGATCTCAGCGACCAGGGGAGACCCCGAGACAACCCACAAGCCCACCAATGAGCGGTCGCTCTTCGCGAGCGCCTCAGCAAATGTCGGGTCTAGACGAAGCGACATGTAATGGTTCCCATCGGTCCGTAGTCGGCCAGCACGCTGTCGCCCTTCGACACCCACATCGGGCGCGTGAACGATCCTGCAAGAATGATCTCGCCCGCCTCGAGGCGGCTGCCGTGCTGGTGGAACTTGTTCGCCAACCACGCCACACCGGTGGCCGGGTGGTTGAGTACGCCCGCCGCGACGCCGGTCTCTTCAATCGTCTCGTTGCGATACAACAGCGCCGACACCCAGCGCAGATCGATCGCGTCCGGCGCCATCGGGTTGCCGCCGATCACCATGCCGCCGTACGCGGCGTTGTCGGAGATCGTGTCAACGATCGTGCGGCCCTCGAGCTGAATGTGCGAGTTGAGTACCTCGAGAGCCGGAACCACATATTCCGTTGCACGCAGCACGTCAAAGATGGAGCAGTTGGGGCCTTCGAGCGGAGCCTTCAGCACAAACGCGAGCTCCACCTCGATGCGGACATTGGAGAACTTGTCGAACGCGATCTGCGACCCGTTTTCGTACACGGTGTCATCAAACATCACGCCATAGTCAGGTTCGGTGATGCCCGTTGCCTGTTGCATCGCCCGCGATGTCAACCCAATCTTGCGACCGACCAACCGCCGCCCAGCGGCCACGTTCTTGTCACGCCACACGCCCTGAACCGCGTACGAGTCTTCGACCGTCGCATGCGGGTATCGCGCCGTGATGCGCTCAATCACCCCGTGGTTCCGATCAGCCTCCGCCAATTCCTCGGCAATGGCCTCAATCTCATCCTGCGACAACATTCTTCAATCCTTCCCCATAACCTGTCGCCCCGCGCGCTCAACGACCGGGTGGTGGCTGTTGAGCGGAGCAGGAGCAGCGGTGGCTGTGACTAGAGCTGGTTGCCGAGCTTGTATTCGCCCTGCTTCCACTCCGGCATCTCGGTCTCAACTTCGGCGCGGGTGTAGGAGAAGCCGTCGGCGCCGATCGTGACCGCCATTTCTGACGAGTCGGTGCGGGCGACGACGGGCTGGGGGTTGCCGTCGAGGTCGAGCACGAGCGAGCCGTCGGTGTACCAGGACGGGACGACGGGGTTGCCCCACCAGTCGCGGCGCTGGTTGTCGTGGACGTCCCACGTGATGACGGGGTTATCGGGGTCGCCGGTGTAGTAGTCCTGCGTGTAAACCTCGACACGGTGACCGTCGGGGTCACGCAGGTAAAGGTAGAACGCGTTGGAGACACCGTGGCGGCCGGGGCCACGCTCGATGGCGTCGGAGCGGCGGAGGGCACCGAGCTTGTCGCAAATCGCGAGAATGTTGTGCTTCTCG
>CANNEP010000109.1 GCA_947503655.1 uncultured Microbacterium sp.
CGAGCAGGGTCAGGAACATCCGCCTCGGGAGCCGGTCGGCATAGGCCGCAGCCAACGGCGCGATCAAGACGTACATGACCATCTTGATCGTCAGCGCCGTCGCAAGCACCGCCCCCGCGCTCGGACCGGCGAGCTCGTAAGCGAGCAGACCGAGGGCGACGGTCGCCAACCCCGTCCCGAACAGGGCGATGATCTGCGCACTGAACAGGTGACGGAAGTCGCGGATCGCGAACAAACGCATAGGGCTCTCCTGACCTTCGTGGAAACTCTCCACCATCAACCTAATATCCCCTAGGGGTATTCCCGTCAGTCTGGGCACGGCCGAGTGGGAAGCTGCTCGGCCGGACGCGGAGCCAGTCGACCTCGGCCGCGCCGATCGCTCCCGCCGTCGGCAGATGCACATCGGGGTCCGGTAAACTGCGGTGTATGGCGGTGACGGCGGCAGCGCAACCCGGGAGGGGTCTTCAGGGCTTCCTCCGGCGTGTGATGCTCGGAGGGTTGCTGGTGGCAGCGATCGTCCTCGGGCTGCTGGCCATGCATACGCTGAACCTGCACGGCACCCCGGCCGCCCACGCGCCCGCCACAATCTCGGTCGCCGCCAGCGACGCCGTGGGCGCCCATCACAGCGCGGCGGGCGCCCATGAGTCCGGTGGCACGGCCAGTGACCTCGGTGGTACGTGTGCGGACTGCGGGGGTAGTGACCATCTGGGCATGGCGATGGCATGTGTGCTCGCACTGCTGCTCGTCCTTCTCATCCTGGCGCCGCCTCAACTTCTGCCGGGATGGATGCACACCGCGCCCCGGCCGCTCCTCGTGGCGCGGTTCATCGACCAGCTCCGATCTCGGGCGCCGTCGCTGCACGTTCTCTGCATCAGTCGCACGTGATGGATCGGTGAACCAGGCGCACATCAGCGTCGACGGTTCCCCTCTCCCATTCACGCGGCGCCCTCTCGGGGTGCCGCGCCACTGAAGCGACTGTTGATATTGGAGAACACTCATGAAGTTTCGTACCGCGGCGACCGCCGCACTCGCCCTCACTGCTGCCCTGGTCCTGGCCGGCTGCTCGGCCGGAAGCGACAACGAGGGCTCGATGCCGGGCATGGACCACGGCTCTTCCGAACAGACAGCCGACGCCAACGACGCGGACGTGATGTTCGCCTCGATGATGATCGTGCACCACGAACAGGCCATCGAGATGAGCGACATCGTCCTCGCCAAGGAGGATGTCAACCCCGAGGTGATCGAACTGGCCGAAGCGA
Organism: uncultured Microbacterium sp.; assembly: GCA_947503655.1. Lineage (GTDB taxonomy): Bacteria > Actinomycetota > Actinomycetes > Actinomycetales > Microbacteriaceae > Microbacterium. Next base: position 1,260 of record CANNEP010000109.1, read on the forward strand.
TCAAGGCCGCCCAGGGGCCCGAGATCGAACAGCTCCAGGGGTGGCTGGACGACTGGGGCGTCGATTCCGAGGAGCAGCAGATGGACGGCATGGACCACGGCGACGGCATGATGACCGAGGACGACCTGGCCGCCCTCGAATCGGCCGACGGACCCGAAGCATCGCGCCTGTTCCTGGAACAGATGATCGCCCATCACGAGGGAGCGGTCGAGATGGCCCAGACGCAAGTCGATGACGGCAGCAACCCCGACGCCATCGAGCTCGCGCAGACCATCATCGACGCGCAGACCACCGAGATCCAGCAGATGCAGGACCTCCTGGCCACCCTCTGATCGACCATCAGGGTCGGTGCCGCGGCGAGAGCGCCCGGCACCGACCCTTCCGACACTCTTGAAGGATCGCACCATGCCCCACCCCGCCGCGCCTCACCGGCGAAAACTGATCGTCGCCGCCGCCGCGACGCTCGCCGCCGCCCTCGTCCTCACCGGATGCGCCACTGCACCCTCGCACGAACCCGCGTCGCCCTCGACCAACAGTCAGGCCGTCGACACCGGCTTCCTGGCGGACCACGACCTTGACGGCCTGGACGCCGCACAGGTCATCGAACGGCTCGACACGATGCCCGTCGCCGACCGACCCACTGATCTGATCGCATCCGTGCAGCCGGATGCGCTCGTGCTCACCGACGACCAGAAGCGCGAGACACGTCTGCCGATGCCCGAAGACGAGGTGTACATCTCGGTCGCCCCCTACCGGGAACAGACCCACGACTGCTACTTCCACAGCCTCACCACCTGCCTCGGCGAACTCGCCAACACAGCAGTCCAGGTCACCCTCACCGGCGAAGACGGAGACGTGCTCCTCGACGAGGTTCGGCAAACCTACGACAACGGGTTCGTTGGCATCTGGGTGCCCCGCGGCATCAAGGCAACGCTCACGATCGAACATGAGGGTCGGACGGGCACCGTGACCATTTCAACGATGAACGAGGATGATGCGACCTGCATCACCACGCTGCAGCTGACCTGACAGCTCGACGGCCCGAATGTCCGGAGACACCCAGTCCTTCGTAATGTTTCAGAAGGTGAACGTCCCCCACGGAGCCGTAGTTAGAGGCTAGAGCGCAGTGGGCATTCTCGGAGCTGCACCGACAGTAGAACGCTGCCAACGTCGCTGCGATGTGGTCCCTACGCGGTGGTCCCTCTCATAGAGACTGACACCCACCACTGAGTGCTGCGTCGCTGCCCGTTCCGGCTCTGCCGTTATGACAACTCGATCGAGACCGCTGTTCCCAGACCGCTGCTTCTCCACACGGTTGGCACTAAGAGTGCGAGCCGCGCGCTGCGCGCGCACCTGACCCCCGAGATCGCCCCTCCCGTGACGGTCTCGGGGAGGGTCCATCGTGGTAATGACCATCCGGGTCATGTCGTCCGGCAAGGGCTACGAATACCTGCTGAAATCGGTCGTCGTCGGTGACGGCCACCGCGAGATGAGCAGCCCGCTGACCCGGTACTACACCGAGTCCGGCTGCCCGCCCGGAACGTGGGTCGGCACCGGCCTGATGAGCCTCGACGACGGGCGCAGCCCAGCGTTGGCCGAGGGCGACACGGTGACCGAGGAACACCTGGCCCGACTGCTCGGTGACGGCATCCACCCGGTCACCGCCGAGAAGCTCGGCAAGAGGTTCCCCTCGCTGCAACCCCCACGCGAGCGGATTGCGGCCCGCATTGCACAACTCGACCCCGACTTGCGAGGCGAGGCACGAGCAGAGGCGGTGCAGCGCATCCGTGAGGAAGAGATTGCGAAGAAGCCGCGCACCGCCGTTGCAGGGTTCGACCTCACGTTCTCCCCGCCCAAGTCGGTCAGCGCGATCTGGAGCGTGGCCGACGCAGGTACGCAAGCCTTGATTACGCAGGCGCATCACGCCGCGATGCGCGACACGATCGCGTTGCTGGAAGATCGCGTCGCCGCAACCCGCGTCGGCGCGGGCGGTATCGCGCAGATGCCGATCATGGGCGTGATCGCCACGGCGTTCGACCACTACGACTCCCGAGCCGCCGACCCGCAATTACATACGCACGTCGTGGTGTCGAACAAGGTGCAGGGCCAGGACGGGCGCTGGCGCACGCTCGACTCCCGCCGCCTACACCGCGCGACCGTCGCCTTGTCTGCGTCGTACAACGCCTTTGTCACCGATCACACCGCGCGGCTGCTCGGCGTGACGTGGGTGCCCGTCGACCGGGGCAAAGACCGCAACACCGGCTGGGAGATCGAGGGCGTTCCGGCGGCGTTGATCGCGGAGTTCTCGCGTCGCACGACCGGAGGCAGCGAAGGCGCGGAGGGCATCGAACAGGTCAAGAACCGGCTGATCGAGCAGTACGTCGCCCAGCACGAACGGCAACCCTCGGCGGCGACGATTGCGAAGCTCCGGCAGCAGGCGACCTTGGAGACGAGACCCGAGAAAGAACTGCACTCGCTGGCCGACCTCACCGCCGACTGGCGTGCACGGGCCGAGGTCGTGCTCGGCGAGGACGCACCCACCTGGGCGCAGCATCTGCTCGACCGGGGTGCGACCGAAGCCCGACTGCGCGCGGACGATCTCGGGCTGGAGCAGATCGAAGATCTCGCATCCGTGGTGCTGATGAGCGTGGCGAACCGGCGCGCAACCTGGGGGCGATGGAACCTGCACGCCGAAACGATGCGGCAGATCATGGGCGTCCGGTTCGCAACCACCGACGACCGTCTCCGGGTGCTCGATCAGATCATCGCGCACGCCGAAGCC
>CANNEP010000110.1 GCA_947503655.1 uncultured Microbacterium sp.
CGCTTCGTGAGAAGGGCCTGGCCGAGAACGTTGTTGATCTTGTGTGAACCAGTGTGGTTGAGGTCTTCACGCTTCAGAATGATGCGTGCGCCACCCGCGTGTTCGGCAAACCGCGGAACCTCGGTGATGACCGAGGGCCGGCCCGCGTAGGAGCGCAGCAACTCACGGTACTGCGCGATGAACGCAGGGTCAGCCATAGCCTCTTCCCATACGACAGTGAGTTCATCTATCGCCGCAATGAGCGATTCGGGCATGTAACGCCCGCCGAAGTCGCCGAAGAAGGGTCCGTGTTCGTCACGAAGACTCATGCTTATACCGCCAGGAATTGTTTCAGGGTGGCTACCGGATCGCCGGTAACCAAAGCCTCACCAATCAGCACCACGTCGGCACCGGCCGCACGATAGTGCGCAACATCGGCCGGGGTGAGAACGGCAGACTCTGCGATCTTGATGGCGTCAGCTGGGAAAGCGTCTACCAGCGTGCCGAAGAGGTCGCGGTCGAGCTCGAACGTCGTGAGGTTACGAGCGTTCACGCCGATCAGTTTCGCGCCGATCGCCTTCGCGCGCTCGAGCTCTTCGGCCGAGTGCGTTTCGACGAGGGGCGTCATACCCAGCGACACAATCAGACGGTACAGCCGCTCCAATGTCGCTTGGTCAAGTGCCGCAACAATCAGCAACACGAGGTCGGCGCCCGCCGCGCGAGCCTCGAGCACCTGATACTCGGTGGCGATGAAGTCTTTACGCAACACCGGCAGCCCAACGCGAGCACGCACCGCCTCAAGGTCAGCGAGGCTGCCCTTGAACTTGTGGCGCTCGGTGAGCACGCTGATCGCGGAGGCGCCACCCTGCTCATAGAGAGCAGCCTGGTGTGCGGGATCAGGAATATCGGCAAGGTCGCCGCGCGACGGAGAAGCGCGCTTCACCTCGGCGATAATCTTGACAACATCAGCCGGGGCCAATGCAGCCAACGCGTCAATCGCCGCGGGGCGCGTCAAAGCTTCGCGCTCAACCACGGCGATCGGACGGAGCGCTTCGCGCTCCTCTGCGTCAGCGACTGCGCCGGCCGTCAGGTCGGCGAGTGCCATCAGTGAGCCTTCGGAGCGTACTTCGGGCCCTTAACACCCCAACCGAGCTTGGCCATCAGCCAGCCCACGAGCAGGCCTACTACCAGCAGGCCGGCCGAAATGTAGACGCCCGTCGGGTTGTGCGTTACGAAGAAAAAGGTTCCGACGCCAAAGGCGACGAGCATGATCGTCACAGCGGTCCACGCGGCAGGCGAGTGTCCGTGGCCGGGGTCGTCGATCGGGTTGCTCATAGTTCTCCTCCGAGAAAGTCGTTAAGTGATGTTCAGTCTATCGGGATTGTGTACGCGCGCTGGTCAGACGCTCTGTGTGGGGTCTTCCCCACGGCTCAAATCGTCCCAGGAATCAATTTTGTCGAGCGGACCAGTGTGCGTGATGCCCGCAGTCGACGTGCGGTACTTCTTGCCGGACGCCGCCCAGGACTTTGCCGTGACCAGTGTGAGAAGCCCACCCGCGATAATTAGCAACCAGGCAACAACGGTCACCGTCACCCCCGGCGTCAGTGTCAGTTCCGTCACCATCGCGATAATCGCCGAGTCCCCGGCGATACCGGTGGCTTCCGTCACAGCGGCGGCAACATCGCGGGCAGAAGCACCGGTGATCAGGCGAACGTTCATCACGAGCATGGCCGCACCAATGATGACGGCGAGGGCTCCGAGGACGTACCGAAAGGCGACTCCGGCGATGGCGAGCGTAATGGCAGCGGCAATGGCGGCGAGGCTCAGCGGCGCCATCAGCGCGATGGCGTCGGCACCGGCCACGTGGATCGGTTCGGCTGCGCCATCATTGATCGTGGCGTCGAGCCACGTTTGCGTTGAGGCGATCAGCCCGAAGAGTCCGCCGGCCAGAATGCCCAAAACGCTGAGAAGTCGTGCGCGCTTCGTCATTCCGCATCATCCAAACGCAGGTCGCGGTCGTCGAAGCACGTACGGGTTCCGGTGTGGCAGGCGGCACCGGTCTGCTCAACCTGGAGCAACAGGGTGTCGCCGTCGCAGTCATACGACGCTGAAACCAGTGTCTGGGTGTGGCCCGACGTGTCGCCCTTGCGCCAGTATTCGCCGCGTGAGCGCGACCAGTAGGTGACGCGACCCTCGGTGAGGGTGCGGCGGAGCGCTTCTTCATCCATCCACGCCAACATCAACACTTCTTTCGTGTCAGCCTGTTGGACGATGGCCGGAACCAGGCCGTCGTTGTTGTAGACGACCTGCGAAAAGAGGGGCTGGGTCATCGCACCAACACTCCAGACTCACGCAGCGCCGTCTTGACGTCACCGATCGTGAATTGGCCCGAGTGGAAGACGCTCGCGGCGAGCACCGCGTCAGCACCGGCCGCAATAGCGGGCGCAAAGTGTTCCACGGCTCCGGCCCCACCGGAGGCAACGACCGGAACATAGGCAATCTCGCGCATCAAGCGTACGAGTTCCAGATCAAACCCCGCCTTGGTTCCGTCGGCGTCGATCGAGTTGACGAGCAACTCCCCCGCGCCGCGTTCCATCGCCTCGCGAGACCAGTCCAGGGCATCGATCATCGTCTCTTTACGACCACCGTGGGTCGTGACGACGAATCCGCTGTGGGTGATGCTCGAACGCTTTACATCGAGCGAAAGGACGAGCACTTGGGAGCCGAAGCGGTCGGCAATCTCCGAAATGAGCTCGGGCCGCGCGATAGCGGCGGAGTTCACGCCCACTTTGTCGGCACCGACGGCCTGCAGCCGAGCAACGTCATCTACGCTGCGCACGCCGCCGCCGACTGTGAGCGGAATAAATACTTGTTCGGCGGTGCGGCGCACGACGTCGTACATTGTCGAGCGGTCATCAACCGTCGCGGTGACATCGAGGAAGGTCAGTTCATCGGCGCCCTCGTCGAAATAGCGCGCGGCCAGTTCGACCGGGTCGCCCATTTCTTTCAGGTTCTGAAAGTTGACGCCCTTGACGACCTTGCCGTCAGCAACGTCGAGGCAGGGAATGACGCGAGTGGCGACGGTCATTAGAGTCTCGCCGCGTCGATTGCGGTGACCAGGATGGCACGGGCGCCAATGGCGTACAGGTCATCCATCACCTTGTTAACCGACTTACGCGGGCTCATCACGCGCACAGCAACCCAAGCCGGGTCACGCAGTGGCGAAATGGTCGGCGATTCAATGCCGGGAGCGAGCGCAACGGCCTGATCGACAAGGTGTGAGGGCAGGTCGTAGTCGATCAGAACGTAGCGGCGCGCAACCATCACGCCGCGCAGGCGGCGCAGGAGCGTTTCGGTGCCCTCAACGTCTTGCGGACCCGCGATCAGTACGGCCTCGGACTCGAGCAGCACCGGACCGAAGATCTCCAGCCCCGCTTGGCGCAGCGTGGTTCCGGTGGACACCACGTCGGCGACAGCGTCAGCAACGCCCAGGTCGACCGCAGACTCTACGGCGCCGTCGAGCGGAACCAGGTCAACGGCGACGCCGTGCTCGTCAAGGAATCGGTCGACAAGACCCGGGTAGGCGGTAGCGACGCGGAACCCTTCGAGGTCTTTCAGGTCAGTGAACCGACCGGGGCGGCTCGCGAACCGGAACGTCGAATCGCCGAAACCGAGGGCTTCGATCTCACGCGCCGGCATCCGCACGTCAAGCAGCAGGTCGCGGCCGGTGATACCGACATCGAGAGCGCCCGAAGCAACGTACGTCGCGATGTCGCGTGGGCGGAGGTAGAAAAACTCGACATCGTTAGGCGTGTCGATGACGTGCAGGTCTTTGGGGTCACGACGACCGGTGTAACCGGCCTCGGCGAGCATGGCCGAAGCCGTGTCAGAAAGGGAGCCCTTGTTGGGCACAGCAATACGAAGCATGGGGGCTTTCGGGTGAAGTTTTTACAGGTGGCGGTAAACATCG
>CANNEP010000111.1 GCA_947503655.1 uncultured Microbacterium sp.
CGAACTCGACGAGACGATCGCCACGATCGACTAGGACAAACAATGGCTACGTACACGGCAGCAGAGCAGGGCATCGCTGGGCTGGAACTCATGGCGAAGATTCGCGAGTTTGAGCGCCGCATGCCGCTCCTTTCTGATGAAGGGCTGATCCGCGGATCGACCCACCCCTCGCTCGGCATGGAGGCGATCGCCGTTGGCGTTTCGCTGGCATTGACCGACGATGACGCCATCGCCTCGACGCACCGTGGCCACGCCCACACCCTCGCGAAGGGCGCCGACTTCGGCCGCACCATGGCGGAGATTCTGGGTCGTGCCGACGGCTACTGCGGCGGCAAGGGCGGCTCCATGCACATTGGTGCGAAGGAGATCGGCGTGCTCGGAACCAACGGCATCGTTGGCGCGGGCATTGGTATTGCCACGGGCGCTGCGCTGGCGTCGAAGGTAAAGGGCGATAACACCGTCGCCGTCTCCTACTTCGGTGACGGCGCCTCCAACCAGGGCGTTCTGGCTGAGGCCTTCAACCTGGCCGCGATCTGGAAGCTTCCGGTCATTTTCGTGCTAGAGAACAACCACTACGCACAGTCTTCGGCTGTGGAAGAAATGGTCGCCCAGCCCGACCTGAGCAAGCGTGGCGAAGCGTACGGCGTGCCATCGTTCAACGGCGACGGGATGAACCTGCCGGAAGTTTTTGAGCTGGCAACGGCCGCTGTTGAGCGTGCTCGTGCTGGCGAAGGCCCGACGCTGCTGGTGCTGGAGACCTACCGCTACCTCGGCCACATGGCCGGCGACACGGAGATCTACCGCACGAAGGAAGAGGTCGAAGCGGCCAAGTCCAACGACCCGATCGAGACGCTGCTCGCGCAGCTCATCGAGCAGGGCGTTATCACCGCCGAGCAGTGGGAAGCCCGTCGCGACGTGCTGTTCGCCGAGGTTGAAGAGGCTGAGCAGTTCGCTCGCAACTCGCCGTTCCCGGAGGCTTCCGAAGCCTTCACCGACGTCTACGCGAAGGGTGCATGATCATGGCTGAAACGAAAGATATGGTCACGTGGCGCGCTCTGAACGCCGCGATGCACGACATCTTCACGGAGTTCCCGGAGTCGTTCACGCTCGGTGAAGACATCACGACGTGGGGCACCGGTGGCGGCACGTACGGTGTCACCCGTGGCCTGAAGAAGGCCTTCGGTGCTGAGCGCGTGCTCGATACCCCGATTAGCGAAGAGGTTCTCCTCGCCGCCGTATCGGCTGCCGCAACGCGTGGCGTTCGTCCGATCCTCGAGATCATGTACTCCGACTTCTCGTTTCTGGGCTTCGATGGCATCATCAACCAGGCCGCGAAGGCGCGTTACATGTTCGGCGGACAGTTCGACACCCCGCTCGTTATCCGCAGCAACGGCGGATCGGGTATCGGTAAGGCTGCGCAGCACTCGCAGTCGCTGGAGACTCTCTTCGCGCACATTCCTGGTCTCGAAGTTGTGGTTCCGGGTACCCCCGGCGACGCCTACGGCCTGCTCCGTACCGCGGCGAAGTCGGACAACCCGACGATCTTCCTCGAGCACAAGAACATGTACTACGACAAGGGCCCGGTTGACTTCCAGCCGGTTCCGTTCGGTCAGGCACGCATTGCGCGCGAGGGTCAGCACGCCACGATCGTGGCAACGCAGCAGATCCTCAACTACTCGCTCGCCGCAGCTGAAGAGCTCGCTGCCGAGGGCATCGAGGTTGAGATCATCGACCCGCGCACGCTGTACCCGTTCGACATGGACGCCGTATACGCGTCGGTCGGCAAGACCCGTCACCTCGTTGTCGGTCACGAAGCTGTTCGTGACTACGGCTGGGGTGCCGAGTTCGTGGCACAGACCGTGGAAGCCGCATGGGACAAGCTCGACGCTGCCCCCGTGCGCGTCGGTGGCGCTCGCACGCCGATTCCGTACGCACAGACGCTTGAAGCGGCCGTGATTCCGTCGAAGGACGACATCATCGCAGCCGTCAAGAAGACGCTGGCGTAATAACACTTGGCATAGGGAGGGGTGCCCTGCCCCTCCCTCTGTCATACCCACAGACATCTCCCGAAAGGCAATAATCGTGAACCGGCTCCTCAACAAGACCTGCCTCGTGTTCGGTGGTGGATCCATCGGCGGCGAGATCAACAACGGCCTGGCAACGGCCCTGACCTACGCTCGTGAAGGCGCGAACGTCGTCGTCGTTGACATGAGCCCGGAGGCCGTCGATGGTGCCGTTAAGCGCATCACCGATGAGCTCACCGCGGAAGGGGTGGAACCATCGGTGCTGGGCATCGCTGGTAACGTCACGAATGATGCTGATGTGCGTGCCGCAGTTGACGCGACGATTGCGAAGTTTGGCCGCATCGACGTGCTGCACAACAACGTTGGTATCGCGCGCATGGGTGGCCCGGTTGAACAGCCCATCGACGAGTGGAACCTCATGCTCAACGTCAACCTGACGAGCATCTTCCTCACGTGCAAGTACGTGCTGCCGCACATGGTTGCCCAGGGCGCCGGCAGCATCGTTAACGTCGGCTCGGTCGGCGGCATGCGCTACATCGGCTACAACTACCCGAGCTACTCGGCGACGAAGGGTGCGGTCACGCAGTTCACCCAGAACGTCGCGCTGGAGTATGCCTCCCGCGGTATTCGTGCCAACACGATTGCCCCCGGTTACATCAACACCCCCATGATCTACAAGCAGATCAGTGGGGCGTACGACACCGTCGAAGAGATGGTGGCAGCTCGAGATGCGCTCTCGCCGACCGGCAAGATGGGCACCTCGTATGACGTGGCTAACGCTGCGCTCTTCCTCGCGTCGGATGAGTCGCGATACATCAACGGCGTGTGCCTGCCCGTTGATGGCGGACTCGTGCAGAGCTCCGCTCCGCCCGCGCACGCGCAGTAACCACGAATACAGAAGCGGCGCCAGCATCGAGCTGGCGCCGCTTCTGTATTGAGTGGAACCTACGGTTGCGCGGGTGCGTTCGTGTCGGCGCCGTTGGCTTCGCGTTCGCGAGCGCGAAGCACGTCGAGCCACGCAAAGTGCGCGTCGATCGCTTCAGTGGCGCCGTGAATGTCGCCAGCCGTGACTGCCACAAGGATGTTGTCGTGCACGACGCGCATTGTTTCAAAGTCTTGCGCGAGCGTCAGGTGTTGCAGCGTGCCCTGCAAAATGGGCTGCAATGCCTGCGAGAAAAACTCGAGGGCAGGGGAGGCAGAGGCAGCAAACAGTGCCCGGTGAAATGCGACGTCGGCGTCAAAAAGCTCCCGGCCATCAACGGTCGAGTGCATAGCGGCGGCGCTCGCGGCGAGGGCATACAGTGTCTCGTCGGTCGCAATACGCGCCGCTTCTACGGCCGCCTGGCGCTCCAGGGCGTGGCGCACCGAAATCAGTGATTCCAGGGTCATCTGGTGAAACATCATGCTCAAAACGAGCACGTCACCGGTCTGCCGTGGTTGCACACCGGTGTAAAAGGTTCCGAGGCGCTCTTTGCGCTGCAACGCCCCCATCGACTCGAGTCGAGCGATGCGGTCGCGCAGGGTATTGCGGCTGAGCCCGAGCTGCTGGGTGAGATCGCGCTCGCTGGGCAGCTGCTGGCCCGGTTGCATCGTCAACAACAGATTCACGAGGGCACTGAGTGCTTGGTCGTTGATCAGGTTGGTGCCGAAGTTTCCGGTCGTCAGTGGTTGCGGAGCGCTCTCCGTGGCCGCGGTGCTCTCGACAACGTCGTCGTTCATCGCAGACCC
>CANNEP010000112.1 GCA_947503655.1 uncultured Microbacterium sp.
AACGCCGCCGCTCTCGCCGCACCCGGCGCTCCCGTGCACCTCGTTGGTGTGACCGGAGACATCGCGCGCACGTTTGCGACGTGGACGCACGCGGCATTTGCCCAGTCCGAGCTTGCCGAGCGTGCGCCGCTGCGGATGCCTCCCACGTCTCGTGTCGCGATGCTCGAGGGCGACCACGAATCGCTCAGCACTGCACTCGCGAAGCTTCGTGACGACGTACCCCAATTGGCGCGTGACGCCGTGCTTGGCCCGCTACCGCTCGACGGCAACGGCGACGAGCTGGCTCGCACTCTCGTTCGCTACGACTATGCGCTAGGCCATGCCGTCGTGACTTCCCTTCGTGCGAGTGTTATCGCTGCGGCTGTCGCCGGCCGGCGCAGCACTCGCACCCGCCCGAATCGACCCCCGCGTGCGACGCTTAAGCTGCGCACCGACGTTGCCGATCCGCAACTTTAAGGACTCCCATGCGTATTGCATTTGCTGGCACGCCCGCCGTTGCTGTACCCACGCTTCGGGCGTTGGTCGCCGCGGGGCACGACGTGGCTGTGGTCATCACACGCCCGGACGCTCCGCTCGGGCGCAAGCGGGTTATGACGCCGTCTCCGATCGCCGATGCCGCTGCGGCGCTGGGCATTCCCGTCATCAAGGCCGCAAGGCTCGATGCTGACGCGACCTCTGAGATCACCGCCTATGCGGTGGATCTCGGTGTCATCGTGGCGTATGGCGGGCTCGTTCGTGAGCCGCTGCTGAGTGCTCCGACGCACGGCTGGATCAATCTGCACTTCTCGCTGCTCCCGCTGTGGCGCGGTGCCGCGCCTGTACAGCGTTCGATGATGGCTAACGACGCCGTCACCGGCATCGCCGTCTTCCAACTCGTTGCCGCTCTTGATGCTGGCGATATTTTTGCCAGCCACGAGGTTCCGGTGCCCGCTGATGCCACCGCAGGCGAGTTCCTCGACGAACTTGCCGAACTCGGGGCACCCATCGTTGCTGACGTTGTTCGCGATATCGAAGCTGGCACCGCCGTCGCCGTCGCGCAGAGCGGTGAGCGCTCAGTTGCGGCGAAGCTCGACCGCGAAGATGGGCGCATTGAATGGAACCAGGAGTCCGGTGCTGTGTACGCGTACGTGCGCGGCGTGACGCCCGAGCCCGGCGCCTTCACGACCATTCACGGTGCGCCGCTCAAAGTGCTGCGAGCGGCCCGCTCCGGCAGTGTGGAACGGCCGGCTCCCGGTGAAATCCGTCTTGATGGCAAAGCTGTCATCGTGGGCACCGCTACCGCTCCACTTACTCTCGTGACCGTGCAACCCACTGGTAAAGCCGCGATGGCGGCCGCAGACTGGTGGCGCGGGCTCCGCATCGAATCGTTGAAGGCAGGATCATGACCACCTACGCCGCTCCCGCACGCCGCGTCGCCTACGAAGTCATTCACTCCGTGTCAACATCGGATGCGTACGCCAACCTGGCGTTGCCCGTGGCGATCCGTCGCCAGGCCCTCAGCCCGCAAGACGCCGGTTTCGCCACTGAGTTAACGTACGGCACGCTGCGCCGCCTGGGCACGTACGACGCGATCATCGAGATGGCCTCGAAACGTGGCATTGACAGTGTTGAGCCGGCCGTGCGCGACGCGTTGCGCCTGGGCGTGCATCAAGTGCTCGCGACCCGTGTAGCCGACCACGCTGCCGTCAACGAAACAGTGCAGCTCGTGCGTGACATGGTCGGCCAACGTGCCACCGGGTTCGCGAACGCCGTGATGCGCCGGGTTGTTGAGGCCGACTTCGACACCTGGATGACCCGGCTGGAAGATGCCGCACGCTCCGATGATGAACGACTGTCGGTCACCGCATCGCACCCGGTATGGGTGATTCGTGCGTTCCGTCGCGCGCTGGCCGCCGAAGGGCGTGAAGACGAACTCGACGCACTGCTCGCCGCTGACAACGCCTCGCCCTCGGTCGTGATGACGGCCCTCCCGGGCCTTGCTGAGATTCCCGAAGACGCAACGCGCACGACGGGTTCGCCCGTGGGCTTTGTCAGCCCCGGCGGCGACCCGGCGACGATGGTGCGGGAATCTGAAGGACGCGTGCGCGTGCAAGACGAAGGGTCGCAGCTCGTGGCACTGGCGCTCGCACGCCACGGCGACGCCAAGCCGGGGGAGAAGTGGCTTGACCTGTGCGCGGGCCCCGGCGGCAAGACCGCCATTCTCGCGGCGGAGGCACTGGCTGCCGGTGCAACGCTCGAGGCCAATGAGGTCACGCCCAAGCGAGCGGGCCTTGTGCGTCAGGCGCTGACGGGTATTCCGCTCGACGTCACGGTGCACGAAGAAGACGGTCGTGACTTCGCCGCGATGCGCCCGAACACGTATGACCGCATTCTGGTGGATGCGCCGTGCACGGGCCTCGGCGCGTTGCGTAGACGCCCGGAGTCCCGTTGGCGCAAACAACCTGGCGACGTGGCTGATCTCGCCGATCTGCAGTTTGAACTGCTCGATGCGGCGCTCATGGCGCTGAAACCGGGCGGCACCATTGGGTACGTCACGTGCTCACCGCACCTTGCTGAGACAAACGGCGTGCTCACGCACCTCCGCCGCGCGGTGGGTGACGAGTTTGATGAGCTCGATGCGCGGGCTGCGGTGCAGGCCGTCTCGCTCACAGAACTTGACCTGCCTGCGCCAGCCGATGGTTCCGGGCGCGCCCAACTGTGGCCGCACCGTCATGGCACCGACGGTATGTTTCTAGCTTTACTCCAGAAGAAGGCGTGAGCCCGGCCATAATGGGAGGCGTGAGCGACGTGCGCATTAACCCCAGCATCCTGTCGGCCGACTTTGTCAACATGGAGCGTGACCTGCAGCGCATCGGCAACGCCGACTTTGTGCATGTCGACATCATGGACAACAACTTCGTGCCGAACCTCACGTTCGGTCCGCAAATGACCCAGCGCGTTCAAGATACGAGCCCGGTGCCGCTGGATGTGCATCTCATGATCAACGACTGCGACAAATGGGCACCGGCTTACGCAGAGCTGGGCGTTGCTTCCGTCACCTTTCACACGGAGGCGACGGTCGACCCGATCGCGACGGCGCGGCGCGTGCGCGACATTGGCGCGCGTGCGGGCATCGCGCTGCGGCCCGGAACACCGGCGGAGTTTCTGTACGACATCCTCGATGAGTTCGACCAGATTCTCGTCATGACGGTGGAGCCCGGCTTTGGCGGGCAGTCATTCATGCCGGCGACCATGCCGAAGCTGTCGGCATTGGCTGCTCACGCGCGATCGGTGGGTTCCGAGGTGTGGTTGCAGGTTGATGGTGGCATCAATATCGACACGATTGCCATCGCCGCCGAGAACGGCGCTGACACGTTTGTGGCGGGTTCAGCGGTGTTTGGTGCGGCCGATCCTGATGATGCGATCGTCACACTTCGTGGTTTGGGTGCAACGGCGTATCACCGGCACGGGAACCACTAGTACCCTAAGAGGGTGAAGACCTTCGACGATTTGTTTGCAGAGCTCAGCGACAAGGCGACCTCGGGAGAATCTGGTTCTCGCACGGTCGAACTCCTGGAAGCCGGCGTGCATACCATCGGCAAGAAAGTCGTGGAGGAAGCTGCTGAAGCCTGGATGGCTGCCGAGTACGAGTCAAACGACGACCTCGCGCTGGAAGTTTCCCAGTTGCTCTACCACGCCCAGGTTCTGATGCTGGCGAAGGGTATTACCCTCGCCGATGTTTACCGCCCCCTGTAAAAACT
>CANNEP010000113.1 GCA_947503655.1 uncultured Microbacterium sp.
TGGGGTGTCAGCTGTGCACTGACACCCCACGGCGATCGCCTTCTGTCTACTTTGCGCTAGCGGCCACCGGCTCGCCGTCGACGGCCGGGTCTTCGGGCTGATCAGCGCGTGCCAGCTTCGACGGCCACCAAATCGCGGGGCCAATGTCGTACGTGAGTGCGGGCACGAGCAGCGATCGCACGATGAACGTGTCCAGCAGCACGCCGAACGCGACGATAAACGCGAGCTGCACGAGGAACAGAATCGGAATCACCGACAGCGCCGCAAACGTTGCCGCCAAGACGAGGCCAGCCGATGTGATCACGCCGCCGGTGATCGCGAGGCCGCGCAGCACGCCGTGACGTGTGCCGTGCTTGACCGACTCTTCGCGCACGCGCGTCATCAAGAAGATGTTGTAGTCGATGCCGAGTGCCACCAAGAACACGAAGCCAAAGAGCGGAACCGCGGCATCGGCGCCGGGGAAGTTGAAGACCCCGTTGAACATCAGAGCTGACACACCCATGGCTGTTCCGAAGGACAGCACCGTGGTGAGAATCAGGAGCACCGGCGCGAGGACCGACCGCAACAGCAGCATCAGAATGACAAGAATCACGACGAGGATCAGCGGAATGATCAGGTTGCGGTCGTGAATCGACGCATCGTTCGTGTCGATGGCCGTTGCGGTCACGCCGCCGACGAGCGCGCCGGTGCCGTCGAGCTGCGTGCGCAGGTCGCGCACGGTCGTCGCCGCGGCTTCCGAGTCGGCCGCGTCGGTGAGCGTTGCCTGCAGCAATACGTTGCCATCCACGACCGTCGGTGTCGGCGGTTCCGTTCCCGGAGGGCCCTGCGCAACGATCCCGTCAGCGGCGACCGACGCCGAACCCGTCACTGAGTCTTTCGCTGAAATCGAGACGCTCGAGATGCCGTCATGCCCCAGCAAAATGTCGACGACCGCCTGTTGCTCGGTCTCCGGCGTCAGGATGTAAGTGGGGCTTCCGGAACCACCGGGGAAGTGCTCGCCGAGGGCGGCTTGGCCGTCGCGTGCCTCTGACGTGCCAAGCACGAGTTCAGACTGAGCGACCCCGTCGGCCTTGAGCTGCGTGGCGCCAACCGCGCCCACGAGCAGGACGAGCGTCGTGACGATCCAGATCGCGCGCGGACGCTTGCGAACCTGGCGCGCGAGCCACGCCCAGACGCCCTTTTGCGGAATGCCCTGTTCGGCTTCGACGACGCCTGGCTCGTAGTGGGGGCGACGCGGCCAGAACGCTGCGCGACCGAAGGTGAACAGCAACGCCGGCAGCAGTGTGAGGGCAGCGAGCATCGCGAAGACGATGCCGAGCGCCGCGACCGGGCCCAGCGAGCTGTTCGATTTCAGGTCGCTCAGCAACAGGCACAGCAGACCAGCAATCACCGTCCCGCCCGACGCGAGAATTGGTTCCACTGATCCCTTCCATGCGCGCATCGTGGCTTGCCACTTGTCTTCGGTGACGCGCAGCTCTTCGCGGAAGCGGGAGACGAACAGCAGTGAGTAGTCGGTCGCCGCGCCGATCACCAGGATGAACAGGATGCCCTGGGTTTGGCCGCTGAGCAGCAGCACGCCCCACTTTGCGAGCCACCACACCGTGAGCAGGGCGACGCAGAGGGCGAACAGGCTCGTCGAGAGCACAGCGACCGGGAGCAGGAGCGAGCGGTAGACGAGGATCAGGATGACCAGCACGGCGAGTAGGGCGACGCCGAGGAGGAGGCCATCGATACCGGAGAAGCCAGCGATGAGGTCGGCGGTGAAGCCAGCGGGGCCGGTGATGGCGACCGTGATGCCGTCGGCGACATCGGTCTTGAGTTGGGTGCTGAGCTCCATCACGACGTCACCGACATCACTGTCAGCGTCGATCGGAATGAAGGCCTGGGCCGCCATGCCGTCTTCGGAGGGGATCGCGGGGGAGAGTTTGTCGTTCACGCCGGCGATCTCGGGTGCCGCCTCGAGTGCCGTCGTGATGCTGTCGAGCTGAGCATCGGTGAGGGCGCTGTCGCTGGTGAAGATCGCGATCGCCGGAATCGCGTTCTCGCCGCTGAAGTCGCCGAGCACCTTCTGCACCGCGGTCGCGTCTGCCGAGTCAGGGAGGTAGGCCGTCGAATCATTCGACGACACCTCATCGACCTTGCCAAACAGCGGACCGCCGAGCCCGGCGCCGGTGAACCAGGCGAGGATCAGCAGGGCCGGGATGAGAATCCGGAACCATTTCTTGGGGCTGGACATGCTCTCTCGTTTCGGTGTTGGCTGCGTTGAGACGATCGGCGATGATCTCTCGCCGAACAGATTGCTAGCCTAGCAAGAAATAATATTCGCGAGTGATCGAATATGCTAGAGGCATGGCAGCGGAAGACGGTGTGACCGGGGCGAATATTTATCGCCTCGACGCCAGCGACCCGACCGGTCGGCTGGTCGATCGCTCCGCCATGTCTGCCGATGACATCGCGCAGGTCAGCGAAGTCATGCAGGCGCTCGGCGCACTGCGTGCCGCTGAGCAACGCATTTCCGAAGCGTCGCGTCGCTACATGAAGCTCAATGACACCGATATGCGGGCGCTCCACTTTTTGGCCGCGTGCCTGCACACTAATACCGTGGCGACCCCTGGTTCCATTTCGGCGCACCTCGGTATTTCGACGGCGTCGACGACGAAGCTTCTTGACCGGCTTGAGGCCGGAGGCCACGTCACGCGCTCCGCGCATCCGACCGATCGGCGCGCGTTGGCGATCGCGATCACGCCCGAAACCCACGAGGCAGCTATGCAATCGGTCGGGCGTCAGCATGCGAAGCGCGTGCCCTCGGTCATGCGGCTCACACCCGACGAGCGCCAGACGGTGATCGACTTTCTTCGCGGTATGGCCGCGGATCTCGACGCCCCGTAACTCCTAAACGCGAAACGGCCCCGGTGTTAGTCACCGAGGCCGTTTGAAATTCACATCCGCTTAGCGGTAGTTGACGTATGGCATGCCACTAGACGAGCGATCATGTGAGTGCATGAGAACACTGTAATTCCGCGGAATCTTGCGTGTTAGTGCCTGTGGTTGTGTGCTCGTGACGGGGGTTTCTGCGGACTTTTCGCGGACTGTTGGCGTCGCCGGAATGAGCGAAGCGCGGCTCGCTGGCCTAGTGGCCGGTCTACCGCGCTTCGTCAACGATTGTTCATTGCATGCGAACTAAATGCCGAACATAACGCCGGCGAGATCAGCGGCTTCCATCGCTTCCTCCATGAGGTCGCGAACGATGGGGTTAACAATGGTGATGTTCACGCCTCCACGTGGTTCGGGAGCCCGGTCAGCGTAAGCGACCTGGGGGCTTACGCCGCCATCTGCAAACCGCTGCGCCCCACGCGGTACGAGGTCGTACCCGAAGAGGTCAGCGGTCTCTGCGAGGATCTGAGTCGAGCGTGCGCGCTTCTCCGGGGCGTGTGGGATGTACGTTTCGCCACCCGTTTCCGGCTCAGCCCAGATGCGGAAGTCACCAGCGGCCGCATGCTGTGCGATGCGGTTCTCCCAACGGTGGCCGCCGTCGGCGTAGAACTCGAGGCTCGTTCCCTGCGGCGAGTACACGGTGCCGGCGTGCGTGTCCACACGAATGTTGATGCGCTTGCCGTTCGCGTCGATGATGAA
>CANNEP010000114.1 GCA_947503655.1 uncultured Microbacterium sp.
ACTTGAAATCCGTCATCGTTCCGTCCGTCCAATCTCCGCCAAGCATGCTCAAGCTTCACGATTTTTGCAACAGAGCCATATCGACAACCTCTCGCGCAACCAAGACATCGCGGTCGGACTGCAAGTGATCTTGAAGCCACGGGCCCGTCCCACCCCGACATGGACCTCGATGCCCGAACGGACGTTAGATTTCGAGTTCTAGGCGTTCTGCGATGAAGGTTGGATCCCAGCCGGGATTGAAAGTGTCGACGTGGGTGAATCCGAGCCGCTCGTATAGGCCACGCAGGTTCGGGTGGCAGTCGAGCCGCAGCTTGGCGCACCCCTGCGTTCGCGCGGCATGGCGGCAAGCCTCGATCAGCGCGGAGCTGACACCCCGGCCCGCATGTGTCCGTCGCACCGCGAGCTTGTGCAGATATGCGGCCTCCCCCTTGAGGGCGTCGGGCCAGAACTCGGGATCCTCGGCCGACAAGGTGCAACAGCCGACGATGCCGTCGCTGCAACTCGCGACTAGGAGCTCGGATCTCAGGACGAAGGTCTCCGCGAATGTCCGGTCGATCCGCGCGACGTCCCAGGCGGGCGTTCCCTTGGCGGACATCCACGCCGCAGCGTCGTGCATCAGCCGCACAACCTCGTCGATATCACCCGAGCAGGCGACCCGAACGTTCGGAGGCTCCTCGCTGTCCATTCGCTCCCCTGGCGCGGTATGAACCGCCGCCTCATAGTGCAGTTTGATCCTGACGAGCCCAGCATGTCTGCGCCCACCTTCGCGGAACCTGACCAGGGTCCGCTAGCGGGCGGCCGGAAGGTGAATGCTAGGCATGATCTAACCCTCGGTCTCTGGCGTCGCGACTGCGAAATTTCGCGAGGGTTTCCGAGAAGGTGATTGCGCTTCGCAGATCTCCAGGCGCGTGGGTGCGGACGTAGTCAGCGCCATTGCCGATCGCGTGAAGTTCCGCCGCAAGGCTCGCTGGACCCAGATCCTTTACAGGAAGGCCAACGGTGGCGCCCAAGAAGGATTTCCGCGACACCGAGACCAATAGCGGAAGCCCCAACGCCGACTTCAGCTTTTGAAGGTTCGACAGCACGTGCAGCGATGTTTCCGGTGCGGGGCTCAAGAAAAATCCCATCCCCGGATCGAGGATGAGCCGGTCGGCAGCGACCCCGCTCCGTCGCAAGGCGGAAACCCGCGCCTCGAAGAACCGCACAATCTCGTCGAGCGCGTCTTCGGGTCGAAGGTGACCGGTGCGGGTGGCGATGCCATCCCGCTGCGCTGAGTGCATAACCACCAGCCTGCAGTCCGCCTCAGCAATATCGGGATAGAGCGCAGGGTCAGGAAATCCTTGGATATCGTTCAGGTAGCCCACGCCGCGCTTGAGCGCATAGCGCTGGGTTTCCGGTTGGAAGCTGTCGATTGAAACACGGTGCATCTGATCGGACAGGGCGTCTAAGAGCGGCGCAATACGTCTGATCTCATCGGCCGGCGATACAGGCCTCGCGTCCGGATGGCTGGCGGCCGGTCCGACATCCACGACGTCTGATCCGACTCGCAGCATTTCGATCGCCGCGGTGACAGCGCCGGCGGGGTCTAGCCGCCGGCTCTCATCGAAGAAGGAGTCCTCGGTGAGATTCAGAATGCCGAACACCGTCACCATGGCGTCGGCCTCCGCAGCGACTTCCACGATGGGGATCGGGCGAGCAAAAAGGCAGCAATTATGAGCCCCATACCTACAAAGCCCCACGCATCAAGCTTTTGCCCATGAAGCAACCAGGCAATGGCTGTAATTATGACGACGCCGAGTCCCGACCAGACTGCATAAGCAACACCGACAGGGATGGATTTCAGAACCAGAGAAAGAAAATAAAATGCGATGCCATAACCGATTATGACAACGGCGGAAGGGGCAAGCTTAGTAAAGCCCTCGCTAGATTTTAATGCGGATGTTGCGATTACTTCGCCAACTATTGCGATAACAAGAAAAAGCCAGCCTTTCATGATATATCTCCCAATTTGTGTAGGGCTTATTATGCACGCTTAAAAATAATAAAAGCAGACTTGACCTGATAGTTTGGCTGTGAGCAATTATGTGCTTAGTGCATCTAACGCCGGAGTTAAGCCGCCGCGCGTAGCGCGGTCGGCTTGAACGAATTGTTAGACATCATTTACCAACTGACTTGATGATCTCGCCTTTCACAAAGCGAATAAATTCTTCCAAGTGATCTGCGCGTGAGGCCAAGTGATCTTCTTTTTGTCCCAGATAAGCTTGCTTAGCTTCAAGTAAGACGGGCTGATACTGGGCAGGTAGGCGTTTTATTGCCCAGTCGGCAGCGACATCCTTCGGCGCGATTTTGCCGGTTATTGCGCTGTACCAAATGCGGGACAACGTAAGCACTACATTTCGCTCATCGCCGGCCCAGTCGGGCTGCGAGTTCCATAGCTTCAAGGTTTCCCTCAGCGCCTCGAATAGATCCTGTTCAGGAACCGGGTCAAAGAATTCCTCCGCTGCCGGACCTACCAAGGCAACGCTATGTTCTCTTGCTTTTGTAAGCAGGATAGCTAGATCAATGTCGATCATGGCTGGCTCGAAGATACCCGCAAGAATGTCAGTGCGCTGCCATTCTCCAAATTGCAGCTCGCGCTTAGCCGGATAACGCCACGGGATGATGTCGTCATGCACGACAAGGGTGACTTCTATAGCGCGGAGCGTCTCGCTCTCGCCAGGGAAAGCCGAAGCCTCCATAAGATCATTGAGCAATGCTCGCCGCGTCGTTTCATCAAGCTTTACGGCCACAGTAACCAACAAATCAATATCGCTGTATGGCTTCAGGCCGCCATCCACTGCGGAGCCGTACAAATGCACGGCCAGCAACGTTGATTCCAGATGGCGCTCAATGACGCTTAGCACCTCTGATAGTTGGTTCGAAATTTCGATGGTCACCGCTTCCCTCATGATGTCTAACTTTGTTTTAGGGCGACTGCCCTGCTGCGTAACATCGTTGCTGCTCCATAACATCAAACATCGACCCACGGCGTAACGCGCTTGCTGCTTGGATGCCCGAGGCATAGACTGTACAAAAAAACAGTCATAACAAGCCATGAAAACCGCCACTGCGCCGTTACCACCGCTGCGTTCGGTCAAGGTTCTGGACCAGTTGCGTGAGCGCATACGCTACTTGCATTATAGCTTACGAACCGAACAGGCTTATGTCCACTGGGTGGCTCTGTTGCAAAGATTGGCGGCAGTCAGAGGTAGGCTGTCGCTCTGCGCCGATCAGGCGGCTGCTGCGAAATGGT
>CANNEP010000115.1 GCA_947503655.1 uncultured Microbacterium sp.
GCTGGATGGCTACCTCCGCGAGCGGATCGAGTTGGCCCGCGGAGTTCTCTAGACCCGATTAGTCGCGTGACGACTGCGCGGGTCCGGCGTTGCGGGGACGTCGGTTTTTTGACCGCGCGGTTGGCTGGCGTGTTTAGTCGCGTGACGACTGCGCGGTGCGGCCACGCACAATGCCGATGAAGGCCTGAACCTCGGCGGAATCATTCGCGCGATCCCACGCGAGGCCGACATGAGTTGGTTCGGCACCGACGATCGGGCGGAACGTCACATCCTTACGTTTGTGCGCCCGCGCGATCGACATCGGCACGATCACGACGCCCACGCCAGAAGCGACGGTTTCGATCGCGTCTTCGGTTGTCGCGGGGGCGTCAAAGCGCGGCTCCACGGTGCCTTCGATCGGGCCGAAGTGCGCGGCGTCATCGCGCGGAACGATGATGACTTCGCCAGCCAAGTCATCGAGCGTGATTTCAGCGACCGACTCCAGCGCACTGTCGATGCTGACAACGGCACCGACAACCTCGTCGTAGAGCGCGATGACGTGCAGATCGTCGTGGGAGAACGGTTCGCGGGAAATCGCGATGTCAATGTCACCGGCGAGCAACGCGGTGCGAGTATTGGCGGCATCGAGCGGGATGAGTTCGAGCTCGATCTCGGGGTACCGCTCGCGCCAAATGGAGACCCACTTACCCGGCGTCGCACCGGCGACAAACCCGAGGCGGAACGGCTCGGTGCGCGGTGCCGGCGGCAGATCAAACACGACCTGCGAGTTGCGTGCGTTCTTACCGGTGCCGCTCTTGCCAGCTGCTTTCTTGGTTCCGGAGCCCGTGGTTCCGTTCTTCGCGGCGTTCTTACCCTTCGGAGCAGAGCCCTTCGCCGCGCGACCCTTGCCGGCCGGACCTTTCGCGTGCGACGACGGCCGCTTTCCGGACTTTCCCACCGGCCCACGTCGCGCAGAATTCATTCCCCCAGCGTATCCCGCCCGGGTTTCGTCGCGCGACGATGCTGGGTGAATCCGCACCCAAGAAACACAAAATCCCCGAGCACGCGGGGCGCTCGGGGATGAGTATGTGGCGGCTAGGCCGCGAGCCAAAGGCCCTTACGATCAGTCGAGATGCGCATGCCGGGGTGGACGATCTCATCGTCACCGATGCGGGCACCGCGGGCGATACTTGCACCTTCGCCGACCGTGGTGCGAACGCCAATGCGTGCGCCCTGGCCGATGACGGCGCCGTGGCCGATGTGCGCGTGCGCGTCAATGATGGCACCCGGGCCTACCTGCGCGTCGCGTTCAATCCAGGCTCCGCGCGCGATGTGTGCGCCAGCGGCGACGTGTGCGTGCGGCTCAATATAGGCGCCCGCCTCAACGATGGCGTCGGCGTCAACCTTCGCGCCGTGCGCGATGAGTCCGCGCCCGTTGACGTGCTTGCGGTACCGAAGTGTCTGACCCTTGTCGTCTTCGATATCGATGTAGTTCTTTCCCACGTTTTCCTCCATCCGAGAGGGGTGTACCTGAGATAACGGTGCCCGTGCATTTTTCATTCCGTCGAATAAATGAACTCGGCGTTCTCCCAGCGAAGGGTGGCGATCAGGCTATTTCTGGCAGCGGGGGCACCAGAACACATTGCGGAGCTTCGTGGCGTCGGCACCGAGTTGGTCGGTGCGCAGTGGCGTGGAACAACGGCGGCAGTTTTCGCGCTCGCGGCCGAATACCCACGTTGCGCGGCCCGGTCTCGCGTCACCGGTGAAGACACGTCCGCGGCGGGAGAGGTTCGAGCGCATCATGCGTTCGCCGGTCGTGACGAGCTTGAACGCTTCATCAAATGACACCGTGCGATGCGGATCGATGCCCGCCACGAACAGCATTTCGTTGACGTATTCGTTGCCGAAGCCCGCGACGTTGCGCTGATCGAGGAGGGCGACGTGCACGGGCCGCTCATCGGTGGCAACCGCCTCGGCTGCGGCCGCTGGGTTCCAATCGGCGGCGAGCGGGTCAGAGCCTAGGTGTCCAACGAGTTCGTACTCGCGTTCGCGGGGCACAACGCTCACGCCCGACAGGTCGAAACCAACCGTCTGCACGGCATCGGATCCAACGACGGCACGTGCCTGAAAAGCGGGTCGCCGCCACGTGGTTCCGCGCTTGTAAACATGCCACGTGCCCTCCATACGCAAATGGCTGTGCAGCGTGTAGTCACCGATGTGATGCAGGATGTGCTTGCCGCGCGGAACCACGTCGGTCACGGAGAGGCCGGTGAGATCAACCGTTGCGGCGCCGGGCACGCGCAGGTCGAACTCGGTGATCGTCGCGCCGCGCAACACCTGCGCGAGGTGGTGCGCGGTGCGGTAGACGGTATCGCCCTCAGGCACCGGGGCCCGCCTTGCGGAAGGTGAGACCCTTCGTCGACTCGACGAATCCGGCGTCGCGCAGGGCGCGGCCGACGGGCGAGGTGTAGACGAATTCGCCGTTGACCTGTTCGATCGTCAGGGTCTCGAGCTTTCGGGCGCGCGATGTCTGCACGAGGTTGGTGGTTGCGGCGCGGAGCACGTCTTCGTCCATCGTGAAGGCGAGGGCGGTGCGGCCGCCGCGCTCCAGGTACAGCACGAGTTCGCCATCGACGAGGGTGACGAGCCCACCCGCCTTGCGACCCGGGCGGTGCTTGACGCCGTCGAGTGCCGGCCAGCTGAGCGCTGCGCCGTACGCGTTCGCGGGGTCGGTCGCGGCGAGCGTGATGGCGGCCAGCGGTGGTGGGTCGCTGAGTTGTGAGAACTGTCGCAACCGGTCGATCGTTGTACTGCTCGCGAACTGCGCGGCACCGAGCTTCTCGATGAAGTAGCCACGGCGGCAGTGCCCGGCCGTCTCGAACGTCGCGAGCGTGCGGTACACCTGCGCGAAACCGCCGGGAATCTGCTCGCTCTGCACCGGCCCCCGCGTCACAACGCCGTACCGATCGAGTAGGAGAGAGGCCGTCGCCGCGACGCGTTGCGCTGACTCTTCGCCGGCTTCGGGGAGCAGCGACCAGCGTCCGCCGAGCGCGGGTGGCCGCGGCGGAGTCGGCAGGCTGGTGCGGGTGGCGGAACCACGGTACAGCCGGGCGCGTGGGGTTTTGCGGGTGACGCGGTGCGCTTGGCTGCCGCCGCCAGCGAGGGTGCGTAGCGGTGCGTTGGTGTTGTTGTTTACGCGGCCTTGGCACAAGAGCTCCCACAGCG
>CANNEP010000116.1 GCA_947503655.1 uncultured Microbacterium sp.
TCTGGGCACGATGCGGCTTTCGGGCAGCTCGCGAAAAGCCGCTCTGACATCGTGCGCCGCCTGACGCCACTCTCCCCTGCCGGCATGGGACGCACCGACCAGTCAGGCGTGCTCGCGACGCTTGTCGATGACGTTGACGAGCTGCAGAACCTGTCGTTGCGCGTCGTGCAGCCCCTCGTCGTCGGCGCTACGGTATCGCTCGGCGCCATTGCCGTCGTCACAATCATCTGGCCGCTCGCTGGCCTCACGCTGTTCGTCTGCCTCGCGGCGGCAACCGCGATTGCGGTGACGCTCGGGTGGGCCGCCGGTGGTCGCGCGGAGCGGTCGATCGCGGATGCCCGTGCTCGACTGTCGCAGGCCGTCACGTCGTATGTGCAGGGCTTCGATGTGCTGAGCGCGTATGGCACCGAGCCCGCTGCGCGCGAACAGGTGTTTGCCGCTGATGCTGAGCTACGCACGGCGTTGACGCGCGCAACGAGCGCCCAGGGTATTTCGTCAGCCGTGGTCTCGCTCATGGCGGGGCTCGCTTCGATCACGGCGATGGCGGTCGGCACGCCCGCGGTGCTTGCGGGCACGCTTGACCCGGCGTGGTTTGCGGTGACCGTGCTGGTACCGATGGCGGTGTTCGATGTCTTCGCGACGGTTCCGGCCGCCGCGAGCGCGTGGCGCATCGTGCGCGCGAGTGCCGAGCGCATCGCCGCGGTGGTTCCGGATGACATTCCCGCGGGCATTGTCGTCGAGACCGGAGGGGCGGAACCACCGGGTACCGCGATTGCGTTGCGCGATGCGTCTGTCTCGTGGCCGGGTGGCGCTGATGTGTTGCACGGTGCCGACCTGGAGATTGCTCCGGGTGAGCGCGTGCTGATCACCGGTTCTAGTGGTTCCGGAAAGTCAACGTTGGCCTACGCGCTGGCGCGGTTCTTGGAGGTGCGCGGTTCGTTCACGATCGGCGGCACGGCTGCTGACGCGCTCTCCCCCGCGGCCGTGCGTACTCGCGTCGGCCTGTGTGAGCAGCGTCCGTACCTGTTCGACGAAGACATTCGCCAGAACCTGTTATTTGCGCGTGACGATGCGACCGACGATGAGCTGTTCGCGGTTCTGGAGCGCGTGGGTCTTGCTGACTGGGCTCGCGAGCGTGGCGGGCTGGACGCCCGCGTCGGCGAGCGCGGCGCATTGGTCTCCGGTGGTCAGGCCCAGCGCATTGCGCTGGCACGTGCCCTGCTGCGTGGGTTCGAGGTGTTGATCTTGGACGAGCCGACGGCCGGTGTGGACGGCGATACGTCTGACGCACTCCTCACCGATCTCCTAACGGCCGCGAGCGCCGACAACCACACGGTCGTGCTGATCTCCCACGTTGCCCCGCCTGCGGGGCTCGTCGATCGTACGCTGCGGCTGCGTGATGGAAAGCTCGTCGCTTAGGTCTGAGCCGAGGGGTTAGCCGAGCAACATGCCGTAGGAGGCACCGGCCGCGGATTCGAGGCGCTCAAAGCCAAGCTTTTCGTAGAAGCGCTGCGCGTTTTCGTTGTCGAGTGAGGCTACGAGGTGGAGGCCGGGAACACCCTCGGCCCGCAACTGCTCGACGAGGGTCTCGATGAGGGTGCGCCCCCACCCGCCGCCGCGCAGGTCATCGAGCAGGTTGATGTGCAGGTGCGCGGGGTAAGTCTCGGCGAAAAGTGCGGCTTCATCACGGCGGCGCTGCACGCCGTCGATCAGCGACAGGGTTTCAGCGTTCGCGTTCGCGCGGTAAACCGCGTCACGCTCTGGCCACCACGACTCGATGAACCACTTCTCGAATGCAGTCGTGTCGGGTGTGGCCACGAGATAACCCCTGGCACCGGAACCATTGTCAACGACCCACGCCCAGTGCGGGTCGCGCACGGCGTACGGCACAGCATAAATGTCGCCGAGCACGCGGTCGTCACTGTAGCGGCCGGTCGCGTCGGAACCTGATGACCCGGTCAGTAGGCAAATTCGCGTGAGCGCATCAGCGTCGCGCGATTCAGACCGGCGCAGTGTGGCGTTCATCTTGCTCCCTCCGCAGGCGTGGCAAGAACACACCCAACATGATTACGGCAGCCCCGATTCCGATGAGCACCCCGCCAATGGTGTCAGTAAGCCAGTGCGCCCCCAAATAGGTGCGCGACCATGCCATCATCACGATCCAGAAGACACCAACGATACGCGTCACAATGTGCGGGAACAGCACCATGAGCACGACGGTCAACGTCGTGGCGTTAGCGACGTGCCCGGAAGGGAACGACCCAAAGTCGCTGGCCACCAAAATATCTTCCGGCCGGGCGCGCGCGAACAGTGTCTTCAGCGTCTGCACTAACGCGACTGACAACAGTAGTGCCGCCACGAGATACCCCGCCGACCACCACCGACGCATCAGCGCAAGCACCGCGATGATGATGAGCGGTATCGCGAGAATCGCCCGCCACCCACCGCCCACCCAGTCCAGCGCTGTCGCGATGCTCGTAAGAGCGTCGTTTCGGGCCGCGACGCGGAGTTCTATCCACCACTTATCGAGCGAATTGCTCGGCCCCATTGCGTGAACGAGCAGACCGATCAGTACGCCGACGAGGGCGAGGCCCGCGCCCCACAGTATGGTCTGGGTGCGGTGCGAAAGAGTCATTTGTCCATTGTGTCGACCGCGGCATATTTTTGCGACTTCTCCCCGTGGGCGAAGTACAGGTCACCGGTCAAGGATTCAGAAGCGCGACCGTGCGAGGCCTCACCAACGCCCACACCGACGCGATGCCGATGACCGCGCAGCCGACCATGACGATCGCCATCGTGGTCGCGGTGATGCCCGAACCGGCCGAGATCAGGCCGACGAGCGGCGAGATGAGGGCGGCGACGGCGTTGTTGCTGGCACCGAGCAGCGAGGCCGCGGTACCGGCGGCGCTGCCGTGGCGGTCGAGGGCGAGCACCTGCACACAGGGGAACGTGAAGCCACACGCCGTCATGAAGACGAAGAGCGGAACCACGGTGCCCCACAGCCCAAGGTCGAGGGCGTCGGTGATGAGGATCGCGACACCGGCGAGGAGGAGCACGACGGTTGAATACGCGAGCACCCACTGCGGCCCGAAGCGTGCGGCGAGACGGGCGGCAGCCTGGTTACCGGCGATGAGACCGACCGAATTGATCGCGAACAGGAGCCCGTACTGCACA